>DTRN01000166.1:0-12370 GCA_012965905.1 Nitrospirales bacterium | reverse complement strand
AAGCCGCATTTATTCCAGCCATCAACCCCTGAGCCGCCGCTTCCTCGTACCCAGACGTTCCGTTGATCTGCCCCGCATGGTACAGGCCTTCAACGATCTTGGTTTCCAATGTTGGATGTAACTGCCGTGGAGGGAAATAATCATATTCAATGGCATATCCTGGCCTGAGAATCGTCGCATGTTCCAGACCTGGAATGCTTCTGACAAATGCAACCTGCACATCAATGGGAAGGCTTGTCGATATGCCATTAGGATAAAACTGGTTGGAGTGAAGGCCTTCCGGTTCAACGAAGATCTGATGTCCCGCCCGATCCGGGAACCGCACCACTTTATCTTCGATCGAAGGACAATAGCGCGGCCCCACCGCGTCGATGACCCCGCGATACATCGGAGATCTGTCCAAATTGTCTCCAATGATTCGATGCGTTTCCTCGGTAGTATAGGTAAGGTGACAACATCGCTGTGGGTTTGAAATCCGTTCCGTGCGGTACGAAAATGGCTTTGGCGGATCATCGCCAGGCTGAGGGGTCATGACATCAAAGTTGATGGAATCCTTGTCGAGACGTGGCGGCGTACCTGTTTTCAGACGCCCGACCGCAAAACCAAGATCGCGCATGCAATCAGAGAGCGATTCCGCCGGTGCCTCGCCAGCTCGCCCCGAAGGGAAATGGTTCATCCCGATGTGGGCCAAGCCCTTGAGAAACGTTCCGGATGTCATGACGACAGCCTTCGCGCAGAAATGTACTTCCCGCCCATCGTTATCTCGGCTTATCAGACCCAAAATGCGCGATCCTTTGATGATCAAACGCTCAACCGTTCCTTCGAGCATGTCGAGCATCGGCTGCTGGCCTAACGTATGCTGCATAGCCTCTTTATAGATATGCATGTCAGTTTGCACACGCAAGGCTCGAACTGCCGGCCCCTTACTCATATTCAACATGCGAAATTGTATTCCAGCGCGGTCCGTGTTGTAGCCCATTTCACCGCCCAACGCGTCGATCTCTTTCACCAGATGACCCTTGGCAATGCCACCGACGGCTGGATTGCACGACATCTGCGCAATCTTGTCGATTGCCATAGTGAGAAGGAGGGTGCGGCAACCCATTTTCGCCGCAGCCAAGACCGCCTCGCATCCAGCGTGGCCGCCTCCAATTACAATGACATCGTACGATCGATCAAAAACGGGAATGTTCATTCTCATTACAATGCCTTATGCGCTCCATCACAAAAAGGGCTATTGTGCGTGTGCTTGCACATACATAACCATACTTTCGTGGTTTCCATGATGGTAAATTGCTTCGGTTCAAAATCAGTTCCCTGATGCGACCCATCACAAAACGGTTGGGTCTCAGACTTTCCACATTGGCACCAATAGTAGGTTCCGGCATCGAGGGTGAGAATCGTAGGCTTCTTTTCTACAACAGTTGGTTCTTCCATGAGAATAATATTCCATTTGTTTTCAATGAGTTATAACTGGAATGAGCGAATGCAATGCATCACGTCCGGCAACAACAAGTTTCCCCTGAGCAACAAGCGGGTCGTTCATGGGAATAAACCGCGCGAGCTTAAAAAATGGTCGATGGGTGAGGACCGCTGCCGTTTCAGTGCGCCGATCAGAGGTCAATTCCAGCGTATATCCTGCCCCATATCTCCACTCCCACAACGAATGTCCCAAACAAAGATAGATACTGCGGTCTGCCACCTCGGAATAACGGTTAATAAGATTCTTTTTATATCGAGTGAGATTCTCGCCCTCAAGGATCACTGCAAACACAAAGTGATGCCCCCACCAAAACAACGAACGAAACGTAAACTTTTCTTTACGGACGAAATGCTTTGGAAAATCGAGATACTGATACGGGTAATGGTCTAAATGCTCGCCTTTCACAAATTGGCAGGCTGTCGGCTCAAAACCCACAGGGGCGAGAAGGTCGATTCCCTCCAGCTCAGCTTGCAGCGCGACATGAACCGCCTCAAGAGTCGATCGAACCTTCTGCATGATCGCCGCCTTGGCCTGGAAAAATGTTTGATCTCCCATGAGCGCAAGCTCATCGGAAGTGAACAGGTCAGGCGCGGACTCTGTGAACGAACTAATGACTCTCCTTGACCAAATTCTTATTCCAGGCAGGAATCTCGACGACGAGATTTTGGGTCCCGTTGGGGACACATTGACAACTCAGCCGTGACTGCAGGCTCACGCCTGGCGCTTCGTCAAGTTGATCATATTCGTCATCCGTGCCTTCATTACAAGAGTCAATGCCTTCTTTCACAATCACGTGGCACGTCGCACATGCACAAACCCCGCCACAGGCATGCTCGATGTCGATGCCAGAATTCAACGCAATGTCTAAAAGACTTCCCGGCAGCCCGGTTGGCCCATAGGGGACTTTCTCAGGATCAACCTGGACCTCGACGCTCGAATCCGGACCAACGAACTGTATGGTATACGGCTGTGTCGCGGTTTCGATATCGCTCTGTTCTATATAGGGATTACTTCCGCCCATTTCTTTACGGTCCTCGTTTTAAAATAATTCGTTCCACCCAACTGAAATCGACAAGCGACTCGGTCGGTATTATACATTGCCGCGCACCGCTGTGAATGGGATTAAACCACGCTGTGCCAAAATATAATTCAACAGCGAGAAATAGGCCTATAGGCAACACAGAAATCCGTCTTCTTGCCTATTATCGCGTTCGATGTAACCTTGAGACAGCTACCACGCCTCTGCCCTGAAACTACGTGGACGAAGGCCATACTGCGTAAGCCCTTCGTCCAACTGACGGCATGCGTCCCTGTTCCCGCAAATACGAACATGCTCGTTCTGAATGTCCAGCAGAAATTCAAGCAATGGGTCGAGGTCAATCTTTTGTGCCCCATTGTGAAGTTCGGTGATATTCATGATGCGTCCTCTTCCATGACTCCAATCGTCAGGCCATTCACGAGTCAACACGGGCTGATAGGCAAAATTTTCTGGAAACGCTGTTGCCATTTCTTTCAATTCCTCGTGTGCCAGCAGCTGCCTGGGATTCTTTACGCTGACCACCAAACTGTAATGGACTCCAGCGCTAGCCTCTGTACGTCCAAAATTCAATGTCTTCATATATCGAATGTGCGCCAAAAACGGGGTGATTCCCGTAGAAAGAGCAATGCCAATGAACCGCATGGTTGGCCACTCGCCATCTGGCTCCAGGCGAAGATTCGAATCCTCAATCGCTGAACAGTTTTCGTACGGAACCAGCGCGGTTCCGTCCGGCGTGACATGGAAAAGAACAGGAACCGTCACCCCAGCGGATTGAAACGCTGTGGCGTCGTCAGTCTGCCACCAAACCGACGTATCAGCCTTCTCCGCGTGGGTATCGTTAATAATCGTTTGGAGCACACCCTTGGCATCAATCGACGAATTCGATCTGGTATACATGCGTCGACGTTGCCGCCCAGTCCGCGCGCCAAATGGCTTCGCCAGAAACGCGGTTCCCGGACGCATCTCGTCGATGATCGGATACACCGTTCCACCGAACTCATGCTCTTGCGGCAAGGTCAGTTCAACGTTGCGAATTTCGTTGGGATCAATGACCGTCAAATCGGTAATGGTTGCTGGGACAAATATCTCTTTCACGCGTCATCCTCTAAGTCCGTGTTGCGGCCATTTGCACGCGAGTGTAGCATGCCTTCGGTTCGTATTAAGGTGCATGATCCATGATTCTTCCGATCCAATTCTGTAGTCAGTGCGGCGCGCGCACATCGCTCACGATTCCTCCTGGCGATAATCTTCCGCGATTCGTCTGCGAGGCCTGCCAACACATTCACTATCAGAATCCTAAAATTGTTGTCGGAACCATTCCGCAATGGGAGGATCATATCCTGCTCTGTCGTCGGGCTATCGAGCCGGGTTATGGCAAGTGGACGCTGCCAGGCGGGTTTATGGAGGATGGCGAGACAGTCGAGCAGGGGGCGATGAGAGAAACGGTGGAAGAATGCGGAACCGCCGTTAAAATTACTTCACTGTATTCTGTCTACAGTATTCCCCACATCAATCAGGTTCACATGATGTTTCGCGCTAACATGCGCGATTCACATGTTACCGCAGGCGAAGAAAGTCTGGAGGTAAGGCTGTTTCGCCATGATGACATCCCATGGGACGAACTCGCATTCCGTGTCATACGCGCCACCATGAAACACTATGTCGATGACTCAGCACAGGACGCCTTTTCCTTCCACGTCGGAACCATTCTTCCCGCGTCGGATCACCCGCACACCTCTCGCACACGTTGAGTCGTCCATTCAGGTTGGAATGCAACCCACTTCTCATCTCAATCATAATGCACCGCGAGCCATATCGTTTCCTGAGTATCATCCGTCCATTCCACCCGATGTTTTGTGTGCGCAGTGATGGTGAGGTAATCGCCTGGTTTGAGAACAATCACGTCGTCCACGTCTTCAAATATTAATCCCGCGGTGCCCTTGAGAAGCATCACCCATTCATTACGATTCTGGCACAGCCACGTACCGTTCGGTGTCGAGTGTCCCTTGGATATAATTCGCTCAATACGGCAATGTTGCCCAGCGATAACATCCTCGAATACCTCATCCGGTAGATCACTGGGAATGAGTGAAAACATGTTGCCACAATCCAACACATTTACCTTGATTGTCTCGGAATTTCGCACGTCTCAATCATCGGATGACGGCAACGCATGTGACGCGAGTCGTTGCTGCATCAGGGCGACGATCACCAGTTAGGCGTTGGGGATCTTCTGCTTCAAACCTTCACGATCGAGAAGATCAAGCCAGGCAAGTGTAAAAGGATAATAACATGCTCGTGCGGCAGATTGAGGGGTAGGGACCGATGGGCAGAGACGAGGGGGTGACGCCCGTTCGTCACTTTTGTTTGCGCCTGAGAGGTTCAGCGCCTAGTGCCTTTGTTTGACATCCCCGCCGCCTGCGACAACAATATATTCTACTTGTTTCATTTTCAATAAGCTGGAATCAACTGGCCTATTCTAGCGCAGATCCCCTCAGGTGATCACGATGTCCACCCCCAACTTCGCGAAAGCACATGCTTATGTTATGCAGCGACTGGAGGACGACCTCCCGCCCACGCTCTTCTATCACGGCATTCGCCACACCAGAGATCAGGTATTACCCTATACCAAAACATTGGCCGAATCCCAAGGCGTCTCTGCGGAGGAGACGCTTCTTCTTCGAACCGCTGCGCTGTATCATGACACGGGATTCATCAAACAATACTGGGACAACGAGCCGGTTGGGGTCAGCATCGCGGAGAAAACACTGCCGACCTTTGGGTATACGGCTGAACACATTGAGGTGGTGAGGAGACTCATCCTCGCAACCCGATTTCCCCAAGCCCCCAAGAATCCGTTAGAGCACATTCTGTGCGATGCGGATCTGTACAACCTGGGTGGAGAAGAAAGCTTTTGGATTGCCGGAGATCGCCTGATCAGAGAGCGCGTCGCACATAGCAATGCGATTCCATCGAAGTTTCAGCCTCCGTATTCTATACAAGAGCGGTGGGAACGACAATGTCAATTTTTGGAAAGTCATTCGTATTTCACTGAAGCCGCACTGCGCACAAGAGAGAAGGGGAAACAGCGTAACCTCGAAACCATACGGCAGCTTCTTCTCATGTTTCAACAGAAGAATGGGCAACAATCTAAGCCGCAGAACCCCGCGCAGTCAATCTGTGACGCACCCTATTGACACAATGGACATCCTTTGGATAGGATGGTCCTTAGTTACCTAGTACAGATCATTCGATCTGTTTTAACTCGTCCGGAGAAACCCTCTAAACACGATCCCCGTCAGATATTTCAGACGCTCGTTGTCGTGAGACTTTCACACGGCAACCTAATTCGGCTTCGTACCTGAAAAACAACTACCAATCAACGGATGCTTAACTCTTTGCGGACGGTAGACCAACAACCCGTGGAGGGGTGCTCTGAGAGCTAAGTCCTGTGTATCAGTGATAATTAATTAGGAGGAGTGGAAAACATCATGCACCTAGGCGATTTAAAGCGGAAAAACATTACGGAGCTGAATGACGTGGCCAAAGAGCTTCATATTGGCGGAGCAGGGAACCTCAGGAAACAGGAGCTTCTCTTTTCTATCCTGCAGGCCCAAACCGAGAAGAATGGAGTGATCTTTGGTGGAGGCGTACTCGAAACGCTCCAAGACGGTTTCGGATTCCTGCGTGCTCCGGATGCCAATTACTTGCCGGGGCCGGATGATATCTATATTTCGCCATCGCAGATCCGCCGTTTCAATCTACGCACCGGCGACACCGTCTCAGGACAGGTTCGCCCCCCAAAGGAAAGCGAACGATACTTCGCGCTCTTAAAAGTCGAAAAGATTAATTACGATGACCCCGAGGTCGCCAGGGATAAAATTCTCTTTGATAACCTAACCCCGTTATATCCGGAAGAACGTATCGAGTTGGAATATGACCCCGAGGACTTTAACACTCGGATGCTTGACCTCACCTCCCCCATTGGAAAGGGCCAACGCGGTCTGATCGTCGCAGCACCCAGAACCGGCAAGACGATGTTGCTGCAAGCCATCGCGCGATCGATCCTGAAAAATCATCCAGAGGTCATCCTGATTGTCCTCCTGATTGACGAACGACCGGAAGAGGTGACGGATTGGCAACGTCAAGTCAAGGCGGAAGTCGTGAGTTCAACCTTTGACGAACCGGCCCAACGACACACTCAAGTTGCCGAAATGGTCATTGAAAAAACGAAGCGTCTTGTGGAGCATAAGAAGGATGTTGTCATTCTGCTCGACAGCTTGACACGTCTGGCTCGCGCGTATAATACGATTGCTCCCTCGAGCGGACGCGTGCTTTCTGGTGGGCTCGACGCCAGCGCGTTGCAGCGGCCAAAACGCTTCTTTGGGGCAGCGCGCAATATTGAAGAGGGTGGAAGCGTGACGATCATGGCAACGTCACTGGTGGACACCGGAAGCCGCATGGATGATGTGATTTTTGAAGAGTTTAAAGGCACCGGCAATATGGAGGTCCACCTCGATCGACGACTGGCGGACAAGCGGATTTTTCCGTCGATCGACATCAATCAATCAGGAACCCGCAAGGAGGAGTTGCTGGTCGACAAGGACACGCTGAACAAAATGTGGATCCTCAGGAAAGTTCTCCATCCCCTCGGGACGGTGGAAAGTCTCGAGTTTCTACTTGATAAACTGCAAGGAACGAAAACGAACAAAGAGTTTCTTGAATCGATGAATCGTTAAAAACTGTAAGGACGAAGACTTCTCATGAAAAAAGGCATTCATCCAGAATACAAAGCGGCTACGTTCTCATGCCCCTGCGGCGCAGTGATTCAGACCCGTTCCACCAGCGGAGACTTGCGCGTTGAGGTGTGCTCTCAATGTCACCCCTTCTTCACCGGAACCCAGAAGATTATTGATACGGAGGGTCGCGTTGAGAAATTTCGAAAGAAATACGAACGGAAGGCTCCTGCCGCCACCTCAAAATCACGTTAACGCTCAATTTGTAGGCGTGTGATGCCTGAAGTAAAGGAGGCATTTCTCCTCAGCCGCCTCGAAGCAGCCGCTTCGCGCTATGATGAACTGAATCTCCTCCTCACTGACCCCTCAATTCTGTCCAAGCAAGATCAAGTCCAGAAAATCAACAAAGAGCGTCGACAACTCGTCGAGGCAGCTGAGTTGTGCGAAGAATATCGAGCCGTACTTAGTCAGGTCTCTCAAGTTGCTGAAATCATTGATAATCAAGAGACTGACACGGAAATGCGTTTTCTCGCGGCCGAAGAATTGAAAGAACTCAACCTGCGCCGTGCCATGCTAGACACGCGTGCTGCCGAACTCCTTAAGCCCAAGGATCCAAACGACGAGAAAAACATTTTTTTGGAAATCAGGGCTGGCACGGGAGGACTTGAAGCGGCATTGTTTGCTTCCGAAATGCTTCGCATGTATGCCCGGTATACTGAAAAACAGGGCTGGCGAACGGAGATCGTTGACGCCAATCATAATGATCTTGGAGGCATCAAAGAGGCGACCGTCCTGATTGAAGGGAAAGGTGCCTATAGTCGACTGAAGTTTGAACGCGGAGTGCACCGAGTTCAGCGCGTACCTGTCACCGAAACAAGTGGACGCCTGCATACCTCAACTGTGACTGTCGCGGTTCTTCCCGAGGCGGAAGACGTCGACGTACAGATCGACCAGAAAGACCTGCGCATCGATACATTCTGTTCGTCAGGGCCAGGCGGACAGGGGGTCAACACGACTTACTCTGCCGTTCGGATCACCCACACGCCTACCGGACTGGTTGTCAGTTGTCAAGACGAGCGGTCACAGCTCAAGAATAAGGCGACTGCGATGCGTGTGCTCCGATCACGTTTGGTTGAAATCGAGAGGCTAAAACAGGACGGGGATATTGCCCAAAACCGTCGCGCTCAAGTCGGCAGCGGAGAACGGAGCGAAAAGGTCCGAACCTATAATTTCCCTCAGAATCGTGTCACCGACCACCGCATTGGGCTCTCCCTGCACACTCTAGACCGGACTCTTCAAGGAGATCTTGATGAGCTAGTGGATGCCTTAGCAGCCGCAGACCTCGCCGAATAATCCCATTCTCTCGTAGCACATCCCCGTCCCATCCGGTATTATGACCGCGATTCGCGATGGGGGGCTAGATGGACAGACTGATAGTTGAAGGAGGCCAGCGACTTTCTGGCGAGATCCAGGTCAGCGGGGCGAAAAATGCAGCCCTTCCGATCCTGGTATCCTCCCTCCTGAGCCCCCATACATGCGTTCTGGAAAATATACCAGATGTAGTAGATGTCAGAACAATGTGCCAGCTCCTTGGTGTACTTGGGGCAACAACGTCCTGGGATGGCCCCCGCCTGCTAATCCGCACTGAGACGCTCAAGAGCCATGAAGCCCCATATGCGCTAGTCAGCACCATGCGAGCGTCTATCCTCGTTCTCGGTCCCCTGGTCGCGCGCTGGGGAGAGGCCATCGTTCCGCTGCCAGGAGGTTGCGCAATTGGAAGCCGACCGGTTAATCTGCACATCGATGGGTTGCGCGCACTTGGCGCGGAGGTTCGCATTCAGCATGGCAATATCCATGTGAAGGCGAAACGCCTCAAAGGAGCGCGCATCGCAATGGAGCCGTCGTCGGTCACCGGAACAGAGAATCTCATGATGGCGGCAGTGTTAGCCGAGGGAGTGACGGTGATCGAGAACGCTGCACGCGAGCCTGAAGTGGCGGACCTCGCCGCATTTTTGATCAAGCGCGGAGCCCGCATTCAGGGATGTGGAACGAACACCATCACGATCGAGGGAGTAGAAGCCCTCAATGATGGTGACCACCACCACCGGATCATGGCAGATCGGATGGAGGCCGGAACGTACTTAATTGCTGGCGCCGTCACCCAGGGTGATGTGACAGTTCACCTGCCATCGCCAGACCTTCTCGATGATATCTGTACGACGCTCCACGCGACCGGCGCTGAGCTCAGCAGGAACCACGGAAGTGTCCGCGTCACGATGGATCGGCGAGCATCCGCCGTCGATGTGACCACGGGCCCATGTCCGGGATTCCCAACCGACCTGCAGGCTCAGATGGCCGCGCTCTTGTCGCTGGCTGAGGGGGTGAGTCTCGTCACGGAGACGGTGTTTGAGAATCGCTTAACGCATGTCTCGGAACTTCGCCGTATGGGCGCCAATATCACCACGAACGGGAATCAAGCCAGAATCGTCGGGGTAGACAAACTCAGTGGAGCACCGGTGATGGCGTCGGATCTTCGGGGAGGGGCAGCGCTGATCCTTGCCAGTCTCGCGGCAGAGGGCGAAACCATCATTTCGCGGGTCTATCATGTGGACCGCGGGTATGAACGCATTGAAGGCAACCTCAACACCCTCGGCGCCAATGTTCGCCGCGTCAAAAGCAACAATGCGTAAGGGCGGTGATACTCTTACCATCGCGCTGTCAAAGGGCACACTCCTTTCCTCGACGATGGACCTGTTGGCCCGTGTTGGGATTTCGGTCCCAAGCCAGACGGCGGATTCACGAAGCTTGATCTTTGAGAACACCTCACGTGACACGACATTTTTAATCATCCGACCGACCGATGTGCCTACCTATGTGGAACACGGATCAGCCGACATCGGCATTGCCGGGAAAGATGTGCTGCTCGAGCAGGCATCGGATGTGTACGAACCATTGGATCTCAAATTTGGACAGTGTAAGGTTGTGCTTGCTGGACCACAGGAAGCAACGTCAAGAGAGGAAGCGAGAGCGTCGTTCAGGGTCGCGACCAAGTATCCGAACATTACGGAACAGTATTTCAGTCGAAAGGGAGAGTCTGTGGAGGTAGTGAAACTCTATGGATCCATCGAACTGGCACCGTTAGTCGGGCTCGCCGAGCGGATTGTTGATCTTGTGTCCACCGGCAAAACTCTCCAAGCCCACAAACTGGTTCCGATAGAAACAGTAGCTGAATCAAGCGCACGCCTCATTGTGAACCGGGCAAGCCTTGCGCTCAAACACCAGCGTGTGCTCAACTTGATCAACCTCCTCAAAGATGAGGTACAACGAGGATCGCCATGAAATTGATATCTGTTTCTGATCGCAGATTTAAGACAGCGTTTCAACGACTCTGCAACCGATCACAGCTGGCAACTCCGGCGATAGAAGCGTCTGTGAAACGGATTTTGCAGGCGGTGCAACGGACGGGCGACAAAGCCGTCGCCCGCTACACTCTGCAATATGATCGTGCAAACCTGAAGCCACCGGCCTTCCGCATCAGCGAGGAACACATTAAAGGGGCCTATTACCATATCCGCAAGGATGAAGGTGACACTTTACGGCACGTTGCTCAACGCATACGCGCCTTCCACGAACGTCAAACGCCCAACACCATGATGTATCAAGATGAGGGCGTCAAACTTGGCCGGGTGAGCGTCCCTCTCGACAGCGTCGGGTTATACGTCCCCGGAGGGAAAGCGGTCTATCCCTCTTCTGCCCTCATGAACGCCATTCCAGCAAAAGTGGCCGGGGTCAAACGTGTGGTGATGTGTACTCCCTCCCGCAAGGGCGAGATGAACCCATATCTCTTGGTGGCTGCGGACATCGCAGGCGTGGATGAATTGTACGGGATTGGTGGAGTTCAGGCCATTGGATCCATGGCGTATGGGACGAAAACAATCCCGAAAGTCGATAAGATCGTCGGTCCCGGTAACGTCTATGTCGCAACGGCGAAACGCTTGGTGTTCGGACACGTGGGTATCGATAGCATTGCCGGCCCCAGCGAACTCTTAATCATCGCCGACGCCGATGCCAACGCCGAATATGTTGCAGCGGACCTGCTGTGCGAAGCAGAACATGACGAAGCGGCAACCGTCGTCCTTCTCACGCCGTCCGCCCCCCTGGCGAGCGCGGTCGTTCGCCAGGTTGGAAAACAACTCAAATCGTTGTCCCGTCGCACCATTGCAACACGTGCGGTAAACAGACAGGGCCTGGCCATCGTGGTACGAGACATAGATCACGCCATCGAATTATCAAACCTCATCGCTCCCGAACACTTGGGACTTCACGTCGTTGCACCCTTTGAGTTGATTGAAAAGGTCCGCCATGCCGGAGTGGTCCTCCTTGGAGAACAGACCCCACCGGCAATCGGGGACTATGTCGCCGGCCCAAACCATGTCCTCCCGACTGGCGGGACCGCACGATTTTCCTCCGGCCTGTCAGTCCAGGACTATATGAAGTGGGTCAACTTCGTTTCGTACACGAAAGGCGATATGTCGCGATCCAAGGATCACGTCGTACGAATGGCAAACATGGAAGGACTGACCGCACACGCACGATGTGTCGAGGTACGAACGAGGTAAGCGTCATGCCATTGCGTCAGGCTCGTGTGGAGCGAACAACCGCGGAAACCAACATCACCGCTGACATCACCCTAGATGGAACCGGCGTCAGCGATATCGAGACACCGATACCGTTTCTCGATCACATGCTGACGATATTGGCGAAACATGCACTATTGAATCTGACGCTGAAAGCCTCGGGCGACACTCATGTTGACGATCATCACCTGATCGAAGACATCGGGATCACATTGGGCGAAGCCTTTCGAAAGGCTTTAGGCGAAAAGAAAGGTATCCGGCGCTTTGCGTCGTCAGCTGTTCCTCTTGATGAGGCATTGGCTCAGATCGCACTCGACATCAGCGGTCGACCTTATCTTCTGTATCAGGTTCCCCTGCCCCAACCACGCATTAAAGACTTAGATTTGAGCCTCTTTGAAGAGTTTTTTCGTGCGTTCGTCGTCAATGCTGCCATCACACTGCATGTGACTGTTCCCTACGGCCGAAATTCTCACCG
>DTRN01000165.1 GCA_012965905.1 Nitrospirales bacterium | reverse complement strand
CGCAGCGATTGGGAAAGGCATTTGATCCGCCGATCTCCGTATATTTCAAGTGTGAGGGATTTAACCCTACCGGTTCGTTTAAAGATCGTGGCATGTGTCTGGCGATGTCCAAGGCATTAGAAAAAAAGGCGCGGGCAGTGATTTGTGCGTCCACCGGCAATACCTCAGCATCTGCTTCGGCCTATGGAGCACGGGCTGGTCTTCCCGTCTGCGTGGTGATTCCGGAAGGTGAAATCGCCATGGGAAAGCTTGCTCAGGCAATCATCCATGGGGCCAAGGTTCTCCAAATCAAAGGCAATTTTGATATCGCGTTGGACATAGTGAAGGACATAGCGGCCGACCAATCGCTTGAAATTGTCAACTCCATCAACCCGTTTCGGATCGAAGGGCAAAAAACCGCGGCATTTGAAGTGTGTGATGTGCTGGGAACTGCGCCGATGTATCATTTTCTTCCAGTAGGCAATGCGGGAAATATTACCGCCTATTGGAAGGGATATCAGGAGTATCAGCGTGCGGGCCGGATTACCACGTTGCCCAAGATGATGGGATTTCAGGCAGCGGGTGCTGCGCCGATCGTTCTCGGACGCGTGGTGGACAATCCGGAAACCGTCGCGTCGGCAATTCGCATTGGAAATCCCGCCAGTTGGAAAGCGGCAGAGAATGCAGCTAAGGAGTCGTCAGGAGCCATCGATATGGTGACCGACGATGAAATTCTCCGCGCCTACAAAATGGTTGCAGAACAAGAAGGGGTTTTTTGTGAGCCGGCCTCCGCGGCGTCTGTTGCCGGCATGCTCAAGATGGCACACGCGGGTACATTCCAGCCCAATGATACAGTGGTGTGCACGTTGACTGGCCATGGATTGAAAGATGTCGACCGTGCAATGGCTGTCGCGTCAAAGCCGACGACATGCGTGAATGCAGGGGATGTTGCAGACGCTATCAAAGGGTGGATTTGATGGCGCACCGTGAACTGTGAGGATCTCACGCAGTGAGTCTGGTTGTTCAGAAGTACGGAGGCACTTCGGTCGGGACGGTTGATCGGATCAAGCACATTGCAGAGCGGATTGCGGCCATGCAAAAAGACAATCATCGAATTGTGGTGGTGGTTTCTGCGATGAATGATGAGACCGATCGATTGATGGAACTTGCACGCGAGATTTCAGACCAGCCGGACCAGCGTGAGTTAGATCTGCTTCTTTCGAGTGGTGAACGTGTCACCATCGCCCTGGTCGCAATGACGCTCAAGGAAATGGGAGTGGAAGCGCAATCATTTACCGGTCGCCAAGTTGGTATCTTCACCGACACGACACATACGAAGGCGAGAATCGAGCGAATAAGCGCAGCCAGAATTACCACCGCCTTGGAGCATAATCTCGTGCCGGTCGTTGCGGGGTTTCAGGGGATCAACGAGCAGTCGGACGTCACCACATTGGGGAGAGGTGGTTCGGATCTCACGGCAATCGCGTTGGCGGCGTCCTTACATGCGGATCGATGTGAGATTTATACGGATGTTGACGGGGTCTACACGGCCGATCCACGAATTGTCCCAACGGCGAAACGGCTTGATCGCATCTCGTATGAGGAAATGCTTGAGATGGCTAGTCTCGGCGCAAAGGTTCTTCAAGATCGTGCCGTCGTGTTTGCAGCGAACCATCAGGTGCGAATTGTGGTAAAGTCAAGTTTTACCGAAGGTCCTGGGACCGAAGTCATTAAGGAGCATAAGGAAATGGAGCGCAATGCCGTCTCTGCTGTGACCTATGATCGCAACCAAGCCAAGGTCACTCTCATCGGCGTTCCGGATACACCGGGTATTGCCGCACGTATTTTTGAGCCTGTCGCGAAGGCTGACATCATCGTCGATATGATCATTCAAAACGTCGGCCAGGATTCGATGACAGATGTGTCCTTTACCGTGCCGAAGGATGACGTTCCCATGGCGGTAGAGGTGATGAATCGCGTTTCACAAGAGATTCACGCGAAACGAGTCGAAGTGATGCAAAATATCGCGAAAGTGTCGTTGGTCGGTGTTGGGATGCGTTCTCATTCTGGAGTTGCAGCAAAGATGTTCGTTGTGATGGCCAATAAGGGCATTAACATTATGATGATCAGCACTTCTGAAATTAAGATTTCCTGTGTCATCGAGGAAAAGCATGTCGAGACCGCAGTGGAGCTGCTTCACAAGGAGTTTGAACTCGATGAGACGACCTCGATTCAATGAGCGGTCAATGTTCAGTTATCGCTGTCGCTCGGTTAGGACTTTGCTTCGTTGTGATCCTTATCGGAGTGCTTCACAGCGAGGCTGTGGTGAGTGGAGCACCCCAGGAAGAGGCACAGAAGCACAATCAAGAAGCGCTTGCGTCAGATGATGATGACGTGAAGGAACAACGTCGAGCCGAAATCGCCAGAACGAATCGGGAACTCACTATGATCCAAACTGCAGTCTTAGATGGGCTCAAGGAGAACGGGGTCGTTCCGCCTGAGAATATGGGGCTTATTCCTTCCGGCTCGTTTGTCATGGGGTTGGATGAGACCGATCTTTCCGGCTTAAAGCCGGCTCACCGGGTGTATCTGGATGCCTATTGGATTGATCGATCCCCAGTGACTAATGATGCGTATCGAGCGTGTGTGGAAGCGAAAGTTTGTCGGCCGCCTACGATGCGACAAGGGGGATTCTTGAACAGGCGGGAGTATCATGACAATCCTGAGTTCGCAAATTTCCCCGTCAACTATGTTCGGTATGGGCATGCGACTGACTATTGCAAGTGGGCGGGAAAGCGTTTGCCGACAGAGGCGGAATGGGAAAAAGCGGCTCGAGGTGACGACGGCCGGTTGTATGCTTGGGGAGACGAAATTCCGGAAGGGTTTCTGGAGACCAACCCGATTCAGCCGGTGGGCTCACGGCCGGAAGGCGCGAGTCCGTATGGAGTGATGAATATGGGAGGGAACATGTGGGAATGGGTTGCAGATTCATACAACGGGGATTTTTATGAGAACAGTCCTGTCGTCAACCCTACCGGCCCGGAACTCCATGTGACAAAAGTGAAACGTGGGGGCGACAGATTCATTCTCACTCCCTGGGCGGTGATTAGAAGCCCGGAATGGACGCATGATTCGAATCCCAACGTCGGATTTCGATGCGCGAAGGATCTCACCATCCCATGAGTAAGCGAGCCATCGAGATCTACGATACCACCCTACGGGATGGATCGCAGGCGATTGACGTTGCCTTCTCCGCGGATGACAAGATTCGTATTGCCTATAAGCTGGATGAACTGGGGGTCCACTTCATCGAAGGCGGATGGCCTGGATCAAATCCCAAGGACATCGAGTTTTTCAGGGCGATGAAAAAAGCCCCCCCTGTCCACGCCAAAGTGGTTGCTTTTGGATCGACACGCAAGGCGGCACTGCGAGTCCAGAACGACCCGAATCTGCAAGCTCTGTTGAAAGCAGACACCGAGGTTATCACCATTTTCGGAAAAAGCTGGGTGTTGCACGTGTCCACCGCGTTAGGGATTTCGCGCGCGAAGAATCTCGAACTCATCTCGGACTCAATTGACTATTTACGCAGCCATGACAAATCGGTCATCTATGATGCCGAACACTTCTTTGATGGCTTCAAAGCGGATCCCGACTATGCATTGCAGACATTAGAACACGCGGCAAAGGCAGGCGCGACACGCTTGGTGTTGTGTGACACCAACGGTGCTGCGATGCCGTGGGAGATTCGCGAGATCGTCACCAAAGTGTCGAAAGAGACGAAAACGCCACTTGGAATCCATGCGCACAATGATGGGGAGATGGCGGTAGCCAATTCTCTCATGGCAGTCAGAAGTGGGGCTACACAGGTACAGGGAACCATCAATGGCATTGGAGAACGATGCGGGAATGCCAATTTGTGCTCCATTGCGCCCAATCTGAAACTGAAAATGGGTAGAGAGTGTCTCACCAGCGAACAGCTT
Source organism: Nitrospirales bacterium (assembly GCA_012965905.1). GTDB lineage: Bacteria > Nitrospirota > Nitrospiria > Nitrospirales > UBA2166 > UBA2166. The sequence goes on along the minus strand of DTRN01000165.1, from coordinate 3,579 downwards.
CAGAAACTCCACGAGGTCTCTCGCTTTGTGTACGAGATTGCCAATCTTCCGCCGGATAAGCGCCAGCCCTATGTTGGAGAAGCCGCGTTCACCCACAAGGGAGGCGTGCACATTCATGCGGTAGAGAAGCATCCCACCACCTATGAACATGTCACGCCTGAAGCGGTCGGCAATCGCCGTCGACTCCTCATATCGGATAGCGCAGGGCGTAGTGCGGTGGTAGCTAAGGCTAAGGATTTTAACCTCTCGTTGTCGAAAACCAGCCCCCAACTCGGCGCGCTGCTCCGTGAGTTGAAAGACCGCGAACATCAAGGCTTCCAATTCGAGGGAGCTGAAGGATCGTTCGAGTTGCTGATGCGGAAAGCCATTGGTTCGTCTGTTCAATCGTTCGAACTGCTGGGGTTTCGGGTGATCGTCGAAAAGAGGGATGTGACGCAGGGAACGGTATCGGAAGCGACCATTATGGTGCGCGTTGGTGACCGGGTTGAACATTGTGCAGCGGATGGAAATGGGCCGGTGCATGCACTCGATAACGCGCTCCGAAAAGCCTTGGAGTTGTTTTACCCAGAACTTCGCGACGTCCAACTCCGGGATTACAAGGTGCGTGTGTTGACCGGTGAGAAGGGGACCGCCTCGAAGGTGCGTGTCTTGATTGTGTCTGGCGATCATGAAAGGGAATGGAATACCGTTGGGGTATCGGACAATATTATCGATGCGAGTTGGCAAGCGCTCGCAGACAGTATTGAACTCTGTCTCCTGCGAGAACACATGTCGAAGCCGAGAACATTACCCAAGAAGAGCCCAAGGAGAGGCCATGCGAAAAGCAGATCTGTCACACGAACTGTATGAAAAAGTGGGGATTTCCAAACGGGATGCCGCATACATCGTCGACAGCCTGTTTTCGTCTATCAGGGAAACCCTGCAAAAGGGTGAGTCGGTGAAGATCACCGGGTTTGGGTGCTTTATGGTTCGGAGTAAGGGGTCGCGCAAAGGGAGGAATCCTCGAACCGGCGAAGAAATCGGTATTACGCCACGACGGGTTGTGAGCTTCCGGCCAAGCCACGTGTTCAAGCGGCATGTCAACCATAGCTGAACATCCGCAGATCAAGAAACTCTTCTATAAAATCGGAGAAGTTAGTGCGATGACTCAGGTGCCCACCTATGTGCTTAGATTCTGGGAATCGGAATTCAAGTTTCTTAAGCCAGGGAAGGGGCGCGGGCGACGACGGACGTATGTTGAGCAGGATATCGAAACCGTGCGCACCATCAAGCGACTGTTGTACGATGAGGGGTACACTCTCGAAGGGGTCAGGCGACAGTGGGGAAAAACGTCGCGTGCGGAACGTGAGGCTTCGGCCAACGCCCGACTTCCTGGAGAGGTGCTCGAACATGTCAAAGCCCAACTCAATGAGGCACTGAAGATCATCGCGTCCTATGATGGGGAGTCGTAGCCAAAACGTAAGAAAAAACCCAGTGGTTCGGGGCGTAGCGCAGCCCGGTAGCGCACTCGCTTGGGGTGCGAGAGGTCGGCCGTTCAAATCGGCTCGCCCCGACCAACTCTGGGAAGTGATCAGCTCAATTTCCACCGTCTCTCGGCTGGTCACTGACGGCTGAACACGTCCACCATGTTCCACGATCTTTCGCAGTGGATGCTCGAGTGGGCGGACTCTCCCTACGCGGTCTGGGTCCTGTTTTTTATCTCGGTCGCCGAATCGTCTTTTTTCCCCATCCCTCCCGATATCCTTCTTATTGCGCTGGTCTTGAGCAATCCCGATCAGGGTATCTGGTTGGCTATGGTGACAACCGCAGGATCGGTTATCGGTGGGGTCATCGGGTATTTCATCGGGTTGTGGGGAGGGCGTCCGATACTCCAACGATTTGTTGCCGAGAAAACAATAGGCAAAGTCCAACGGCAATTCGATCGTTATGGGGGCTGGGCGGTTGGGGTCGCAGGGTTTACGCCAATCCCCTACAAGGTCTTTACCATTGCATCCGGGGCGTTTTCGTTCAAACTCCCAGTATTCGTGTTGGCGTCTCTCGCGGGTCGAGGCGGGCGTTTTTTTATCGTGGCGGGATCGATTCAGCTTTTTGGTACACAGATGATTGAGTTGGTCGAGCGCTATTTCAACATTGGCTCATTCGTGTTGATAGTTGTGATCGTGGGGAGCCTCGTACTTCTCCGTGTTTTGCGTAAGCCGGGATCTGTGTGAACGAGACAGTCGTATGCTTCTGATTCATAACACCATGACTGGAAAGAAGGAGGCTTTCGAACCTCTGGTTCCCGGCAAAGTCGGGATGTATGTGTGTGGCGTAACGGTGTATGACGAATGCCATCTGGGTCATGCCAGAAGCGCCATCGTCTTCGATGCCATTCGACGCTATCTCCAATATCGGGGATTCGCGGTCAACTACGTCAGGAACTTCACGGATGTGGACGATAAGATCATCGCCAGAGCCAACCAGGAAGCAGAGGACTGGGCTGCGATTGTAGCCAGATATATCGCCGCGTTTTCGCGCGATATGGAGAGGTTATCTGTGACCGTTCCGAATCAGGAGCCGCGAGCGACGGAACACATGCCCGAAATTATCAGCATGGTCAGCGGTTTAATCGACAAAGGTGTGGCTTATGAGATGGAAGGTGATGTGTACTATAGCATCGAGGGCTTTGCAGACTATGGATGCCTCTCACATCGAAAACTGGATGATATGTTAGCGGGCGCGCGAGTTGAGGTTGACGAACGCAAGGAACATCCAATGGATTTTGCATTGTGGAAAGCATCGAAGTCAGGTGAGCCTGCGTGGGAAAGTCCGTGGGGGAAAGGCCGGCCTGGCTGGCACATTGAATGTTCGGCGATGTCGGTGAAGCATCTAGGGGAGACTTTCGATATTCACGGAGGCGGCGAAGATCTGATCTTTCCCCATCACGAAAACGAGATCGCCCAATCACAAGCCTTCACCGGGAAACCGTTCGCACGCTATTGGATCCACAATGGCTTCGTCACCATTCATGCCGAAAAAATGTCGAAGTCCCTTGGCAATACCTTCACCATCAGAGCATTGTTCGATGCTTCCGGGTATACCGAAACCGTGACCGCAGAAATTATTCGCTATTTCGTGCTCTCTGCGCACTATCGCAGCCCTATCGATGTACAAGATGACAGTTTTCAGGAAAGTAAACGCGCGCTCAATAATGTGTACGATCTATTGCTAAGGCTTGAAGAAGCCAAGGCGACACCTGAAAGTGCCAACGTTTCCGACGCAGACATCGATGCAATCTTGACGAAGCTTCAACAGGGCTTTGAGATAGCAATGGACGACGACTTCAACACGCCGGAGGCTATCGGCGAAATTCAACGTGTTCGTGCAGAAATAAACGCGTGCCTGGCAAAAGGTATATCTGGAGCAACAGCGGTAAAAGCGCAAGACAAACTCAGAAACATCGGACAAGTATTAGGCCTCTTTCAGGCGCAAGCAAAGAACTGGGAGTTCGGGGAAAAAGCAGCCTGGACAAGCGAGCTAACCTATCAGCCATCATCAAAGTTAAGCGAAGCAGACATAGAGGCAATGGTCAGCGAGCGT
>DTRN01000164.1 GCA_012965905.1 Nitrospirales bacterium | reverse complement strand
GTGAGATGGGAAAGGATCCCAACCAGCTCGTGCCCGCGGATCTTGCACCGGTCGATGAGTTTCATACCCGCGGACGCCAGGCAACAATCGAATTAGCGACCCTCGCGCAGCTCAAACCCGACCTTCGAATCCTCGATGTCGGATGTGGGTTAGGCGGATCCGTCCGCTACCTGGCTTCCGAGCACGGCTGTCACACCACAGGGATTGACTTGACTCGAGAATATGTCGATGTCGCTACCGCCCTTGCGCAACTCGTTGGACTGAGCGAGGTGGTGACATTTCACCACGGAAGCGCCCTCGATCTTCCCTTTGAGGACGAATCGTTTGACGTCGCATGGACCGAGCATGCGCAAATGAATATTGAACATAAAGCACAGTTTTACGGAGAAATTGCACGCGTCCTGAAATCGAAAGGGAGATTCGCGTTCCACGACGTGTTCCAAGGCGATGGCGGAGAACCTCACTATCCAGTACCATGGGCAGAGCAACCATCGATCAGCTTTCTGGCGCCAACCGAAACCGTCCGGCGGACTTTAGATCAGTTAGGATTTGAGATTCTGCATTGGGTGGACACGACGCAACAGGCCATCACGTGGTTTGACGGCGCGATTGAGCGAATACGAACCGCAGAGTCTTCACCTCTTGGTCTTCACCTGCTCATGGGCAAGGCATCACAACAAAAATTCACGAATCAGATCCAGAATCTTAAGGCCAATCGAGTCGTCATCCTCCAAGCCGTTGCACGGAAGACCTGAACTACTGAAAGGAGAACCATGCCATCGTTTGATGTCATTTCAGAAGTCGATACACAAGAAGTCACCAACGCGGTTGACCAGGCGACCCGAGAATTGGGCACCCGTTTTGACTTTAAAGGAACTGATGCGAAATTTGAGCTAGGGGGAACCACCGTCACCATGCGAGCCCCCAGTGATTTTCAGCTCAAACAGTTGTTTGACATTCTCACCAAGCGCCTCTCGAGTCGATCCATCGACATCCGTTGCTTACAGCTCGATCCCCCGCAAATTAATGTGGGGAGCGCATGGCAAGTCGTGAAGGTGCGTCAGGGAATAGAGACAGAGCTGGCAAAGAAGATGGTCAAGATGATCAAAAACGAGAAGTTTAAAGTGCAAGCCGCCATTCAGGGCGACAAAGTCCGTGTCTCAGGCAAAAAACGAGACGACCTGCAGGAGGTGATTGCCTTTCTCAAAGAAGCCGACCTCGGCATGCCTCTTCAATTCGATAATTACCGCGACTAACCTCTAGATTTTTTCCACACCGTCCCTACTGCTTGACTCCGTCCTCCGCTTGGTTACCACTAAACCTCCGGTAGATAATGGGAAGCAGTGCGAACAGCGCGAGTAGAGCAAAAGCCCCCAGAACGCCGAGAGACGCAATCTCACCCAATGAATCAATCATGCCAAGTTGTCGCCCGGCATTGGTGTACACAAAACTGCCGGGAAGGATACCAATGGAGGTCGCCAGCACGTACCGACTGAGCCGAATTCGCGTCAGCCCGGACACCATGTTCACCAGAAAAAATGGGAAGAGTGGAACGAGGCGCAACGTGAGCAGGTAACTAAATGCATTCTTGGAAAATCCTCGGTGCAAGGGCTCGAGGCGGTGGCCAAACTTTCGTTCCACCCAGTCATGCAAGAGATATCGGACGGTAAGAAACGCAAGCGTTGCGCCTGATGTCGCCGCAATATTCACATAGAGCGCCCCCAATACACTCCCAAACAGCAACCCACCACCCAATGTCAGAATGGTTGCGCCAGGAAGAGATAGCGCAGTCTGAATACAGTAAAGAAGAACAAATAACATCACGGCGATTGAGTAATGCTCCTCCGTATATGCAAGCAGTTGAGTGCGATGAGTCTTTAAGGACTCGAGTGTCAGATACTGCAGCACATCAAAATAGATAAAGATGCCGATTCCTGTTGCCACAAGCAGCAGCAAACCGATCTTTCCAACCGCTGATTTCGTATGGGAGGCATCAGTCACGTTTTTCTCCAATAAGCACCAAACCAAACGCCGGAGATCATACCCGAAAAGCGATGCTGATAAAAAGCAATGATGGGCAACAGAAAAATGGGCAGGAACGAGGCTATGAAACAGGATGAGTGGTGGGCCGTGTAGAGATTGACCCTAGGAGGATTCCAGACATTCCATGCATTCCACCAGGACGAATCAGTTGAGATCAGGGACAAGAGCGAAGAGTGCTCTACCGATACGCTGGTTGGCCTTCGCGGTCGGGTGAATCTCGTCGAAGAAAATGAAATGATCGAAATTTGCGCCGACATTACACTCCATGTGGAAGGTGCCTGTCGCCTGACTAAAGCACGGGTCCTGGGTATTTGTGAACCCCAATCCATTACCATTGGTTATGACAGATTGGGAGAACAGAAACAAATTGAAGTCAACGAGGTCGACCCCAAGATCTCCCTCAATGTTACCAACGCTTTTGGACAACTGCCGGTTAAATCGCTCTGTCCTTTTGGTTCCGCGCTGGATGACCCCCTGGTCGTTCAGAGTTGCTGCCAGGATCCGTGTTTCTGGAATAGTGCCAATATCCGGCACGTTCTCAACCAGGATCGCTTTTGCCCCGGCGGACACCAATGCCCGAATACTTTCCTCGATCCCATCAACTGCGCCCCTGATAATCTGTTTCGATATTTCGTTGTCAGGCTCATCGCGAGCATCACGGACATCATTGCCTCCTATGGCGACCACATAGAGCGCGTCGGATGGCGCAATATCCTCATTATTTAACAGGAAGGCATCAATTTGAGCGGACAGGTCGATGGGGTCGAGTCCAGCAGCTCGCGCACCCGCGACGGCATAGTTTGTTCCAACAGCAGGCCCAACCAAATGACGCGAGGCATCGGCAGATAGTCCCAGGCTGGTCGCGAGAACCTCCACAGCAACCTGCCCGTTACTGACCCTGTTCTCGAAGAACGGTGCGGGAAACTCACCTGCCACGGTTGCAAAATTGCCCGTGTCCGACAGGCTGTTCCCGAAGATATAGATATTGCTGAATATTTGCGCGGACGCCTCGATTGGAAACAACAGACACGCGAACAGCAGGATGCCTCGCAGACATCTTTTCATCATGATACGTTCTCCCTGATATATCGTTCTATAGATGTGTGTATCCTGATCGTGAGTCTTTTATCCGAAAAGCAGGGATAAGACAACCCCAGCCGGGGTGGTGCCATTTCCCGGATAAATGCGCTAGCACTTCAGCCTTTCTTCCGTCTCCACACCCCGCGTAGTATGATGAGTCGTTGCAATCGAATTACATCTCCCCCCATGCGGTAGGCAGACTATGACGAATAACAACGCCAAGACTGAGCCTTTCGAACTGACCCACAGCCGAGTCAAACAGTTTTTTATTCGGGACCTTTGGACCACGGATCTCGAACGCCTGGATCCTCTTCGTCAGTGGGGATACCGTGTGCTTCGCCTGCTTACGGTTGCCGTGTGGGAGTTCCAGGATGGTGTACTGAGCCTGAGGGCTATGAGCCTCGTATATACCACCATCCTCTCGCTGGTCCCGTTCCTGGCACTCACATTTTCGGTCTTAAAGGCATTTGGAGTACATCAACAGATGGAGCCTCTCCTTGCGCAGGCGCTGGAACCGCTGGGCTCGAAGGGGTCGGAAGTGACTGCTCAGATCATCGAGTTTGTCAATAATATCCAGGTCGGAGTTCTGGGCATCCTTGGAATCGCGCTGTTGTTTTACACCACCATCTCCCTGCTCGAGAAGGTTGAGAGCGCCTTCAACGCGATATGGAGAGTCCGGCGTCATCGAACATTCGCACGCAAATTCAGCGATTACTTGAGCGTCGTTTTGGTGGGACCGGTATTAGTCTTTTCTGGTTTTGCACTCATGGCGTCGGCGCAAAGCCATTGGCTTGTCCAGCGCGCTCTGGAGATCGACCCACTAGGGTCATTATTCGTCATCATGGCCCGCCTGATGCCATTCGTGTTGGTGTGCGCGGCGTTTACGTTCTTGTACCAGTTCATCCCACATACCAAAGTCCGTCTCGCGTCTGCCATCGTTGGAGGAGTGACCGCCGGGATTCTTTGGAACGTCGCAGGCGCGGCGTTCACAGCATTTGTTGCCACGTCAGTCCGGACTGCCGCCGTATATTCAAGCTTTGCGATTATGGTGGTGTTCCTCATGTGGATCTATGTCGGCTGGCTGATCCTGCTGACGGGAGCCCAGGTGGCGTACTTCCACCAAAACCCCAACACCTATATTTCAGGGATCATCCACCGCGGGAACACACCATTCTTTCAAGAATGGCTCGCACTCTCAACGTTGGTGGAAATCAGTAAACGTCTCCTCTCTGAAGGACAACTGTGGACCCTGAGCGAATTGGCGATGGCCTTACGCGTTCCGGGATCGACCCTGGAGCATTGGATCGATGAATTTGTTCGTCAGGGAATTCTGGCGAGAACATCGGAACCTGAAGGCATTGCGCTCGCACGCGCTCCTGAACACATCAAAACTATGGAGATTTTGACCATCATTCGTGATCCAAAGTCTCTCGGTCTCGGGCAGGGAAGAACAACAAACAACGATGTTGTGGCTGCGTTGCTGAATCAGCGTGACCAAGGGAGCTGGCAGGCCATAGAGGGGCACACTCTTCGGTCTCTTGCAGAACGCGCACTCTCACCTTGAGGCGGTACAACGCATGGCACAGTAGTGTCGGCGAATGCGACCTTTCTGAGAAGGAAAAACAGATATTTTGCATGCCGGATTCATGGCCGATCTCGGGAAGGAAATTGTTCCCTATCACCTCCTCAATCGAAAGGGCGGGTTGACTGCCGATGAGTTTGAGTCAATCAAATCACATCCGGCGGAAAGTGGACGTCTTCTTCGAAATATGGGGTATCACAATGACGCCATGATCACGTTCGTGCTTTCAAGCCATGAATATTTTATGGGGTCGTGCTACCCGGATGGTCTCAAGGGAGAAGAGATTCCGTTTGGCTCACGTATCATTGCCGTCGCCGATGCATATGATGCGCTCACCTCATGGCGCCCCTATAGGGATCCATGGGAACTCCATGCGTCGCTGGATGAAATTCGTCGTGGCGTTGAACGGGGTTTTTATGATCCCAAGGTGGTGGATGTGTTGGTTGAGCTCATGGGGTAGGTGGGATGGCGATTTCCAGTTCCTGATTCTTCAGCTTCTTGATCTCATCACGTAACGCTGCCGCACGCTCAAATGCCAGTGCTTTTGCTGCCGCCTTCATTTCTCCTTCCAAACGTGTAATTGTTTTGTGCATCTCTTCGGTTGTTTGATACGAGGCCGCTGTCTCGGCAGCGATCGGAGTGGTCGTATAGGCGTCACCTTGGGCAGCATAGGGGACCGATAACAGCCCCTTGACCACGGATTGTGGGGTAATCCCATGTTTCTTGTTATATGCAGCCTGACGTTTTCGTCGTTGATTGGTCTCATCGAGAGTTTTCTTCATCGACCGCGTTATGGTATCGCCGTAGAGAATCGCTTCTCCTGAGACATGGCGTGAGGCACGACCGATGGTTTGGATCAGTGAACCGTGCGATCGTAGGAACCCCTCCTTATCCGCGTCCAAAATCGCAACTAGCGATACTTCAGGAATATCAAGACCCTCGCGAAGGAGATTGACGCCGATCAGGGTGTCGAACTCTCCGCTGCGGAGATCGCGAATGATCTCAATGCGTTCGAGCGTATCGATATCTGAATGTAGATAGCGGACTTTGAGGCCAAGGTCGTGGTAGTACTCGCAGAGGTCCTCGGCCATGCGCTTTGTCAATGTGGTCACCAGAACACGTTCGTTGCGCGCCACGCGATCTCGAACTCTGCCGAGCAGGTCATCGACCTGCCCTTTGGCCGGTGCAATCGAAATTAGGGGGTCCATGAGCCCGGTGGGCCGCAGAATCTGCTCAACCACCTTTCCTTTCACACGTTCCAGTTCATAGGGTCCAGGAGTCGCGGACACGTAAACCACCTGGTGAATCTTCTGCTCGAACTCCTCAAAGGTGAAGGGGCGATTGTCATAGGCGGACGGCAACCTGAAGCCGAAATCCACCAGGCTCTTTTTCCTGGAATGGTCGCCGGCATACATGCCGCGGACCTGCGGAGTTGTCGCGTGGCTTTCATCGATAATCAGGAGAAAATCTTTCGGAAAGTAGTCGAACAGCGTTGGCGGTGGTTCGCCCGGCTGTCGTCCACTGAGGTGACGAGAATAATTCTCGATGCCGTGGCAATATCCGACTGACCGAATCATTTCAAGATCGAAGCGCGTGCGTTGCTCGATGCGTTGAGCCTCAACGAGTAGATTGGCGTTCTGAAAGTCACGAATCCGTTCCTCAAGCTCTTCCTCGATTCCGCTTAGTGCCTGCTCCTGACGATCAGGTGCGACGACGTAGTGGGTCGTTGGGTAAATCGAAAGCGACGGAAGGCGGCCAAGGATGGTTCCGGTGAGAGGGTCCATCGCGGAAATTGTTTCAATGGTGTCGTCGAAGAGTTCGACACGGAAACTGCGATCGTCAAACGCGGCAGGGTAGATGTCGATGACATCGCCACGAACACGAAATGTCCCGCGGCTGAAATCGATATCATTGCGTTGGTAGTGAATGTTGACAAGCTTCGACATAATCGTCTCACGGCTCATGGTGCGTCCTTCAGCCAGAAGAAGGAGCATGCCGCGGTACACCTCTGGTGATCCCAGCCCATAGATGCACGACACGGATGACACAATAATAACGTCGCTGCGCTCGAGGAGGGCTGAGGTAGCAGCATGCCGCATACGATCAATCGCATCGTTGATGTTGGCGTCTTTCGCGATATACGTATCGGTCTGCGGAAGGTAGGCCTCTGGTTGGTAGTAGTCGTAGTAGCTGACAAAGTATTCGACGGCGTTGTGGGGAAAGAAGGCCTTGAATTCAGCATAGAGCTGCGCGGCCAGCGTTTTGTTATGGACCATGACCAACGTTGGTTTTTGGACGTGCTCGATCACCCCAGCCATGGTGAATGTCTTTCCTGAACCTGTCACACCTAGGAGAACTTGATGGCGTGTGCCGTGGGTGAGACCATGGGACAAAGCCGCAATAGCCTGGCTCTGATCTCCCTTTGGGGTATAATCGGATACCAGCGTGAAGAGTCGTTGATCAATATGATAGGGTTTCGTGCTCATGACGATCGTAGGAGAAGATGGTGCTCATTGTACCCAAAGCGTTCGCGCTCGTCATGAGGCAGGTCCGTTCCATCCATCCGGTATTTCTCATCGTGGAGGTTGATAATGGGATTGATCCCTAAACAATGGTTGGTCCTCGTGGGTATCGCAGTCAGTCTCGTTGTTCTGCCATGGTCTGATCAGGCGTTCGCTCAGGATACTGGACAGTCAGGGTCCGCTGTTAATGAAGCGCAACAACGCGAGCGACCCGCCTCCCTGCAGCTCTCCTTGAAAGAGAGCATTATGCTGGCGCTTGAAAATAACTTGGACGTGAAAGTCGACAAGTTGAATAAAGACGTGCGCCTCACCGATAC
>DTRN01000163.1 GCA_012965905.1 Nitrospirales bacterium | reverse complement strand
GAATCGCCAGTTTGTTCCCGATGGCAGCATCAGGCTGATTGAACTGAAGAGGATCCTGAATGTCGATATAGGATGCATCCTGCCCCATGTAGACATACCCCTGCGTCGTGGTCACCTTAAGGAAATGCGTCACAGTTCCTACGGCACAGCCGTTAACGTTACACATTACCAATACATCACCGACTTTAACACCCACAACAGCGTCGAATTGGGCTGGTGTGGTTCGTGAGTCCAGTTCGAAAGAAGAGGTTTGGGCGGTGATGAAATCGGATATATTGGCCAGCACGTACTGGTCAAAATTCGAACTCGTGTCCTTGTAGACAAGAGTGACTACATCAGTATCCACTCCATTGATGTTCGGACCCTTTCCATCTCCCGGCGTTATGGCAAATAGACGCTCGTTGGTAAAGACATGGTTGGTGACGTAGCAATTCTCCAGGTCGCAAGCGAAAAACGAGTCGTCTGAGTCAGTGCCAGTGGGTAGTTGAATTCCCCCACGTGGGAACCCGGTGCCGGCAAGACTCAGGTCGCGGGCCATCACATTCATCGCCACACGAGCGTTCTGCTGCATGTCCGACCGTTGGGTCACCATATCGCTCAAACGCACCGCCTGATTAGTCAGAACGAAGGCCCCTGACAGAACCACCAGACTCGAAACCGTAGCAATGAGCAGTTCGATCAAACTAAATCCACGATTCGAACGATATTTGTCACGTGTTTGCCACATTCGTTCTCCTTTGCGTCATCTAGCGAAAACGCGAAATATAGGACTCGAGCTCAAAAATGCGCTGACCTCCCAAGGGGGTTGAGAAACGGATCCTAATCCTCACCCGGCGTACATCTAGATCGACTTCGGTAGGGTCGTCTGCGTGGAAAACCGGATCGATCTGGATCTCACGCTCGAATTGATTGAGCTCGATGGCACCATCATCTGCCGTTCCAATCAAGCCATCATCGCCCGCCGTCTTCAGTTGCTGGTAACCGCTCAAAAAAATGCCAGGTTGGCCGGGCGCTACATTTTGGATTTCGTCAAAGGTGATCTGTTGAGTGGTCCGGGCGGCGAAAATACTCTCAAGAGCTTCCCGGGCCTTCTCCTTCCCAATCAGGAGGTCCTCCGTCAACGCCATGGTGGCAACGGAATAGGCAAACAGCGCCAACAAACTAACCAGCGCAATCACGATCACAAAGGTTGCTACCATCACTTCGATGATGGTAAAGCCTTTGGAATCTTTGCTCAACCGAAGACCTCTTTTTTGCCGAGTATCATGGCGACTCCCATAATCCTTCAACGTATCGCCACCTCTTCATCTTCCCGGTAGACCCGAAGAGGGTGACGGCACGGCTCGTCTCCAGTTCATTGGCCCGGGCGAGGTAAACAACTCCGCTGCAAATCTGCCCGCTGCCTTCAATCGCCGAGCCGTCCGGTAAGAAATAGACTAAGTGCTGATCACAGAGATTGATCGGGTCGAGGATTCCGTAGTCCGAAGAAGGCGTTTTAGGGGGTCCCTTGGAAACACCCTGCTCTATACGAAACTCCATGTCACCAGGCAACTCCACCTGGCTTACCTGCGTCCAGGCAGCACTCACCCGCTGTGCGGTCGTGATGCTACGAGGAGTAGCTAAAGTCACCCGAATGTCTCGCCTCCTATCGACCGAAAGCTGTCTTGCGCGGCCCATCTCCCAAACAACAGTGCGGACTGCCATATCGACATCTCTGGCCCTAAGTACAGGAGTGATGTAGGGAATGGAAACACTGGCAACAATCACCAAGAACATGACCGTTATCATGAGTTCAATGAGGCTGAAACCCGCTTTATTTCTCACCGCCCAAACCTCTGTCGGCCAAACAAAACCCGGTCTTGCAATCTGAATTCAGATGATCTAGCTATGAAAATCATTCAATTATGCTACTCCAATGGCTCTTCCAAGGCCTTGAGCTGTACGTCTTCAGCAAAAGTGGGGCATTTCGGCTTCCAGGTTAAGAAACAGTCAGAGCCGATGCTGAGCGGGCTAGTTTAGCATTGATCACCTGCCGACGG
>DTRN01000162.1 GCA_012965905.1 Nitrospirales bacterium | reverse complement strand
CATCGGTGGACTCAGCGAACCCGTAACGAGGCCATCTATGAATGAAAGCGCTATCTCCGCTGAGCTTTCTGGAGAGGTGATGGTATTGTATCAGTTGTTAGAGGCTGGACAGATGCGCATTGATGCATTAGTTCAGGACAGCGGTCTGCACGTCTCGACTGCCTCAGGGCGGCTTCTTGAGATGGAATTGAATGGGCTTGTCGAGCAACGCACGGGGCAGTGCTATCAACGTGTTCGATAATGACGAAAGGTTGATCCATGGCGAAATCGCTCATCATTGTTGAGTCTCCCGCCAAAGCGCGGACGATCAGTAAATACCTTGGCAGGGCCTACCAGGTCATTGCGTCTGTGGGGCATGTCAAGGATCTCCCGAAAACCAAGCTTGGGGTCGATGTCGACAATGATTTCCTGCCTCACTATGTCGTCATTCGAGGAAAGGCTCAGGTGCTCAAGGAGATAAAAGCGAAGGCAAAGGCTGCAGACAAGGTCTATCTTGCGCCCGATCCGGATCGAGAAGGCGAAGCGGTGGCGTGGCATATCGCAGAGGAACTACGTGGCCTCAAAAACGGGAAAGTGTTCCGTGTCCTCTTCAATGAGATTACAGAATCAGGCGTCAAGAAGGCGTTGGAATCTCCGGGTGAGATTGACTTACGAAAAGTCAATGCGCAGCAAGCTCGGCGGGTTTTGGATCGAGTTGTTGGCTACCAACTTAGTCCCTTGTTGTGGGAGAAGGTGCGCCGTGGACTGAGTGCGGGACGTGTTCAGTCAGTGGCAGTGCGCCTTGTCTGTGAACGAGAGCGTGAGCGGGATGCATTTCAGATCAAAGAATATTGGACGGTTATGTCCATGCTCAAGGGCACACAAGCAGACGCTTTTTTCGCGAAATTACACTCTATCAATGGTGAATCGGTCGAGATCTCCACCGGTGAGCAAGCGGATACCATAGTTGAAGCGCTCAAGACAAAACAGTTTATTGTCTCAGACATCGAACAGAAAGAGCGGAAACGAAATCCGCTCCCGCCGTTTATCACTAGCCGTCTCCAGCAGGATGCCTCTCGCAAACTCAGATATTCTCCGAAACGCACGATGATGTTGGCCCAACAGCTATATGAAGGCGTGAACATCGGAGAGGAGGGTCCGGTTGGTCTGATCACGTATATGCGGACGGATTCGACGCGAATCGCTGATGAGGCGACGGCCGAAGTCAGAACATTGATCGGAGAAACAATTGGACCGGAATATCTTCCAGCGAAAGCTCCAGTCTACAAGACGCAGAAAGCTGCCCAAGAGGCGCATGAAGCTATTCGCCCAACTTCAGTGACTCGGACCCCTGAAATGCTAAAAGACGTACTGAGTCCAGACCACTTTCGACTCTACGAACTGATTTGGCGGCGCTTTGTCGCTTCGCAGATGATGCCAGCGAGGCTTGCCGTCACTCGCGTGGATATTGCCGCAGGGGAATATCTCTTTCGTGCTACGGGCACGCAAGTCATCTTTGCGGGCCACCGACAGGTATATCGAGAAGGGAAAGACCTTGATCCAAAGGGTGCAACTCAGCCGGGAACAGATGACGACGTCGAAAATATTCTTCCGGCATTGGCCCCTGGGGATCAGCTTCAACCCGATGGAGAGGGAGTGGGTACAAAGCAACACTTCACGCAGCCACCACCTCGGTATAACGAAGCGATACTCATTCGCGATCTTGAGGAAAAGGGCATTGGACGTCCCTCAACTTATGCTTCGATCGTGTCGACCATTCAGGATCGATCGTACGTTGAGAAGGAAGAAGGTCGAATGAAACCTACCGAGTTGGGTTTGATTGTAAATGACCTTCTCGTAGAGTATTTTCCCGGCGTTCTTGATGTGGCATTCACTGCGAAAATGGAACAACAGCTCGATCAGATCGAGGACGGGGAATGCGAGTGGGTCGACACGGTGCGGGAATTCTACCAGCCGTTCGCTGAGCGGCTGGACGTTGCTCGGAAAGAGATGAGAAACGTCAAGCGGGAAGAAGTCGCAACGGATATCTTGTGTGAAAA
>DTRN01000161.1 GCA_012965905.1 Nitrospirales bacterium | reverse complement strand
CGTTTACCAAGTTTATTGTGGCCTTTGAAGGCCTGCAGGGCAACGACCCGGCTACCCCATTTAGCGGAAACGACATGGCCGCCTTTGCAAGTTTCATGTTGGACGTCGTCCTACCTCCGAACCCGGTGCGGCCGCTGAATAATACATTAACCCCATCGCAACAGGCCGGGCGCGATTTTTACATCAAACCGACCAATCCCGGTTTCTCCTGTCGAGAGTGCCATACTCTTGACCCTCCCTTCGGCGAATTTGGCACCGACGGAACGGGCGGTTTTAAGAATGAACCACAAATTGTGAAGATCCCGCACCTCAGGAACATGTACCAGAAGGTGGGAATGTTTGGCATGCCGCAGACGTCATTCTTCAATCCGACTGACGCGACGCACCAGGGCGATCAAGTTCGCGGATCCGGCTTCTTTCATGATGGGAGTATTGACACACTCTTCCGACTCAATGAGGCCACGGTGTTCACGAACTTTCCTCGTGCTGTCTTTGACACGGACCAACAACGCAACGAGGTCACGGAGTTTCTTCTGGCGTTTGAGACCGATCTCGCACCCATCGTTGGGCAGCAGGTGACACTGACGGCGACAAACGCAGAAGCCGTTGGGCCACGCATCGACCTGCTGATCGAACGTGCACAAACCGGCTTTGACCTTTTGAATCAACCCCAGGCAACTGAATGTGACCTCATCGTCAAAGGAACCGTTGATGGCCAGCTACACGGCTGGTTTATGGATAATCGTACCGGCCTGTTTACCAGCGACCATGTCGGGGAACCTCCCCTTGCCGATACAGCTTTGCGGGGGCTCTCCGCACAACAAGGGCACGAACTGACGTACACCTGCGTCCCACCAGAATCCGGTCAGCGGATGGGTGTCGATCGGGATGACGATGGTATTGTTGATGGAAGTGACCGCGCGGATCTCACTGCGACATTTACGAAGGCGAAACGGAAGGTGAAGTCATCAGGCGACAAGCTGGTGATGGAATTTACGTTGAACAATATCGGAACCGAGACGGCTCAAGGCCCATTTTCCGTCTCAGTTTTCCTATCCGATAACGATACGTTCGATGCCCAAGATCAACACCTTGAGACATTCACATTCAATCGCATCAAACAAGATCGGAATAAATCACGGAGCTTCAAACTCAAGGGCTTCTCATCGCTTGATGGAAAGTTCGTCCTCATCGTGATTGATATCGATGGTGTGGTTCGAGATGGAAATCTCGAAAATAACGTGGTAGTCCAACAGATCGCAGGATGAACGTTAGAGCGTCGTTTCGGCCATGCGTAACAGAATTTTCCATTCACGGTCTGTGACCGGCATGACTGAGAGTCTCGATTGGCGCACCAGCGGCAAATCAGCAAGAGCAGGATTAGCCTTCACGGCTTTGAGCGAAACAGGCTTTTTCACTGGTGTGACCGCCTGCATATCTACCATTCCAAAGCGGCCCGATGCGTCGCTAGGATCTGGATAATGCTCTTTGACCACCTTGATGATCCCCACAATCTCCATGCCCGTATTCGAATGGTAGAACAAGACGTGATCGCCGCGCTTCATGGCCTTCATGTTATTTGCAGCTTGGTAGTTCCGAACACCGTCCCACGGCGCTCGGCGATCCTTGGCCATTTCATCCCAGGAATACGCTGACGGCTCAGACTTGACTAACCAAAAGGCCATGACACCCCTCCAATCTTCATCATTTCAATACATCGATACCGATGCTGGATTGAACGCGCTGATCATCCAGCTCGATCCGGCAGAGAGAGTTGCAATCGATACGGAAGCGGACAGCCTACATCATTACTTTGAAAAAGTCTGTCTGATCCAACTTTCGTTCCATGGTCATGACTACTTGATTGATCCGCTCTCAAAAATTGATCTCTCCAATTTTCTCGATGTCTTGTCCACGAAATCACTGATCATCCATGGTGCAGATTACGACCTCCGAATGCTGCGAACCTCCTTTGGGTTCCGGCCGCAATGTGAAGTCTTCGACACCATGCTCGCCGCACAGATGCTGGGATACGAACAATTCGGCCTTGCCGCCTTAATCCAGCGTTACCTCGATACCACTGTCACGAAACAAGGACAGAAATCGGACTGGTCGCTCCGTCCCCTCAGCCCCATGCAACTAGACTACGCCTACACCGATACGCGGTTTCTTGAAACAATTGCGAATCGCATGGGTGCTGAGCTTGATACGGTTGGACGATGCGAGTGGCACCGTGAGACATGTAAGGCCATGGTGATCTCCACTGAAAGGGATACGCAACGCGATCCCGACGACGCCTGGAGAATCAAACACATTGGGCAATTGACGCGGCAACAACTCGCGTTTTTACGGGAACTATGGCACTGGCGGGATCAAGAAGCACGACAAGCCGATCGACCTCCCTTTAAGATCCTGAATAATCAACACTTGTTCGCGTTAACTACCTTGGCAGGGTCACAGACTGATCAGCCATTAACCAACGACGCACAGTTACCACGCCACATTAATGGACGACGGTTGGAATTACTCAAAGCCGCAATACAAAAAGCAGCCGCACTTCCAGAACACGAATGGCCGCAACAAAAAAAACGTATTAAATCCAAGCACGCAGATCCCAACGATGTCCAAGACATCGACGCGCTACGTGACGCCTGTTCGAAAATTGCAAAAGAGCTTGGCATAACCGCATCCGTACTCGCACCCCGGGCCGCAATCAAATCCATTATCTGCGCCGGCGCAAAAACAATGGAAGAAATCATGGCACACGGACCACTGTTACGTTGGCAAGCCACACTCCTCGAACCCGCTGTCACACGCATCATACTCGCACGGGAACAACGCGAGAAGTCGCAGAACGTCGTTACCGCTGCCCCGATGCCATCTTCACCGCCTCCGGCAATTGACGTAACCGAGCCATAAACCAGATTCCCACTGAAGGGCCCACGGCTAGCATCGCAAATGCCGCTCCCCATCCGGCCTGTTCAACCAGCGATGGAATCCAACGGATGGTAATCATGGTCAGGAGAAACCCGATACAGGTCTGCATGGTCAACGCGGTCCCGACGTACCGCTGGTCACACAGTTCGCTGACCGCCGTACTGTACTGCGCGCTTTCCGCGACCACCGCGAAACCCCACACCACACAGATAACGGTCAGAAGCGCTGGGGCGGGAAACGCAAATCCGGCCACAAGCGCACATGAACCCGAGGCACATATGCTTATGATGGCAATACGGGTACGACCAAGCCTGTCGGCCAATCTTCCAGCAATGATGCTGCCCAGTCCCCCAATCGCGATCACGCAAAATCCCGCCACATGGGCTCGACCGTCATCCCAGCCTGCAGCCTGATAACTGGCGAGCAAACAGAGCGGGACCCACGTCCACATCGCGTACAATTCCCACATGTGTCCGAAGTATCCAAAATTGGCTAAGCGGACGGCTTTGTCCTTCCACATGCGGCCGGCATATTGCCAGTCAAACCGACTCACAGCAGGAAGAAGAGGTCCCGAGCGCACCCCCGCCGCCGCGATAATGGCTCCAACGACGGCAAGCCCTGAGGCAATCAACAGGACCTGCCGCCAGGGCACGATCGCATCAGCCGCTCCGAACACATCACTACCCGTAATTAAATGTGGAGCAGCCGAACCAACGGTCAACGCTCCAACAAGTACGCCAATGGCAAGACCTCGGTCTTCTTTGAACCAGGAAGCCATCAACTTCATCCCCGGCGGATACACGCCAGACAGCATCGCTCCCGTCAGAAAACGGAACACCAGGACCCACCCAAAACTCACCGAGAGCATTGCAATACATGCCGTCGCCGCCGCACCAACAACAGCAGATACGGCAAACACCCATTGCGCAGGAAATCGATCGGAAAGATTCAGTAGTGCACTGGCAAGGGCTCCAACCACAAAGCCGAGTTGAACACTCATGGTCAGCCATGATTGCTGACCGCTATTCAAGCCCCATTCGAGGGTTAATTGAGGAATGACGGCTGAGGCCGAAAACCATAAGATCATGACAAGAAACTCGGCCACTGCAATCAACCATAAGATTCGCCACTTCGAGATCATGAGTTGCTTGAATCGCTATAGCAATACACGTATAAATAGTTTCTCATTTCCACACGTATCCACCACAGCATCCTGGAAAACTATGATTCAAATCACGCCCACATGTTCCATCGATGAAACGTCTATTGAATGGCAATTTATCCGTGCGTCCGGACCCGGGGGCCAGAACGTCAACAAAGTCGCGACGGCGGTCCAACTTCGATACACGCTCCCAGAGGCACGCATGTTCCCTGATGGCGCACATGCTCGGTTGGTCCGTCTTGCGGGAAGCCGGGTCACGGAAGGTGGAGTCCTGATTCTCAACGCACGACGATTTCGATCCCAAGAACGCAATCGTCAGGAGGCCATGGCGAAACTTGTCACACTCATTCGGACTGCTCTCGAGCCGCCTCGGCCTCGCAAAAAAACGCGGCCGACACGGGCATCGCAACAACGAAGACTCGAAGCCAAACAACGACGAAGCATTATTAAACGCTTACGCGGAGCTGTCACTCATGAACCCTAAGTCGAATCGATATGCTTTAATGCGTCGATACCACCGTCATTCTCTAGAAAGTCCAGACCTGCCGGTGTGAGTCGAAGACTTTGCATGGAAAATGGCGCCCCATACACATGCAGATCTGTCCCCGTGAGCAACCCATGCTCTTGAAGGTACTTCACGTTTCCCCATAAATCCGGATTGTCTCCGAACGCTTGACCACTCAGATCTTCATCAAAATCAGGATAGATTCCACGAAGATACTCAAGTATTTGCCTCTGGAGCGTGCGGTTTAATTTTTGCATGATGGGGAGGGGGATGGATTGGTCATGGCAACCACGCGATGAGAAGACAGCTCAAACCCAAGGCTTTTCTTCACAATCCAGAGGACATTCAGCTGGTCGATGAGTCGTTTCAACTCGTTTCTGTTCTCTGGATCAATCCGCTTGTTCCGTTGGATCGCCTGCTGAAGCTTGGGACACACTTCGATGAACCGTGGTGAATCCCAGAGGCTCCAGGTTTCCTTCAATGAGGATTCAAATTGATACCAGATTTCTTCGGAGACGACCAGACACGCAATCCGGACTTTCTCACAATCACGTAATTTGTCAGCTGCCTCCAGCCCCCGAAACAGGGCCAGGTTTGATGCCTGATATGGAGGCAACGTTTCGGGTGCTGTACGCTGGCCTGGCAGGTTCACATCGGCAATGTAGTCCGCATCTTCTGAGACAATGCTTTTGACCTCAATGGCACACTCGTTTCGGGTTGGGGAGGTACATTCGATATCGAGCTTCCCTCCCCACGCCTCGAGGCTTGAAATTGTCCACCCCATCTCCTCGAGCCACTCAGCCACGTGCAGCTCGGTCAAGCGTCCCCAAAAGGCACGCGTCTTTTGATGGCGCTTTGCAGCGACGTCTGGTGAAACCCACGCTTCTCGAAGGTCTTTGAGGTGGTTCTTGTTTAGCCGCATCCGTTGCCTATCAAAGTCGATGAGGTATCGGTGCACAGGTGTCGTGAGCTGATGTAATAAGCCGCGACGAAAGGCCACAAGAAGAATGTGTTGCTGCAACACATCTTCATCCGATTCCAATACGGCAGCGCGGAAACCCTCCCAGGTCTCATTCGGAACAAGCACATCTTTGAGCGCCGAACACTGTCCACGAATTTCCTCGAAGCTACGCATCACCTCCTGATGCTTAGCGAAGGCTATTTCTTTCCCTCGAGGAAGACTTTGACACGGACAATTGTGAAAAAACAGTTCCAATGTTTCGTCATGCTTCCTTCAGCAGGATGGTTTCATTCACGACGATGAAAGATCATCTTCGCAATTTGAGCAGGAAAACATCAAGAGGTTATAATGATACATGACTACTCTGTGGTCCATCACAAATGTGTTCGTCGTCATCGCGGTACACGCTCTCTCCGGGTGCATGGCAACAATAGTCCCAAGCAAACCTACTCCGCCAATCGCAAATGTCGCGACCACAACGTATCCCCACTGCTCATCCGATCGACGAGGACAGTACACCATCATTGAAGTTCCAGCAATAATCGCTACAGCACATGCCCCCCCAGCATTTTTTCCCCTTCTTCGTGAGGCAATTATGGAAGAAGGGCGTCGACGAGACATCTACCGTGTCGTTCCGGCCACCTCAGAACAGGCCGAGGTTGTGCAATTGACGATGTTCGTCGAGTCCTGGGAACCGGATGCTGCACCAGGCAGTGACAGCGGAATTCTCGCGATGAAGCTCTTTCTCATCGACAAGACACATCAATGCCAGGTCGGTCTCACCACCGGCTATGGGGAAATCCGGCACGATCCCGAAAACGGCTTCAACTCGGAAGATGTCCGTACGATCGCTGAAAGTGCGGGATGGTTTGTGGGAATGACGCTCATGCATGATCCCTAGCAGGGTGTGTTGCAAGCTATAACGGCTACCATGATGGTCTTGGAGGAATATTATGCTGCTAAGACTCTGTATATTGCTTCTACTGATATTCTGGATGGGTGACGGACTCGCCGGACAGGTTCAGGAAATAGAACTCGCGGATGGTAGTGTGATCTCTGGAGAAATTCTCTCGTTGAATGGTGGGACCTACACCCTACGATCGGGAAGCCTTGGCACCATCACTATTCCACAATCGAACGTCCGTACCATTCGGCCGCGTTCAGCCACGAACGCACGCACGCAATCGCGAAGCCCGTCGCATAACCCAGTATCCGGACAGATTCAAGACATGCAACACATGATGACGGGCGATGCCGATATCATGAGCATGATTCTCTCCCTACAGGACGACCCAGACCTGCAACGAATTTTGGAGGATCCGGCGCTGATGGATGCCGTCCGTTCCGGCGACATCAAGACCCTCGAAGCGAATCCTCAATTTCGCAGGCTACTTCGCAATCCCACCATTCGAGATATCACCGGCAAAGTGAAATAACCTATCAGAGCCTGAAACACGATGCCCAGATGATCCATCCGTGTCAAACGGGTGTACGAGACCCCAACGCAGCGGACGGAACACGGATTCTCGTCAATCGCCTCTGGCCGCGGGGGTTATCAAAGGAAAGGGCGAAGATCAACTACTGGGCAAAGACCATCGCGCCCTCGGCAGAGCTTCGCCAATGGTATGGCCATGACCCGGAGAAATGGGAACAATTCACCGCCAAATATGCCGCCGAACTCGACTCAAACGCCGAATCAATCACCGAATTGTTGGTACATTTTAATGACAAGCACGTCACTTTGTTATTTAGCTCACGAGAGGCGCGCCTCAATAACGTGTACGCATTGAAAGAATACTTAGAAGCGTCACGGTCCGTGTGAACTCTGCCCACCGACCAACGTGGACAACGGAGAACTCGATGTCTCACTCGCACGAACAAGTCCAGGATCATTACGAAGTTGGACAGCTTCTGGACTCAATCCTCAACGCGTTGACTGAGATGGGAAAGGATCCCAACCAGCTCGTGCCCGCGGATCTTGCACCGGTCGATGAGTTTCATACCCGCGGACGCCAGGCAACAATCGAATTAGCGA
>DTRN01000160.1 GCA_012965905.1 Nitrospirales bacterium | reverse complement strand
TCTCTGATCTTATTGCCTTAGAACGTCGCGGTGACGTGTCTTCAAAGGAATGTATTTAGATTTGATCAATACATGCCCAACAAGTTCATTAAGCAACAGCTGGAAAGTAGAAAAGCAATGCAAGAAGTGGAATAGCAGTGGCCACTTGGCTTGTCTTTCCAAACTGCGTCGAGGACTCATGCGAGACTTGCGTCTAGACAGATTGTCACCTATGGCAACTATAGTCAGTCGGAATGTAGAGTGACGACGTCTCATTCGTGATTACATGTTATTCAAAGCCAGCCGGGGACATTACGCAGGAAAGCTCTCTGTTAGACGCAGAAGCTGAGGAACGGTTCAAGAAGCAGCAACGACTTGTTGCGACCCTGAAACAATTTCCAATGCGTCAGCGGTGTGTATGTTGTGGGGAACCCTTGAAAGGACCGCAGTTTGAGCATCATGGTGCATCTTTCGTTGAGTGTTGCCACTGTGGTCATATACAAACAACGCATCATCCGTCGCCGAGTTATCCACACAATGTATCTCACGGCATCTCGTTTTCCGAGGTGTATCCGCAACTAGGTCAGGATGAATATTGCGATAAGCGGGATCGCATATATAAACCGAAGTTGGATTGGGTATTTTCCACGTTGTCCGCTCTCGAGTATTCAGAAACAGAATTATGCACAAAACGTTGGCTTGAGATCGGCAGTGGCGCGGGGTATTTTCTTTCCGCGGCGCGACAGAGAGGAGTACAGACCATAATTGGATTAGAAGCAGATGAGCAACTTGCAAAAATTTCACAGGGGCAGAATCCAGATGTTCCTACACACCAATGGGAAGGCGGGTTTGATAAAGCTTTAGATGATTTCGATGCAGAGGTGTATTGTTCTTTTTTTGTGCTTGAACATGTGCCTGACCTGATTCCAGTGTGGGAGAGTCTTCGGCGAAAGCCCGTGGGTACCCTTTTTGTGTTCTCTGTTCCAGTGTTTGGGTTTTCATGCCTGCTGGAACAAGCGTTTCCAAACCAGTTTGCCCGGAACCTGGAAGGGGTATTTCATACTCAGATTTTCACCGAATCATCGATTCGGTACTCCACAAAACTTGCTGGATGCCAGTTACTGGGTGAGTGGATTTTTGGGCAAGATGTTTTGGATCTTACGCGTGTGTTGGTGAGTGCCACCAATGGAAGCCTTCGGGATACGCGAATATATGCCGAATTTACAGCGGACCTCAAAAAGTCCCAAGATGCTCTCCAGGGAGTCTTGGATGTCAATCGCCTTGCAGACCAGCGACATCTTCTCGCCATTCGGATTTAATGACCCAGGATGCTAATTCTGATGTACGCTTCCCGCCCTAAGGCTCAGCATATCTTTGAACGGCTTGTAGCCTCTGTCCCCGCTGACCAAACGAGCCGCGCGCTTGGCGCGATTTTTCTGGTTGATTTTTTTGATCACCTCCGGCGAGAGAGGTTCCCCGAAGATTGGCTGGATCGTTTTGATAAGTCCATCGACGAATGTCTTGATGCGTGTCGTTTTTTATTGACACGCCTAGATCGCGACCATGTGTTGCTCAAAGAGGTCGGGTCCGTTGTCGATGGGTCAGTGGAGTATAAGACGGGTAAAGTCTATTACGAATTATGGAAAGATTTTGACAACACGGAATATTATGACCATGCGCGTACAACGCTGGCTGAGCGTTTATCGAAAAACGGGATCTCCGTGAACGGTTTTGTAAGTGCGCTTGATGATGGTTGTGGGAGTGGCCGCTATACGGTAGCTCTCAAAAATCTTGGTTGCGGTCACGTGACTGGAGTCGACATCAGCGAGAATTCCGTAGCTTTTGCCAAGACCATGAATCCTTATGGAGATGATGTCTCGTTTCTACAGGCATCTGTTCTTGATCTACCGTTCGCTGACGAATTCTATGATCTCGTCTTTAGCAATGGCGTTTTGCACCATACCAAAGATACAAAACAGGGGTTGGGCGAGATATATCGTGTATTGAAGACAGGTGGGTCGTGCTGGCTAAGCTTATCTGGCAGCTGGTGGAACACCGCTGTCACAAGTTCCAATGACA
>DTRN01000159.1 GCA_012965905.1 Nitrospirales bacterium | reverse complement strand
CGATAATCGCGGACTTCGAAATACATCCCCCATGAGCAAATCAACGTTCACGCAATTGGACCTTCAACTCTTTGCGTCACGCGGCCTGACAGAGAGCCAAATCCGATCTCAGCTTGAGACACTGAAGAACGGAATTCCTCATGTGCAGATTCACCGGCCATGCACCATCGGCGATGGAATCACCGCAATCAATTCATCAACCATCGACTCGCTTATCACGAAATATGTCGAAGCTGCTTCGGCTGGGCGAACGATGAAATTCGTCCCCGCGTCAGGCGCGGCAACCCGAATGTTTAAGGTTCTCCTAGCCACGTACAACCAAGGCCACCAAGACACAGCTGCCACTGACGACGCGCCACACGAGAAAGACGCTAGGCAATCACGTGAATGCCTCGATGCCATCAACTACTTTGCCTTCGTGGAAAATCTCACATCTTCCCTGCTCAAGGACGGCCTTCACCTTGAAACCTTAATCAGACAAAAACGACACCACGAGATCCTCGAATATCTCCTCATGCCTAACGGGTTGAACTATGCGCATCAGCCAAAAGCGCTCATTCCATTTCATCGTTACCCGGGCCACTGTCGAACTCCTCTGGAAGAACAACTCGTCGAATCCGCCGAGTATACGCGGGATACGCGAAACATCGCATCGCTTCATTTCACCGTCTCCCCGGAGCATGAAGCGCTAATCACATCATATGTCACAAACGTAAAGTCGCGACATGAGCGGGACGGTGTGACCTTTAATGTTTCCTATTCACATCAGAAACCGTCAACCGATACCATCGCCATGGATGAGAATGATCAGCCCTTTAGAGACAACGCCGGTGCATTGGTATTGCGCCAAGCCGGACACGGCGCGCTTATTGAGAATCTGAATGACCTGCAGGCAGACATGGTCTTTATCAAGAATATCGACAACGTCGTCCCTGACAGACTGAAAGCAGAGACGTACCGCTACAAAAAAACCTTGGGGGGATTACTTATCAGCGTCCAAGAAACCGTTTTTGGATTCCTGGAACAACTGAGCGCCGGCCCTGTTGACGAGTCAGCACTCACACGTATGGTCGAATGGGGTCAACAGACACTCTCGTTTGCCGTACCGGTGGAATTCGCAAACCAACCCAACAATGAACGTGTCAAATTCCTTCGTCGCCAGTTCGACCGACCCGTTCGCGTCTGTGGAATGGTCAGGAATGCCAAGATGCCTGGAGGAGGACCATTCTGGGTTCAGCATGACGACGGAACACAGTCGATCCAGATCGTGGAGATGGCGCAAATCAATACGAAGGCAGCAGACCAACGAGCAGCGCTTGACGCATCGACGCACTTTAATCCCGTCGACATCGTCTGTGGACTGCGGGATTATCGCGGCAACGCATTCGATCTCCGAACATTCGTCGATCCGAACACCGGCATCATCACCTCCAAATCCCACGACGGCAGAACCGTAAGAGCCCTTGAACATCCGGGCCTTTGGAACGGAGGCATGGCTTATTGGAATACAATATTCGTTGAGGTTCCAGCCATCACATTTAATCCGGTGAAAACCGTCTTAGACCTTCTCCGTCCTGAACACCAATAACATCATCACGACAAGCGTTCACCAGAGTGAGCGTCAAACAGGTGAAGGTCATTCGTATCTATCTCCAGACCCACGACTTGATCGGGAACGAGAACCACATCGACAGATAACCGAGCGCGGAGCACGTGGTCTCCCCATCGCAGTTCAGCCCATGAGTGTGCGCCTACTGGCTCAACTCCAACCACAATTGCCTTCCACGACGTCTCTCCATCTTGGACGCGAATAACTTCTGGCCGAATTCCCATAATAACCTCTCTCGATTTCCCTTCCGATGAATCCGTTGAGATCAGTTTAGGAGGGAGAGGAATGTGTGCGTGTCCCAGATCCACTATCATCTCGGGCTGAGAGATCAACGTCCCTCTGATCAGATTCATTTGCGGACTTCCGATGAATCGCGCGACGGTCAGGTTCGACGGACATCGATAGAGTTCGTGGGGCGTTCCGACTTGTTGAATGACACCACGATCTAGTACCGCAAGCCGGTCTGAAAGACTCAGCGCTTCTTCTTGATCGTGTGTCACATAGATGGTCGTTCGCTTCAGGTCCCGATGTATTTTCTTAATTTCTGATCGTGTTTGGACGCGAAGCTGGGCATCAAGATTCGAGAGCGGCTCATCCATGAGAAATGCCGCTGGTTGTCGGATGAGCGCCCGTCCTAAGGCTACGCGTTGACGTTCGCCTCCGCTAATCTCTGCTGGTTTCTTTGCAAGAAGGTTCTCTAGTCTGAGCAGTGATGCGACACGTCGAACCTCGGAATCAATATGAGCCTTGGATCGCTTGTTCACGCGGAGTGGAAACGCTATATTTTCAAACACGGTCTTGTGCGGGTAGAGCGCGTAGGATTGAAACACCATCGCGATATCCCGATCCTTCGGTGACAAATGTGAGATGGGTCGATCATCAAAATAGATCTCGCCCGCGTCCAGCTCATCGAGACCAGCAAGCAGATTGATCAAGGTGGTTTTCCCACACCCACTTGGGCCCAACAAGGTAAAGAATTCGCCATCGTGAATGGTCAGCGAAAAATCCTGAAGCACGGAAACTGCACCATACTGTTTTGAGATGTGTTCGATCCTCACTTCAGGCATGACAGGATCTCCTTACCCCTTGACCGCTCCCACCGTCAATCCGCGAACAATATGCTTATGGAAAGCCCCTACTATGAGAAATACCGGAATCGTCACAATCACCGATGCCGCTGCCATTTCTCCCCATCGAATCTCGTGTAACCCTGGAAATAACGCGATCGCGACAGGAACAGTCCGAGACGCTTCTGTTGCGGTAAAGGTCAGCGCAAACAGAAATTCTGTCCACGAAAACAGAAAGACTAGTATGGCAGCCGCGGCCAACCCCGGACGGCACAGGGGAAGAAACACGTGATAAAAAGATTGCCATGGAGTACACCCATCAATACGGGACGCACGATAGAGGTCTTCCGGTAACTCCCGCATGAAATTCGTCAGAATCCAAATCGTCAATGGAAGCGAAAAACTGGTATGACTTATCACTAACGCCCACCAAGTATCCCGCAGTCCAAGTTCACGAATGATCACAAAGAGCGGCCCAACCGTCACAATCGCGGGAAACATTGAGGCGCCCAGAACGATTCCAAGAAAGGTCCCTTTGCCACGAATCGGCAGCCGGGCTAAAGGGAACGCCGCAAGCGATCCAATGCCTAACGCCGCCAGGGTGGTTGCGAACGCCACAACGGTACTATTGACCAACACATGATGAAAGGGTTGTTCGTCAAAAATGACGCGATAGTGTTCAAAGGTTGGACTCGCAGGCATAAGCGGGGGAAGGGATAACAGTTCGCTATTGGGTTTGAATGACGTTGTCACCTGCCACAGGATAGGCAGAAGACTCCACAACAGCACAAGGATGACACAAAGGGGAAGAAGCAGACGACGCGGCAATCCACCATTCATACCTGTGTTCCAATCATTCGGCGAAACTCGTTTCGGCCAATCCACAATTGCAACAGACTCACACTCGCGACCAGCAAAAACATAACCACGCCGATTGCGGATCCGTAGCCAAACTGCAGGGTTTGAAAAAGTATCTTATACGTATAGATCGAGAGCGTCTCGGTCATATCTGCGGGCCCGCCACCGGTCATGACAAAGAGGAGATCGAACACCCGCATGGCGTCGATCATACGGAAAAGGATCACCACGATCAGGATCGTTCTCAGCTGTGGAAGCGTAATATGCCAAAACGTGTGCCACGATGAGGCGCCATCAATCGCTGCAGCGCGATACAGATCGCGCGGAATCATGGCGATCGCCGCGAGGAGGAGAATCACGACAAACGGCGTCGTCTTCCACACATCTGCAACAATGGCTGCATGGATCGCCAAAGATGGCGACCCCAACCAGTGTATTGGTGCCGTCGTGAGGTGCATTGCCTGGAGAACATAGTTCAACACTCCAACTTGGGGTTGATACATCCAGTCCCAAATCTTCGCCGTCACGACCGTGGGAATTGCCCAGGGAAGTAACACCGCAGCTCGAACCCATCCAACACCTTTGAAGGAATGTGACAGCAATAGGGCAATCCCGAGGCCCAAGATGACCTCGATCGCAACGGAAACACCGGCAAAGTATCCGGTGACAGTCAGACTGTTCCAGAAACGTGGCGTGACGAAAAGAAGCGCATAATTATCGAAGCCGATAAACTGGTCGATCTGAAACGGAAGCACACGGTGACGCATACTCAGCCAGAGAAGGGCAAGAATCGGATAGAGTGAGACCAACGCAAGCACTGTCAGAGCTGGCAAAAGAAAGGCGATACCAACGCGGGTTTCAGTCATGCACCTCATTGCTGTTTCCCAAGTGCATGGTTGATCTGCCGCTCAGCAGAACGCATCGCGACGTGCGGATCTCGCACGTTTGCCAACACGGCACTGAACTCAGATTGGAGAATCTGAGAGACCATTGGATAAAACGGCGTCACAGGCCGTGGACGAGCTGAAAACAACATTGGCTGTATATCGGCAAGAAATGGTTGCGCAGCATTGAGTTCTGGATCCTGATACACCGCGGTTCGAGACGCTTGAATCCCCGCCCGCAGGGCCATCACTTGCTGCGCATGATGGGACGTGAGGAATTCGATGAACGTCCATGCTTCCTCTGGATGGTGGCTGTTTTTTGCAATGCCAAGGTGCCAGCCTCCCAACGTTGAGACATGCGGATTGGATCCGAATGTTGGCAAGGAAACAATCCCAACCTTTCCCTGTACACTCGACCCGTCACGTTCAAGCAACACCCAGGCATACGGCCAATTTCTCATGAAAATCGCGCGCCCGGTGCCGAATATATGCCGAGTTGCCTCCTCATCACTTGTCGTCACCACTTCCGGAGACACCTTATGGTGGTGGATGAGGTCACGCATAAAGCTGACTGCGCCCACGGTAGCCACATTGGTCAGGTCAGCCCAACCCGTGTCTGGCTTTAGGACATGACCCCCGTTTCCCCAAATAAATTCCATGGCATCACAAATCAATCCTTCATACTGCCGGCCTTGCCACACAAACCCGTGGAGACGTTGATCGCGTTCCCCTTTCATGATGATCTTGGCTGTTTCAATCAACTCATCCCACGTACGTGGTGGTGGCCGACTGTATTTTTTGAGGAGGTCTTTTCGGTAATACAAAAGGCCAGCATCAACATTCCACGGTACGGCCCACACCAATCCGTCCTGGGTCACGGCATCGAGTGCGTTTGGAATAAAATCCGCTTGCATCGCCGGCGTGAACTCAAAATCTAACGGTCGAATCCAGCCAGCTCGACTGAATTCCGGTACCCATATGACATCCATTGCAAGAACGTCAATGTTGTCTGATCCACCCTCTAAGTTGATCGCATAGAGTTGATGTTGCTGGTCCGTTGAGGGTGGCAGAGGTTCGTCACGTACTCGAATGGTCGGATGTGCTGCCTCAAACTCGGCGATCAGATCCTCGAGTGGCCGTGGATCGCCGGAGACCTTCCCATGCGTGAACGTGATGGTGACGAGGTCTGGATGTTCAGATGGAGAGGGGGCACTTCCCTGGCATCCATATAGAACAATATGGAGTAGCGCCACAAAAGAGAAGATTCGAGTCAAATCTGACCAGATATATCAAGCAGCAGAGAATGAGGACGCAATACGTTCCAACAGCGCGACAGGGAATTTTCCAAATACAGATGCAAGAGAAAGGGCCGGTTGACCATCAACCATTGTTGATGTCAGCACTTCGTTTGTGAAAATGTTGCGGTACCGAGAATTTGCTTGGTCAAATGGCAAAGCGAGCCATGTCTCCCCCCAGACGGCAGATCCAAGCGGTGGTTTCATTGCATCAGACAGCAAGTGGACAATACGACCAGGAATGACGGCAATCAGGCTCTCTTCGCCATATCGTCGCGCAAATGCACAGGTATAATCACGGTTCTCTCCAATGCCATGAACCGGTATATATTCCCCATTTCTAAATAACGAGGCGTGGGACCGCCGAAAGTGCAAGGCCGTCATCGTGACATACAACTTAATCCGCCCATCAGCGCGTGTCTTGACCAGCTCTCGCATCAGTGGCATAAGATTCTGGCCCGCGTCTCTCACGGCGTGGCGAAGCTCGCTCAACATAGTCTTCCGGACCTTGAAATCAACCAATCGGCGATTATCCGGGTCGACCAAACTCAAATCCCAAAATTCGGTCCCCTGGTAAAAATCCGGCACGCCTGGTGCCGCAATCTTGAACACAACCTGAGACAACGAGTTATAGATCCCATACTGTGCAATCCTGGCCTGGAACGGAAGCAGGTCATCGAGAAACGCATTCGGTTCAGACCTATCTAAAATTGCTTCGACAAAAGTGCGAACCGCTTCATCATATTCTTCATGTGGGTTGACCCAACTGGTATGCACCTTGGCTTCGCGGGTCGCCTTTGCCATATACCTCTGAATACGGTCACACAATACTCGATATTGGGATGCATCCATCGACTCAAACGGCCACACGCCGACAAGCGACTGATAGAGGAGCACTTCGTCATTGCGATCCGGCGCAGGTTGGTCGTGAACCAATCGTTTCTTTCCTTTATTGAGTGTATGCCAGCGCCGCAAACATGCTCGCCATTCGAGCGGGAGTTCAGACAACGCATTAACACGTGCGCGAACGTCTTCACTTCGCTTCGTGTCATGCGTCGACGTCGCAGACAAGGCATGGGGCCACTGTTTCTGTCGTTCCCTCATCCGATCGTGAAAGGTCGCAGCAGAAATACCGAATTGGTCGATGTCCGCTCCAACCTCATTGAGGGACACTAATCGGTTATACGTGTAGAAGGCGGTATCCTCCACGCCTTTAGCCATCACAGGACTAGTCGTCTGCTGGAACTTCATCGCAAATCGTGTCTGTTCCTGACGTGTTTCAGGACAGTCGCTCTTCTGATGTTTCAACAGAAGCTCTCGCACGAAGTCGAAGAGCAGATTGCTCAGAGCAGGATTTCTGCGCTTTGCGCGTGCGACGGCCAGACGAATATATGCTCGATCCCGTTCACTGATGCCATTGTTCTGACTTTCGGTCACATAGGTACGGTACACCGGAAAGCAGGCGATAATTTCTCGGATGGCATTCGTCAGGCTGTTCAGCGTGAAATCACGCGATTGCCGATCCTTCTCAGCTAACCGCTTGAGTTGGTATCCGAGGACATTGATTTCGGAAGCCATGGCGGCATGCATGATCAGCTTTTTGTTGTGGTAGACCAAGTCTTCCGGCGCAACTCTGACCTTCGCGAAACCCGAATAGAGTTCGTTGAACGCGCGTTTGTTGGAACGATCAATGAACAAATTATTGAGAAGGAACAGGAAATCGTATCCGGTGGTCCCATGGACCGGCCACTCATCAGGCAATGTCTCTCCGCGACTTAAAACCTTCTCAACGATCAGAAATAATGGGGCCTGTCCACGCGGCACCAACTCAGTCTTGGCCCAGGATTGCAGTTGTCGAAGATAATCTCCAGGATCGTACAAGCCATCAACGTGATCAACCCGCAGGCCTGTCACCGCCCCATCACGAAGTAATGCGAAGATGAGGCGATGGACCTCCTGAAACACATGGGGATCTTCCATGCGAAGCGCCGCGAGGCTATTAATATCAAAGAAGCGGCGATAATTAATTTCTTCCGAGGCGACACGCCAATAGGCCAGACGATAGACTTGCTCACCCAGCAACGCGTCCAAAAGATTAAAGCTCTCGGGGTCCCCCTTCTTCCCGTTAAAGATCTGAACATTGTCCTCGATGAATGCCCTCACATGCCGACTGGCCATCGTCACAGCAACTAATCGCCCCTTGATGATAGCTTTCTCACGATAACGTTCCGCCACCAAATCTGGCTCACGTTCATGGTGCTGCGGGAGGTGTGTGATTGCAGTGATGATACTTTGGAGCTCTTGCGCATGTGTATTTTTCGCGCCGCGTGCCTTCACAAATTCTGGAAGTCGATGGGTGAGAATGTTGACGTATGACTCAGGTGTGAGAGGAAGAATGTTGTCCAAATAGCGAATCGAAAACGCTCCCTCATCGAACACCACGGTGATGTCCTGATTTTCCAGAACCGTGCCATATTGGTTGCTCAGGATCGGAAGCACAACCTTCGCGCCGACATTGGATTCGATAGGCGACCACGCAATGTCGAAGAAGTCTGAATAATGGGAACTCTGGCCATTTTCCATTACGTCCAACCACCACGGGTTGCATCCTTTTTCGATCCCCATGTGGTTTGGCACAATGTCGAGAATCTGACCCATTCCGCGATCCTTCAATGCCTTGCTAAACGCACGAAATTCCTCCTCAGTCCCAATCTCCGGGTTCAGGCTCGTGGGGTCTACAATGTCATATCCGTGAAGGCTACCAGGAGTTGCCATCAGATACGACGAGCAATAGCAATCGGTAATGCCGAGATCATGAAGATACGCCACAAGTTTCCGGGCTTCGACAAAGGTAACGTGTCGATTAAACTGCAATCGGTACGTAGAGGCAGGAATCCTTAGAAATGTGGTTGGAGTCGACATAGACAGGAAGAGTCCCCTCCGAATCACCAGACATTATGCCTGGAATACTCGTCACCGCTGATGATGTAAGGGGGCGACTGACGCGATCATACAGAATTTTCTACCCCTATGCAACGAATAGACGCACTCCAATTCGTGTACAATGGCCGGAATTGTAAACCAACACATTGCGATAAATCTTGAAACCAGCTATTGAAAGGAGCCCTTCGTATGCGACTCATTCTTCTCGGAGCACCGGGCTCAGGCAAAGGCACCCAGGCAACCTTCCTGACCAAACACTTCAACATTCCACAAATTTCGACCGGCGATATGCTGCGTGCGGCAATTAAGGCCGAGACACCGGTTGGCAAACAGGTCGATCAGATATTAAAATCTGGGGCGCTAGTTTCAGATGACCTCATGATCCATTTGGTCAGCAATCGCATTCAGCAGCCGGATTGCGTCCATGGTTTTCTCCTTGACGGTTTTCCCCGGACCATTGCACAAGCCGAGGCGTTACGCGCGTCCGATGTACACATTGATATGGTAATAGAAATTGACGTTGCCGATGAGGAGGTGATCGCGCGTCTTAGCGGGCGACGAATCCATCCCGCCTCAGGCCGTACGTATCACGTAAAATTCAATCCGCCAAAGGCGGAAGGCAAAGATGACGTGACGGGTGAAGACCTAGCCCAGCGAAATGACGACATGGAAGAGACTATCAAAAAACGACTTGATACCTACCACGAACAAACGAGACCCTTGTGTGAGTTTTATACCAACTGGGCCGCTGAGGAGGGGCAGAACATACCAACACCACACTGCGTGAGGATTTCAGGTGTAGGAACGGTTGACGAAATCCGCGAAAGGCTGCTGGTCGCGCTGGCATAGCAAAGGGATCTCATCTCACTCACTCTCCGCTCACGAGTATGTGACCCGTGTGATGAACTGGATGATGCGCTGGAAATAAGGCCGCCCTCCGACCATCGTTACATCGTTGTGTCCTGCCCCGAAAACACGATAGAAATCCTTCGGGCCGTTGGCCTGCTCGTAGACTTTACGCCCTAACCCAATCGGGACGATTCGGTCTCGGTCACCATGGATGATCAGCAACGGCACCCTCACTCTTTTCAAATGTGATGCCAGATCAAATCGTGCTCGAAGCAGCCAATGAGCCGGCAACCCGAAGTAGTGAGTGCGAGCCATGTGTTCTACAGACGGAAACGAGGATTCCAAGATAAGACCAGCTGCCGGTCGCTCACTCACAAGGTGACCAGCAACCGTTGAGCCTAATGATCGCCCGAAAACAATCAACCGTTTAGGGAGAGTCTTTCGCACGTTGGTGAGATAGGAATAGGCCGCGCCCGCATCCTGATACAAACCGGTTTCAGATGGTTGGCCCTGACTTCGACCATACCCCCGGTAGTCAAACAAGAACACCGAGAGGCCCAGGCGCACCAATCGCGTGAGATTTCTAAGCCGATGCGTGATATTCCCGGCGTTGCCATGACACCACAAAACCACAGGCGCCTGAGCAGACGCCTGAACATACCATCCAAACAGACGAGTCCCATCTGCTGCCCGAAACCACACATCTTCCAACGGAAGCCCACTGGCTCGCGCCCAATCTTGTTCACTCCAGGGCATTGGATGGTAGATGAATAATTGATCAAGCATCGCGAACGTCTTTCATGCTCCTCATCGACTAGATGCCAGTTTGTCTGCGTAACGCGTGGTTTCAGGAAGTCGGTACTTTGTCGTACAACGCATCACATAGTCAATGGCAGCTTCAAGGCTGATGCGATGTCCAACTGAAACATAGATCAGTCGCGTCTTGATGCGAGTTCGTACCGCAGCACCAACGCACTCCTCTCGATGCCGCAATAGGCGCCATGCCCCACGCTCTTCCGGCACGTCATCATGCGTCCCGACAAGAATGGACTTGGCAACGCCAATAGATGGTAAATCCGTGAGTACGCCAAGGTGAGCCGCAATGCCAAACCTCCGTGGATGCGCAATCCCTTGCCCATCACATAGCAGCAAATCGGGAGTCACCGTTAACTGCTTCAATGCGTCAAGCACCGCTGGCAATTCGCGAAACGATAAGTATCCTGGCACATAGGGGAACGATGTCGGACGCCGTGCAATGACCTCTTCTAACACGACAAGACTCGGAAACCCAAAGGCCACTACCGCAGCCCGCGTTATCGTATTGCCGTCTTCAAATCCGACATCGACTCCAGCCACGGTGTGTATAGTCTGGAAATGATCTCTTCGCACCACACGACAAGACAATGTCTCCTGTAAAACCTTTGCCGCGTGGATTGAGGAAGGCCAGGCTGTGATTTCAGGAATCTTCATGAACTGTCCTACCACCGTATTCGTCAGTATGATACGATCCCAGCGGTTTTAAACCCCGCCATTGAGCGAAAGGAGTTCCTGAATGCAGCATCGTTGGAAATCGTTGATTGGCACCGTACTAACCATCGCATTGATTCCTCTCTCTGCCTGCACGTCCAAAACCGACGAGGTGCCAACAATCGCGGATGGCACAAACGTCACCATTGAGTATACCCTCACCCTTTCCGATGGAGAGGAAGTCGATTCGAACGTGGGCAAAGAGCCCCTTGCCTTTACCCAGGGCACTGGACAACTCATTTCCGGGCTCGAACGGCAAATGGTTGGGATGAAAGTCGGCGACACCGCCGTAATCTTCGTGGAAGAGGCTGAGGCCTATGGAGAATACGACCCCGGAAAACGCATGACTGTCGATAAAAAGAATATGCCCCCAGACGTCCAGGTCGGCTCCCAACTGGCTGGCCCAGGTGGGCAACCCGTCAAGGTGACAGAAGTGACGGATACGTCAGTCACGGTCGATATCAACCATCCGCTCGCTGGAAAAGACCTGATGTTTGACATCAGAGTGCTCACGGTCGAGCCATAGACCCTATATCAAAAAATAGAATACAACAGAACGATTACGTATAACTCTAGCAGGCTGATGATGGGATCCGCAGTAATCGATGGGGGCTCGTCACGTTGAAGGAGCGAACAATGCGGCAAGTTACATTGGGTCTGACCAAGGCAACCGTTTCGGCGATTAGCTTAGGGACCTGGTCATACGGAGGATCGAACACCATAGGCGATCGGTCCGTTGGCTGGTCCGGCCATGACGACGAAACGGCAAAGCAAGCTCTCATCCGGGCGTGGGAACTCGGCATCAATCATTGGGATACCGCAGACGCTTACGGCAACGGGCGCTCCGAGGAACTCATCGGCGAGATGTGGGATGCTGCGGTGGCACGAAAAGACATCTTTCTGGCGACGAAACTCGGCTGGGTAATGGGCCCACATGACCACTACTACCATCCTGATTTTATGCGCCACCAAATTGAACTCTCGCTGAAATTACTCAAGACAGACGTGATTGACTTGTTGTATCTGCATCATTGCATGTTCGGAGATGCAGACGAATTCTTCGATCCAGCGATCGAGGTCCTTCGCCGTGCAAAAGAGGAAGGCAAGATTCGGTTTATCGGATTGTCAGACTGGGACCCAAAGGCGATCTTGAAATATGCCGACAAGACCAACCCCGACGTCATCCAGCCGTACCGGAACGTAATGGATGACGACTACGTGACAAGTGGATTACGAGCCTGGGTCCACCAACATAATGTCGGCGTGGCATTTTTCTCGCCACTCAAGCACGGCCTGCTCACCGGAAAATATACAGAACCGACTACGTTTCCGGTGGGAGATATGCGCTTAGGTGTCCCGGAATTTTCTGATCCCACTGTTCTCGCAAAAATACGTGAAGCGAACAAAACACTCACAGCCACGTTTTCAACCCATCCCCAACCTGTGCTCCACGGACTCTTGGATGTTCTGCTGACCGATACCCCCACCGGGTGCGTCCTGTTGGGGCAGCGATCCCCAGCTCAGGTCGAAGCAGCTGCCCTTGCTGGCACCGAGATGGCGAAGAGAGACGCGGAGTGGGTGCGCTCGCTCTACCGTGCTTGCTGACCAAAGACAGCTGACGATAGAATAGCCTTACACCTGCCCATCACAACATCAGACTGATGCCAACGATGCTCCCAGATGATGCCTACAATCAGGCACTGGTCAACAATGTTCACCCACCAGACTGGGTGAATCCGACACCCAAGCCGCGCTACAACCTCGTCGTGATTGGTGCTGGCACCGCGGGACTGGTCACCGCGGCGGGCGCGGCTGGACTCGGAGCACATGTCGCACTCATCGAAAAACACTTCATGGGTGGAGACTGCCTGAATGTTGGATGTGTGCCATCTAAGGGGCTCATCCGTGCATCACGCGCCTGGGCAAGCGTTCGCAACGCGGGTGAGTTCGGCGTACAGATTCCTGATGGGGTTCGGTACGATTTTGGTGCCGCGATGGAACGGATGCGAAGGATTCGCACTCAGATCAGCAGCGTCGATTCTGCGGCGCGATTTCAAAGCCTTGGCGTGGATGTCTTTCTCGGAACGGGCCGCTTTACCGGATCTGACTCTATCGAGGTCGACGGAAAAACCCTCTCGTTCAAACGCGCGGTCATTGCAACCGGAGCACGCGCTGCTGCTCTTCCTATCCCCGGCTTAGCAGAAACAGGCTATCTCACCAATGAAACCGTCTTTTCCCTTACAGAACTACCAAAACGATTGGCTGTAATTGGCGCCGGAGCCATCGGCTGCGAAATGGCCCAAGCATTTGCCCGCTTTGGAAGCACGGTGACTGTGTTCGAGAAAGAATGCCGCATCCTGCCTCGCGATGATTACGATGGCGCAGAAATTGTAAAAGCCTCGATTAGCCGAGATGGCGTTCACTTCACCTGCAACGCCAATATTCTCAAGATTGAATCTCACGGATCTGAAAAAGTGATCCATTGCGAAACGGCGGGAAAGACGACGGAACTGGTGGTGGACGAGATCTTGATGAGCATCGGACGCGCTCCCAATGTTGAAGACATGAATCTCGACGCTGTCGGCGTGTCGTACAATCCTCAGGTCGGCGTCACCGTTGACGAACGCTTGCAGACCACCAACCCACGCATTTTCGCAGCAGGGGATATCTGCTTCCCATACAAGTTCACCCATTCTGCAGATGCGATGGCCCGCATCGTCATCGCCAATACGCTGTTTCACGGCCGTCAGAAAACCAGCGCCCTCACCATTCCATGGTGCACCTATACCGAACCAGAAATCGCACATGTTGGACTTCGCGCGGAAGACGCTCAAGCGAAAGGCTACAAAATCAACACCTTTACCTGGAATCTCGAAGAGAATGACCGTGCGATCTTAGATGGTGAAACCGAAGGGTTCGCACGCCTTCATGTTCAGGAGGGAACAGACAAAATCATCGGCGCGACAATCGTTGCCGCACATGCCGGGGATATGATCAGCGAAATTACCTTAGCCATGACCAATGGACTTGGCCTGAGCGCCATTGCGAAGACCATTCACCCCTATCCCACCCAAGCGGAAGCCATCAAACGTCTAGGCGACGCATACAACAAAACACGGCTCACGCCACGCGTCAAATCAATCTTCAATCGTTGGCTCACCTGGACACGATAAAGCACGCTACCTTCCAAAATTCTACCCATCGATAGGGACACTTGCACCTATTGCTAAAATTTTCCCTAGTGACATAATTCTGGAACCCATTAAGAAATCATACGCGGAGCTCTCTACGCCACCGGAGGGAATTGTGCTTGATATGACCGAACGAAAAGTTGTGGAGTCCTTACATGATATCCAGAGAATCTCCTTGGAGAAAGTTATTGATGGGGAGCCGATCTCGAACATTCTGAACACCCTTTGTCTTCAGGTAGAACTGACGGTGTCGCCGTCGGTATGTTCCATCATGTTGTTTGACGAACAAACCGGTTGCCTGACGGTAGCGGCGTGGAACTGTGCCGAGAAGTGCTGCAAAACCATGAGACTGCACGGGTATTGTTTCTGACCTCGTATGGAAATGATGAGTCCATGTTGTCGGCTGTGATGGCTGGTGCTTCCGGATATCTGCTCAAAGAAATCAGTCCGGAACGATTAGCGCAAGCGATTGAACTGGTGGCGGACGGTCATCGACCATCGATCAGAAGGCCATCCAGCGAGTAAAAGCGTGGCTTGAAGGGCGGGGCACGTCGTTTTCTGCGACCACAGGGTTCGGTCAAAACGGCACTGGAGGCCTGCAATATCCAGTCGATGATCAAGGTATACGCAATTGAAGCGGAATTACTTGCAGACGTGCTAGTGGCTAAGTGATGTTTTGGGATCCTCCTCAGCCCTTTTTACCCAACGCACGGTCAAGGTTAAACGCCGCGCTGATCAATCCCAGGTGGGTTAATGCTTGAGGGAAGTTCCCAAGCGCCTCACCACGGGTTCCCGTCTCTTCGGCATACAAGCCTACGTGGTTGGCGTAGCCTAGAATCTGTTCAAACATATAGCGTGCCTGCCGCAGATATTTAGGGTCATGTCGACCGGCACGGGTCAATGCTTCAACCAGCCAGAACGTGCAAATATTAAAGGTGCCTTCTTCACCCGCGAGACCATCTTCAGTTTCATAGATGTTATACCGATAGACGAGGCTATCTGCCACCAAGCCACCCTCTTCCGGTGACTTGAGAATGGCATCCAGCGTCTTCATCATCCGAGGATCATTTGGGGAAAGAAAGAAGACCAGCGGCATCAATAAGTTTGACGCGTCCAAGGACTCACTCCCGTAGTGTTGAACGAATGCTTGCCGGTCTTGGTTCCATCCCTTGCTCATCACTTCTTCGTAAATCTCATCGCGAACGCTCAGCCAACGTTCTCGATCCGCCGGAAAGGATCGTTTGTCAGCGAGTCGCAACGCACGATCGACCGCGACCCAGCACATGAGTTTTGAATAGGTAAATTGCTGTCGTCCTCCGCGTACTTCCCATATGCCTTCGTCGGGTCGTTGCCAATTATCACAGACCCAATTGATCAGCTGTCGAAGGTGTCGCCACAAATCGTATGAAATAGGGGTACCGTACTTGTTATAAAGATAGACGGAGTCCATCAGTTCGCCATAGATATCCAGCTGCAACTGGACCGCTGCCCGATTACCAATCCTGACCGGACGAGATCCTTTATAGCCATCTAAATGATCTAGTGTCGTCTCCGTAATATTTTTACTTCCATCCAAAGCGTACATGATCTGAAGCGAGCCATCGGAATTCAGATCACGACAACGGTCTTCAAGCCATCCCATAAAGCGTGATGCTTCGTCGGTAAAGCCAATGCGTAAGAGCCCATACAGGGTGAAGGCCGCATCGCGAATCCAAGTGAAGCGATAGTCCCAATTACGCTCCCCGCCAATCCCCTCTGGCAAACTCGACGTCGGAGCCGCGACAATGGCGCCGGTTGGCTCAAAGGTAAGCAGCTTCAACGCCAGCGCCGACCGATTGACCACCTCTCGCCATCGCCCAGTGTAGGTACAGTGTGACAACCACCGGCGCCAATACTCGATGGTTTGCCTGAACAACTCCTCCCCTTGCTGTTCCGGATGTTGTTGTGGTCGTTCCCAATCGCTTCCACAATCATGTAAGGCGAAAATGGCCGTCTGGCCTGGATCAAGGGTGAACTCGCCGGTGACCCTATTTCCTTGCTGCACAAGCGGAACAGGGGATGACAGCCAGAGGCTCAGCTTTGACGAATCGAAGCGAACACCTTCTGGAAATACCGTGATCGTATGGCTGTCACGGGCGTAGTTAAAGGCGGGGTGACATTCAACGCGAAAACGCATTGATCCGCGGGCGACATGCACTTTTCGGATGAGGGTGTGATAGCCAGGCTCCCCTTCTGAAAGTCCCACAGGCATGAAGTCGCTGACTTCGCCAACACCATCCGGGGAAAGAAAGCGGGTGATCAATACATTGGTATCTGGCCAATAGAACTGCTTATAGATCACCGATTCTTCGCTGGCTGGAGCAATTCGAAACCGTCCACCTTTGTCATCGTCCAGAATCGCGCAAAATACACTGGGAGAATCAAAGTGAGGGAAGCACATCCAGTCCACTGATCCGTTTAGGCCGACCAGTGCCGCGGTGTGCATGTTCCCGATCATGCCGTAATTTTCAATCGGTTGATAGTTCATACTGATTGCCTGCTCTTAGCGTAAGCAGTATTCCGGAGCACAGCATAATCATTCTGCCGAATGTCATCGACAAGATCAGTGACATATGACTCCGTACGCCCCAGGTGAAGCAACGCTTCCCGACCAAGCTGAAGGCTAATTTCCACATGCTCGGGGACAGTGAAGTTTGCACCCAGTGAATGTAACTTTTCACTGTGGGCAAGATCAAACGTCCGGGCTTGGATCGGTAACCCCGGATATAAATACCGAATCGCAGACACCGCACGTTCCGCAGCCTCCTGATTATCAATGGTGATTATCACAAGTTTTGCATATCCCGCACCAGCCGCCTGTAAGACACTCGCTTTACTTGCATCGCCGTAGAAGGCATGAAACCCTCGTGCCCGCCCGTTTTCAACGACTTTTGCATTAATATCAAGCGCGAGGTAGGGGACATCACTGTTTCTCAACATCATTGCTATGGTCCCCCCTACCCGACCAAAACCTGCGATAAGAACATGATGCTCGGACTCCCCGTGCAATCCATCCTCCATATCCAGGCCTTTCGTCCCATCAAGTCGATTCGCAATACGCGTAGAGATCACATCAAGAAATGGGGTCAATGCCATGGTCATCGCAATCAGTAGAAGCAAATGTTTGAACAAATGCTCATCTATGACGCTATGGGCGATGGCTACGCCGAACAACACAAACCCGAACTCACCGACCTGTGGAAGCAATAGCGAGACCCGAAAGGACGAAATTTTTGTATAGCCGGCGAGTCGGCATAAGACGTACAGTGCCAGAGCCTTGAACACCAGGACACTGAGCGCAGTTCCGAACACAACGAAGCCACTTTCCGTGATAAGACCGAAGTCAATAGACATGCCGACAGCCATGAAGAACAATCCCAAAAGAAACTCGCGAAGTGGTTGAATCACGGCCTCGATCTGATGTCGATATTCAGAGTCCGAGAGGAGAAGACCAACGAGAAATGCTCCCAACGCCATAGACAAGTTGACTTGCTCCATCACCCATGCAGCACCAAGCACTGTCATAATCGCGACCCCGGTAAATGACCCGG
This sequence comes from Nitrospirales bacterium, assembly GCA_012965905.1. Classification (GTDB taxonomy): domain Bacteria; phylum Nitrospirota; class Nitrospiria; order Nitrospirales; family UBA2166; genus UBA2166. The sequence continues at coordinate 5,328 of DTRN01000159.1, read as the reverse complement.
TGTTGCCACTTGTAGCCATTGCGCGAAATACTCGTGGGAGGACATAACGTCCAAACGCGACAACACATATGATCACGACAACTGCTTTCAGGACGGCAACCCAATAGGGATCGCCCTGCCCCCGCGTCATCTCTCCCATAAAGGGAACGATAGCCAGCATCGGGACAACCGCCAAATCCTGCATAAGTAGGATTCCAAAGGACGCACGGCCGTGACGCGTTCCCATTTCGCCCTTCTCGGTCAGGATTTGTAGTCCGAAGGCGGTCGAGGACATTGACAGCCCAAATCCCACAACCAGGGCAACATTCCACGGCACACCAAATGCCCATGCATACACTGCAATCAATCCACCCGTCACCATGATCTGAGAACCGCCAAGACCAAACACCACCCTTCGAATTCCCCACAGTTTTGACAAACGAAGTTCCAGACCGATCAGGAAGAGAAGAAACACGACACCGAATTCAGAGAAGTGGCGAATAGTCTCCACCTCCGTAGTAATCTTCAGCCCCCATGGACCAACAACCACCCCCGCGGTGAGAAACCCGATGACAGATCCCAATCCGAGCCATCGAAAGAACGGGACCGAAATCGCCGCCGCCAACATAAGGACCACGACGGCTAAAAGGAGATCTTCTTGTTGCATTATCTACGCTCCACGAAATGGGCGCTCAGTATACCTGAATGAAAGGTGGGACACACATTGTCATTTCCCTACTTACGATCTAGATAGCGATCCAATGCTGGCGTCACTATTTCGTGCAATCCATCTTCATGTTTCACCAAAAACAGCGCGGCCACATCTTCTTTGACCGCGACATCATATCCAGCATCAGGCCCCAAAACCATAAGCCCAGTTGCCAACGCATCTGCCTCCATGCTGGACGAGCGGATCACCGTGACCGAGGCCAGATTGTGCGTGATCGGCTTTCCGGTATTCGGATTGAGGATGTGTGAGAAGCGTTTGCCATCTCGCTCGATATAATTTCGGTAATTTCCCGATGTTGCGATCGCCCGATTTCGTAACTTGATCGCCCGATGCTTTTCGCGCACCAATGGCGTCGGACGTTCAATCACAACCTCCCAGGTCATGCCATTCTGCCTTTTCCCATTCGCTCGCAGTTCACCGCCAATTTCAACGAGATAGTTCTCGATTCCAACAGAGTCGAGATATTCAGCAATGTGATCCACAGCGTAACCCTTCGCAATCCCTGATAGATCGACGTACAGCTCAGGAACATCCTTGCGGAGAGCCGGAGGCGAAGGATTGAGATGTAGATGCTCATATCCCGTCGCCCGCATTACTTCGGAAATAGCCGTATCAGACGGAACAATCGTGGTTGGGATAGAAGGGCCAAAGCCCCAAAGATTCACTAGCCAGCCCACTGTCGCGTCAAAGGCACCGTGAGTCATCCGACTCACATGCACGGCCGCATCAACGACGGTGAAAAGTTCAGCAGATACATCTACCCATTCAATTGTCTGATTCTGATTAAAGCGAGAGAGTTCAGAATGTTCCTGGTACGTGGACATCCGATTATTGATACGAACGAGGATCCGATCGATCTCGGTTTGGAGGGCGTCACGCTCAATCCCCTCAGGCAGAGGATGGAGTGTCACGGCATAACTCGTCCCCATGGTGGGACCGGTGACCCGAACAGTCGAATCCCCTATTAACCCGATAACAAGTCCGATCAAGATCGCCACCCCAATCCCGGCATGGGAGCGAAACATGTCGAAGGCCTCACGACGATTGAGTCCACGTCTGATCATGGCAACCTGAACGGCCATCACAAAGGATACCAGCACGAGAGCGACCGTATACCAATTGCCAACTTGTCCGATGAATCCCACCGAGGCCAGACACGCGATCATTCCAGAAAACACCAGTGCAATCGCAAGCCAGGTGAACCGTCCAAACAGGAGCGCCGATGATCCCACGCCAATACGTCGATCGTCTTCTTGGTCTTGAATCGCGTAGATCGTGTCGTATCCGATCGCCCAGAATACCGTCGCGAAAAAGATCAAGATTGCGGGAAGCTCTAGGGTTCCACGGACTGCCGCCCAAGCCATCAACACTCCCCAGCCGAACGCGATTCCCAGCACCGCCTGCGGCATGGCAATGATGCGTTTGGCAAAGGGATACAACACAACCAACACTACAGCACCAAGACCTAACAGAAGGGTCACTACATTCAACATGGCAAGCAAGAGGGCCGCAACGGCTAGCAACACCAGCAATACTAGACCGGCTTCAGTACGACTTAGACGCCCAGACGGGAGAGGTCGATGACGCGTACGCTCAACCTCCCGGTCGATATCTTGATCGACCAGATCGTTGATCACACATCCTGCACTACGCATTACAAATGCCCCGATGACAAAGATCGCAAGCATAAGGAATGTTGGTTGGCCACCAGAAGCAAGGACTAGTGACCACAAACACGGCATCATCAGCAATACCGTCCCAGACTGGTTCTGCAGACGAATCAGGTCGGCAATGGCTTGCATTTTTGACGTCAGGCTAACTGCCATGTACGTAACGATGTGGGGATTACGGAGAATTGATCTCGATGGTGGCTCGTGCTCTAAGCCGTGAGAGATAACGTTCGAGACGTTTACTCGCACGCGTGTCTCGCACTGTATCGGAAGATGATGTCCGAATAAACGGAAAAATTCGCACCTCGAGAAATCGGCGGATCAACAGGTGTTCCTGAAGCATCACCAGTACATCTTCCTGATCAATGCCATGTGCGGCCATCGTGGACGTCAACGACTTCAAGCCCCCAAATCGATCGATAAGTATCTTTCGGCTTTCCTCGACAACAGTAGTGGACGGCAATGAAATATTTAACCGTCTTGCCTCAGACACAACAAGACGTTTATTGATTAGCGCTTGAAGACCGGGATAGGGTTCATCACGAGCAGCGGACACAGCCAGTGGAGCCATGGATGCGGAGCTGGGACAAAAGACACGATCGCGCTCAAGGTCGGTGAGCAACACAAGTTCATCATTGACCACCGCGAGAATGCGCTCGACAACCTCAGTAGCTGCGACGGGAGGAAAGAGAAGCGTGCCCGCCATGAAGAGGAAGAGCACAAAAAAATGACAGTATTTATGTGGCAACCACATGGGTATTCGCTAGAAGATCATGAAGAGCGCGCTGGCGCCTCGTCACCAGAGCCATGAGAAATCCCAACCCGAAAAGTACGCCCGAGAGGAAGTATCCTAGAGTTCGCACAACAATCATCGAAAGTGTGACATTCCCTCCGGTCATACTCACAATCTTGATACGCATGATGGCTTTGCCCGGAGTCTGGCCGCGATACGACGCAAAGCCAATAAAATATGCCAGAGATACGATAAGACTGAGAAACCCAAACGGAAGCAACAGCGTGTCGATAAGGCTGTACGAAGGAGCATCATATCCAGCAACCTTCAGGCCCAGCCAGGCCGCAAGTAACCCAACACAGAACGTCGTAAGGTAGGTAATGGTGATCAAGAAGATATCGATCTCGAAGGCCATCGCTCGCCTCCACAGTGTCGCAGACATTCGTTCAGGCATACGCGCCAGCTAGTCGAACTCAGATTGTATAACACTCAGTGCAGCGAGTGCTGAAGTTTCAGAACGCAGGGTGCGCGGACCAAGCGTGACCGTCTGATATCCACAACGCTTCGCAGCATCAACTTCCTGGTCGGTAAAACCGCCTTCTGGGCCGACCAGGATACTGATCTGTGTGGGACGTGGTCCTCCCCGCAGAACCGTGGGAAGACGCAGTTCCGTTTCTTTCTCCCATAACAACAGCTTGACATCGTAGTGAACAGATTCGTCAAGGAACGTACTCAACTTCGTGGGACGATGAATGGTGGGAACATCCCATCGCTCAGCCTGCTGTGCAGCTTCGAGAGCAATACGATGCCATCGTTCGACCATCTGTTTATGTTGCGATACCTTTGCGTGTACCACGGTGCGATCGGTGATCAGCGGCACAAGCTGTGTCATTCCCAATTCCGTCGTCTTCTGGAGCATCCAAGACATTCGGTGTGCCTTGACCACTGCGTGTGCCACGGTGACGTGCACCGAACTGTTCGTCGGTTCTGTACAGACATCGACGACTTTACCTGTAATCCTGGTCAGCGCAACTTCATCAAGTCTTACTTGATACCGACATCGATTCTGATCCCCAAACCACAACAACTCTCCCGCTTTCACACGGAGGCTCCCGCGAAGATGCTGAACCAATGGTCCCGTCACAATGAGCCGACGCTCGTGGACGCAATCAGACGAAATGAAAAAAACCGGCATGTTCTATCGGAAGGAATGAGACGGGAGAAAATCAGTCAAACAAGTTTTTGATCTTGTCGACGATGCCGTTGTCAGCGTGATCAATCTTCTCTCCGCTTACTTCAGCATACTGAACAAGCAATTCGCGTTCTTTCTTTGACAAAGAAGTCGGAATCGTCAACTTGACCCGGATCAACTGATCGCCGGTCCCGCGACCGTTGAGACTCGGCACCCCAAGCCCTTTCAAGCGCAGGATCTTGTCCGGCTGAGTCCCGGCAGGGATATCAAAGGGCACCTTTCCTTTCAGCGTTGGGACTTCCACTCGTGCCCCAAGAGTAGCCGCGATGAAGTTCAACGAAATCTCACACAGAATGTCATTTCCATTTCTGGCAAAGACATCATGGTCCTTGACCATAATCACGACATAGAGATCACCAGGAGGACCACCCTGCTCCCCCGGTTCGCCTTTACCGGTCAATCGAAGCTTGGTCCCAGTCTCCACCCCTGCGGGGATGCTGACCGATAGGGAATGTTCTTTATAGACCTTTTTCTGGCCGCGGCAGGTTTTGCATGGGTCTGCAATAACTTGGCCTTCACCCTGACACTGACTGCACGTGGTCGCAACCTGGAAGAATCCCTGTTGTAAACGAATTTGCCCAGTTCCATTACAGGTTGAACAGGTGCGAACAGCCGCACTGCTTTTTGCGCCGCTTCCTTTGCAGGTCGAGCAAGTCTCCCATCGTGGAATCTTCAGATTGACTTCTTTCCCAAACACCGCCTCTTCAAATGAAACCTCCAAGTTATAGCGAAGATGGTTTCCGCGCCTAGCACGTCCGCGTGCCCTGGTCCCCCCTCCACCGAAAAAATCCTCGAAGATATCGGTGAACACATCCGCCGCACCACCACCACGGCCGAAGCCACCATGGCCTCCACCCTGTTCAAACGCCGCATGGCCAAACGTATCGTAGTTGCGGCGCTTTTCCGAATCGCTGAGGACCTCATAGGCTTCATTCAACTCTTTGAATTTGTCTTCAGCCTGCTT
>DTRN01000158.1 GCA_012965905.1 Nitrospirales bacterium | reverse complement strand
ACAAAACTTATATATTTCGTTTAAAGTTTTTATTGACACGACGTGTGTGTAGTGGTATAAGAATCAAGTTATTAGATGATATGAGCATATGGAAGAGCTTAAAGACATTATTGTTGGCCTTGAGCAGAGGATCAAGGCTTATCGAAGCCGACTGCTAGAGCTTGAGAAAAAGCGCGAAAAACTCTCCGATCAGGTCGCAACGATAAAGAAGTATTTGGAATTGGCAGAAACCCTCTACAGAGTCGAAGTAGACAAAGCCAAGTTGGCAAGTCTATCCAGCCAGATCCTGACCGATGCAGATGCGCCGAATGGCTCGCCTGCGCTTTCTGCCGCAGATGTCGAGGATCAATCACGTGACATTCTTCTTGGGCGGAGCCGGTTTTCTGGCATGAGTATCCCCGAGGCGACGTTCCGAATCCTGTCCGAAATGCGCCAACCCATGCACGCCAAGGATCTCTACCAACGATTGCTTGATGGGGGAATCCACATCAGGGGGAAAACGCCGGTGACGTCGATTGCCACCGCGGTCAAGCGTGATAAACGGTTTCGAAAAGTCATGCCCAATACGTTTGAATTGGCAGAGAGCAAGAATGTACAGACGTAATCGAGCATGGTGTTCAGCACTCGGTGGGAATCCTAGGCCCTGCCGGTCTGAAACGACACGAGGGTGCGGTTGCCCACTGATCGCTCCCTTGGAGATGGCAACTTCTAAGGAGGGGAGGTGATCTGGATGGCAGTGAAAAAGAAAGCAGCGAAGAAGAAACCAGCAGCGAAGAAGAAACCAGCAGCGAAGAAGAAAGCTGTTAAAAAGAAAACAGTAAAGAAAAAAGCAGCGAAGAAGAAACCAGCTGCGAAGAAGAAAACAGTAAAGAAAAAAGCAGCGAAGAAAAAGGCTAAGAAAAAATAACCCCCCCCTTCCTGCCTTTATCCGTGCTGGAGGGCTAGGCCCTCCAGCACGCGACCTCCTATGATTCGCTAGCGTCGTACGGCGTCACGTCGAGTTCGTCGAGTGCAATCAGGCCTTTTCGGAGAGCCAGCATGGCGGCGTGGGTGCGGTCGTAGGCGTGAAGCTTATGGAAGATGTTCCGTACGTGATTCTTCACCGTTTTCTCACTGAGGTCTAAGGCGTTGGCAATTTCTTTATTTGTCTTGCCCTCAGCGAGGAGCCGGATAACCGACATTTCACGATCGGTGAGGTCGTGGTCGACGCGAACATTCCGTCCTTTTCCTGCGGATAATTGCGAGAACTCTGACAAAATCTTGCTCGCAACCGATGGGTTGATCATAGATTCTCCGCGATAGATCGCTCGGATGGCCGTGGTGAGCTCTGACGAATCGGTATTTTTCAGGAGATATCCTGTCGCGCCGGCACGGATCATGTCATAGATATATTGTTCTTCTTCGTACATGGTGAGCGCGACAACGCCCATGTGCGGGTGCTCGCGCTTAATGGCTCGTGTGGCTGCCACCCCGTCCATGAGGGGCATGCTGATATCAATCAACACAACATCGGGTAGCAACGCTCTGGCTTGCTCGATCGCCTCCTGCCCATCTTTCGCTTCCCCTAACACCTCGATATCCTCCACGATCTTCAGGATTGCAGAAATGCCTTCGCGGACGACATGGTGATCGTCAACGATGAGAACTTTAATCACATTTTGGTCATCCATGGCGATTCTTCCTTGTGTGTGACGCGCTCTTTTTCAGGGAAAGCACAGGGCGGGGACTGCGCGTTGCGGTTTTCGTTCGCGGTCGGTTGATTGGGCTCTCAACTGTAATCCTAGTTCCGTTTCCAAGCTGAGATGTGATTGTCGCATCGCCACCGATGATACGTGCCCGCTCGATAATGGCTCTCAAACCAAACGAATCCCAGGTGAAGGTATTCTGAACTGCCTTCTCAGCATCGAATCCGACTCCGTCGTCCACAATGCTGGTGAGAACACGATCGTTCTGTATGTCAATGCTCACCTCGATCTGGGTCGCCTTCGCATGTTTACGTATGTTGCTCAATGCCTCTTGAATGATGCGGAAGAGAAAGATCTTTGTTTTGGAATCGAGTGCCCGCACCTGGCCTTCCGACCGAAAAACGGTCTTGGTATGTGTCTGTGCCTCAAATGACTGCAGATAGTTTTTCACCGCTGAGATCATGTCGAGGTGACCCGCGGTCAATGGTCGCAGATTGAAGATGACGTAGCGAGCTTCCTCGATACTGCTCTTGAGTTGGGTCTTGATCTCAGCGAGAACATCAAGACATTGTGAGCTGTCTTGTCCGGCAAGGGTTTGACACAAGTCGAGTTTATAGTTTAACCCCACCAGGGTTTGGATCAGGCCATCATGAATGTCGCATGCAATACGGGTCCGTTCCTCGGAGACCGCAGAGGCCGCCTCCTTGACATGGAGACGTGCAAGACGCTGGTACTTATTCAGTTGCTGTTCGGTTTCCTGTTGGGCGCGAATTTGAGCATCGATCAGTTGCCACATATATTTCGCGTTCGGTCCCCCGATGACGGCCATGTCGGGCCGGTTGATGTTGAGTAACGCGGCTTCAACGGTGGGGTCTCCGGACACATCGATCACCAGGTCGATGTCAAGCGAATTAAGAAGGGTGTGGAAGTTTTTTCGTACTGGGATGCCTAATTTTTTTGCGAGAGGCAAGCCAAGAGCGGTTGGGCTCACTTCGGCGATCCCCGCGATGTGAACCAATACGTCGCCGGTAAACATCTCCATCAGGGCTTTGCCGCCCTTACCACAGCCGATAATGGCTACGTTGGTGTGTGGCTGTGCAGTTTTCGGGGATTGAACGCGTTGCGTCGTCATGTTAGGAGCCTTCAGGATTGAGGCGTTCGATCGATGGGTCAGGGTTAGCGCGTGTTTCGATGTTGATCAAGCGTTTTGATGGTCTCAGAAAATTCCTGAATATCCTTAAATTCCCGGTAGACCGAGGCAAACCTGACGTACGCAACGGGATCAAGGTGATGTAACTCGACCATGACCAGTTCCCCAATCGGCTGGCTCGGGATCTCAGATTCTCCTTGTTCCTGAAGCTTCTTTTCGATGCGGTCGGCAACGCCTTCGATGGTGGCGTGGCTAATAGACCGTTTCTCGCAGGCTTTGCGAAGTCCGGAAATGATCTTTCGTCGATCGTAGGCCTCACGACGGCCATCCTTTTTGATCACCCTGGGGAGAACGTCGTCGAAACGTTCGTAGGTGGTGACTCTCCGTTTGCAGTTGAGGCACTCACGACGGCGGCGGATGACTTCTCCCTCTTTGGCGAGTCGCGAGTCAACGACGCGGTCTTCAAGGTGATGGCAAAATGGACATTTCACGCGGCTAACCTCTTAATGGTCATAGGTGGGGAACTTCCCACACAGCGATTGTATTTCCGTTCGGACGGTCTCGTGTACGGTGGCGTCATCGGCATTCTCAATGACCTGGTCGATCAATGCCGCAATCACGGTCATCTCCGATGGCCCCATCCCTCGTGAAGACACTATTGGTGTTCCAAGGCGAATGCCGCTGGCGACGGCGGGAGGCTGCTTGTCGTACGGGATGGTGTTCTTGTTGACGGTAATGCCTGACGCATCCAACGCAGACTCGGCCTCCTTTCCGGTGACGCCTTTTGGGCTTAGGTCTACCAGAAAGAGATGGGTATCCGTATCACCGGAGACGATCGTATAGCCTCTTTGCCGGAGTTCTCCGGCTAACGTTTTCGCGTTCGTCAGCACACGTTGCTGATAGGCTCGAAAATCAGGAGATTGCGCTTCCTTGAGTGCAACCGCTTTCGCGGCAATCACATGCATCAGTGGCCCGCCTTGCAATCCTGGAAACACGATCTTGTCCACCGCTTTCGCGAATTCCTGGCGGCACATGATGATGCCTCCACGGGGCCCACGTAGGGTCTTGTGCGTCGTCGTCGTGACAAAGTCAGCATGAGGAATGGGGCTGGGGTGTAATCCCACAGCGACCAAGCCTGCAATGTGTGCGATATCAGCGAGAAGGTAGGCGCCAACCGACGTGGCGATTGCACGAAATCGCTCGAAGTCGAGCGTTCGCGCATATGCGCTAGCACCGACAACGATCATTCTAGGCCGGCATTCCTTGGCGATCCGCTCCACCGCATCGTAATCAATCAGTTGTGTGTTGCGATCGACGCCATAGGAGGACGACTGAAACAAAATCCCTGAAAAATTGACAGGGTGCCCATGGGTCAAATGTCCGCCGTTGGGAAGGTCCATGCCCAAAATGGGATCACCCGGTTTCAGAACGGACAAGTAGGCGGCCATGTTCGCGGACGAGCCAGAATGCGGTTGTACATTCACGTGGTCGGCGCCAAACAGCTGTTTGGCACGTTCGATCGCCAACCGTTCGACGGTATCGACGTTCGCACATCCCCCGTAGTATCGTCGCCCGGGATATCCTTCCGCATATTTGTTCGTCATCAGGGAGCCTTGCGCTCCCATCACGGCCTGGCTGGCGACATTTTCTGACGCAATCAGGATAAGACGATGTTGTTGACGATCAATTTCCCGTGTGATCGCCTGATGAACGTCAGCATCGACGTGGGCAAGAGAAGTCATCACGTATCCGTTACTCCTCGGGCGTTTCCGGGGCGATGTTGACGGTCAACGAAGCCGTGACATCATTGGGCAACTTGATCGGAATCACAAAGCTGCCCACTTCCTTGAGCGGATGTTCCATAGTGACTTTTCGTTTGTCCAATTGGATGCCCTGTTCCGCAAGGGCTTCCGTGATATCCTTTCCGGACACCGATCCAAAAAGTTTCCCGTCGGGACCAGCCGCTACGGTGATGGTGATTGACATTTCAACCAGTGTCCGGGCGAACGCTTCGGTCTCACCCTTCGCTTTTTTTGCTTTATCTGCCACCAGGCGCTTCGCATGTTCGAGCTGTTTGAGATTGCGGGTTGTGGCCTCAATTGCTTTTCCTCTGGGCAAGAGAAAGTTTCTCGCGAATCCCTGTTTGACATCGATCATGTCCCCGATGTGTCCGACGTTCTCAATCTCTTCCTGAAGAATGATTTTCATGGTGGCATCTCCGTATTACGTTGTATGACGAATAATTTTTCCTTCGACAAGGTAGACGACTAATTCTGCGATATTTGTCGCATGGTCCGCGATGCGTTCAATATACTTGGCTACAAACATGACGCGGATTCCGCGTGTGATGATTTTAGGCTCTTCCAGCATAAATGAGAGCAGTTCCCGAAAGACCTGTTCGATCAGATCGTCGACGAGATCGTCGTTGTCGCACACTTGCCGTGCGAGTGCAGAATCTTCATTGACAAAGGCTTGCAGGGCGCCCTTGACCATATGGATTGATGATTCCGCCATTTGGCTAATATCGATATAGGGTTTCAGTTGGGGCTCATCGGCCAGCTCAAGGACGCGCTCACAAATATTTTCCGCGAGGTCGCTGATGCGCTCGAGTTCTGTGGCGATTTTCATTGCCGTGGTGATCGATCGGAGATCGCGTGCGGTTGGCTGGTGGAGCGCCAGTAGTCTGAGGGCGGCCTCATCGATTTCGACATCCATCGCATTGACCTTGTGGTCGTTCACGATCACTTCACGGGCAAGCTCTTTGTCTGATTCCACCAGCGCTTGTTTCGCGTGGACAATTTGGTTCTCTACCAATCCACCCATGGCAAGCAGTTGGTCTTTGAGCTGTTGGGCCTCAACATCAAATTGACGCACGATTGTCTCCCGACCTGGACTGAATACGGCGGCTGTCGACATCAACCCAAACTGTGAACGAGCCTCGGCGGCTACTCCCCAACATTTCGGCGCACGCTGTGCCGCAGAAGCTGCAAGAACTCCTCGCGTGTTTGTTGCTGATTGCGAAACACCCCGAGCATTGAACTTGTGGTGGCATATGCATTCTGTTTCTGTACCCCACGCATCATCATGCACAGGTGGAATCCTTCGACGACAACCGCGACTCCTTGAGGCTGAAGGCGTGCTTCCAGGGCTTCAGCAATTTGCACGGTGAGGCGTTCTTGAACTTGCAGCCGGCGGCTAAAGATGTCAACGAGCCGAGGAATTTTGCTCAGTCCGACGATTTTGCCGTTGGGAATATACGCGATGTGACATTTTCCAAAAAACGGGAGCAGATGGTGTTCACACAGACTATAGAAATCAATATCTTTGACAATCACCATCTCATCGTAATCAATCTGGAATAAGGCTCCGTTCAGAACGTCGTCGACATCCTCCTGGTACCCTTTGGTCATAAATTGGAACGCTTTCTCGACACGTTCCGGGGTCTTTTCCAATCCCTCTCGTGAAGGGTTCTCGCCTACCGAAATGAGCAGTTGCTCAATCAATGTTCGAATGTCAGGGGTGGTTTGAGTCAGCGAATCCATGAGTGACGACATTTATGGTACTGGGGTGGCTGGCGAGGTAGGAGTTCGCCCGTAATATTCAAAATAGTTGTCCCGCGTTTCGATGAGGCCCACTTTGTACAACGTTTCGGCAGGGATCTCTTTGGCGAGAAGATCCCACATCAGCACCAACAGGTTTTCACCGGTCGTGGTGGTCTCACGGAACGCAGGATCGTAGTTGATGTGTTGATGATCGAAGCGCTTCACAATCGTATCGTTCACTACCTGGTCGAGGTGTGAAAGATCATAAATGGCTCCCGTATCAGGATGTGGTTGGCCGTGAAGGGTGACTTCAAGGGTGTAGTTATGTCCGTGTCCATTGGGATTATTGCACTTCCCGAAAATCTTCTTATTGTCTTCGGGCGAAAGACGATCGGTGTGCAGCCGGTGCGCGGCTGAAAAATGATAGCGACGTGTGAGGCAGACGGTATTCATTGATCGCCCGTTGTTATGGTGATAGTCGACATAGAGATCCTCGTCCTCAAAGAGACGAACCCGTTCAAGATACGCACCGTCGAGGTGTGATGCAATTCGCTCGCTAAGAACCAATGCAAGGTTTTCGGGTGTCGCGATTGTTGTTGTGAAATACGGCGTATCCTTATCGAGGTCCTTATGATCAAACTCAGAGAGAACGACCTCGAGAATGCGTTTGAGATCGTACATGTTGAGCACCATTCCAGTCAATGGATTGACAGGGCCGCCGACGCTCACTTCAAGAAGATAATTATGGCCATGTCCGTACAGATTATGCGCGTGCCCGAAGGCGGTCTGATTCTGCTTTTCAGACCAGCGCGGCTGGTGATAGCGGTGTGATGCGCAAAACTCGATCCGCTTTGTCAGAAAAACATCTCTCATTCGGGTATCCGTGTAATGCTGATATGAAAAGCCAACGGCCCCTGTTTTAGGCGGGGGGGACGTTGGCCTCAGTAGAATCGTCTGTGTGTTATGTGAGGTTAGACGCCGAATGACGATCCGCACCCACAGGTTGATTTCGCCTGCGGGTTTTTGATCGAAAATCCTGAGCCTTGGAGGCTGTCGACATAGTCGATCTCGCATCCCGAAAGTAACGGGGCGCTCTGAGGGTCGATGATTACTTTGACACCGACTTTCTCGATAATGTTGTCCTCATCGGCGGTCTCGGATTCAAACGACATCCCGTAGGAGAATCCATGGCATCCTCCGCCTTTGACATACACGCGAAGGCCCACCATGTCCTCTTCTTCGCTCATCAACTCCTTAATCTTATGCTCGGCTTTTTCAGTGACAGTAACCATGAGTATTCCCTCCTTGCACGGTATAGAAT
>DTRN01000157.1 GCA_012965905.1 Nitrospirales bacterium | reverse complement strand
CGGGTCCGTCTTTAACATCCCGGCAGAACCACGTTTGAACCATCGCGTTTCGGTAGTACGCGGGGTCTGTGCACGGGACAGTCAAGAGATGCTTCAATCATTCTTCCGGGACCGGAGGGAGCGACGAATACCGGCAATTATGAACACGTAGCTGGGTGCAGCATAACAAAAGGAGAGGTGCGAGAGTGGACGAATCGGGCGGTCTCGAAAACCGCTGTCGCCTTGTGTGACCGTGGGTTCGAATCCCACCCTCTCCGCCATTCGTGACCCCCATTTTTCCCCAGGAGTTGTGGTATCATTTACGAGCCTTATGTTGTTGATTGACCTCAGAGGGAGAGGTGCGAGAGTGGACGAATCGACGTGCTTGGAAAGCACGCGTACCGGCAACGGTACCGTGGGTTCGAATCCCACCCTCTCCGCCAGCTGCTTGACCCAAAAACAAAGCTAGGGCCGGGCCCTGTGCGACGAGCACTTGTGAACCCCGTGAGGTCCGGAAGGAAGCAGCGGTAAGCAGGGACGTTCGGGTGCCGCAGGATCACCTGGCCCTTTTCTTACAGACCATACCAACCATGAACTATCAAGTTTCCGCAAGAAAATGGCGACCGATGTCGTTTCCCGATGTGATCGGACAGTCCCACGTCGTGCAGACCCTTGTCCATGCGGTCGAGGGGAAACGTGTTGCCCACGCCTATCTGTTTTCAGGGATGCGGGGTGTTGGAAAGACAACGGTGGCACGAATTCTCGCGAAAGCGATGAACTGTCACCAAGGCCCGACACCAACACCCTGCGCCGAATGTCAAAGTTGCGTCGAGATTGCAAACGGCCAATCATTTGATGTTATGGAGATCGACGGCGCGTCCAATAATAGTGTCGAGGACGTACGGAGTATCCGAGAGACCATCAAAATCGGTCCCGCAAAAGGCACCTACCGTTTGTACATCATCGATGAAGTGCACATGCTTTCAACGGCTGCCTTCAATGCGCTGTTGAAGACGCTTGAGGAGCCGCCTGCGCATGTCATTTTCATTTTTGCGACCACTGAGGTGCATAAAATTCCGCAAACGATTCTGTCACGCTGTCAACATTTCAGTTTTCGTCGAGTTCCCGTCAGAACCATTACGGAACATCTTCAGCATATCGTAACGCAGGAGGCCATCACGATCAGTCCGCATGGTCTCGAGACCACGGCAAAAGCGGCTGACGGCAGTCTGCGAGATGCGTTGAGTTTGCTTGATCAAATTGTCGCATTCGCCGGGAAGACCGTCGCGGATCACCATGTTGATACCGTACTTGGGAATATTCCCAACGAGCTACGACGGGAAATGCTTCATGCTGTTGTGGCTCGTGATCCGGCCAGAGCACTTGAGGTGGTGTGGGCAGTGGGAGATCAGGGAGGCGATCTGCATCGGTTTTTGGGAGACCTTGTTGAAGACGTTCGGTCTCTCGTCGTGCTAAAAATATCTCCAAAGTCGCTAGAGCGCCTTGGCCTATCTGAGGTGTTAAATCGCGAAGAAGAGGAGGCCGTGACGGCATTAACCGTTGATGACCTCCAGCGAGTCTTCGAAATTTTGACGCAAACGCAAGATCATTTGAAGCATACTGAATTCCCGAGCTATGTCCTAGAGATGGCAGCCATCAAAGTCTGCCAACTCGTGACGTTAAAGACGACAGAATCAGAATCGCACACGGGTGTTACGAAGGGCGTGAAGGATACAAAAACAACGTCGCAAACGAGGGCACCCCAGACCGCAACTCGAGAACAAGCTCCCCGGGTGTCCAAACCTGTGGCGGCACCTCGTCCGAAGGCTCAAGTCTCTGCTGATCCCAAGTCTGCGCGCTCTGAGGGTTCAAGTGAAGCAGCCATCCCTAAAGGGAAAGAAGTGACACACAAGGCACCACTCTCCATCGATTGGGCCGAACTTGTCGAACGGGTTGGTGTGAAGAAACCCAATCTAGCGAGCTATCTTGTGAGAGGTGTTCCGATTAAGGTCGAACACGGGATCGTTATGATTGCCTTCTCAGATAATTCGGATAGGTGTCGTGAGTTGATGGCGCGCGATGACAATCAAAAATATGTTCAGGATGTGTGTCGGACGCTGTGTGGAACGGCGGTCGAGCTGAAGTTTGTTCGGCTTGCGAAATCTTCCGAACCTGTGAAAACAATAGGAGAGCTCAGTCAAGAAAGACATGAGGAGCAGGCCCAGAATTTGCGCGATCGCACCCTTACCCACCCATCGGTGCGTATGGTGTTGGATGAATTCGGGGGTCAGCTCCAGGAGGTATGTGAGGATCGTGTGCAAGAAGGAGAACCGCAATGACGAAATCCCCATTCGGAAACTTAGGTGGAATGATGGAGCAGGCGCAGGTATTGCAAGATCAATTGGCGAAATTAAAGGATGAGGTGGCAACCAAGACTGTACAGGCCTCTGCGGGTGGCGGGATGGTTGAAGTGACAGCCAACGGAGCCCAGGAGATTATCTCGATTCGGATTGATCCGGAGGTGATGAAGGACCAAGATATTGACATGCTTCAAGACCTGGTAATTTCTGCAACCAATGAAGCGTTGAGAAAATCGCGGGAACTTATGGCAGATGAGCTCAAAGGGTTGACTGGAGGAATGCAAATTCCAGGATTGTTTTAGAAATAACGACTCGGGATACAAACGATGAATACGTCATTTCCAATACCAGGTTTTCCACTGAAACAGGGCCTGTATGATCCGCAGTTTGAGAAGGATGCGTGCGGCATCGGTTTTGTTGCCAATATCAAGGGGGTTCGATCCCACGAGATCGTCAGGCAGGGGCTAGAAGTGCTTGACAACTTGACCCATCGCGGCGCGCAAGGCTGTGATCCGTGCACAGGTGATGGGGCCGGAATCCTGCTCCAGATCCCGCACGAGTTTTTTATACGAGCCTGTGTCGATGTAGGAATTCGTCTGCCTGGTGCGGGGGAGTATGGCGTCGGAATGTTGTTTCTTCCTCAGGATCCTGCTGCGCGCCATCAATGTGAAACTCTGGTGGAACAGATGATCGATGAAGAAGGACAACGTCTGCTGGGATGGCGCGATGTGCCGCTCAAAGAGAGTGGAATTGGTGAGGTGGCCCGTCGGACGCAGCCTGCAATCCGCCAGGTGTTTATCGCACGGGATATGCTGAATGAGGCTCAATTCGAGCGCAAGTTATACGTGATTCGACGTCGCATTGAGAACGGCATTCGGGATTCAGCTATTCAAGATAAGAACGTCGTCTATATTCCCAGCTTTTCATGCCGTACGGTGGTATACAAAGGGCTTCTCCTCCCGTCTCAGCTTCCCGTGTTCTACCAAGATCTCGGTGATTCCTCACTGATAAGCGCTATTGCACTGGTGCATTCACGGTTCAGCACCAATACGTTCCCGACGTGGCGTTTGGCACATCCCTATCGCTATACCATACATAATGGCGAGATCAACACTCTCAAAGGCAATGTGAATTGGATCCATGCGCGTCAAGGGCGGTTGCAATCGGACTTGTTCGGAGATGACCTCAAAAAATTGTATCCCTTGATCGATGGAACACAGAGTGACTCTGCCAGTTTAGATAACGCCGTTGAATTTCTTGTGATGGGGGGACGATCGTTACCTCATGTGATGATGATGCTCATTCCGGAGGCGTGGAGCGGTCATCCGAACATGGATTTGGAGCGAAGGGGATTCTATGAATACCATTCGGCCATGATGGAGCCGTGGGACGGCCCCGCGGCCGTTGCGTTTACCGATGGGACCATTGTGGGTGGCACCCTCGACCGTAACGGTCTTCGTCCCTGTCGGTACGTGATTACCCGTGACGATGTCGTTGTGCTTGCGTCTGAAGCTGGGGTATTACCGTTTGATGCGCCAAATATTCGAGCAAAGGGGCGACTGCAACCGGGGAAAATGTTTCTGGTTGACACCGGTCAGGGTCGAATCATTGATGATGAAGAGATCAAGACACAAATCGCGCGACAAAAGCCATATCGACAGTGGGTATTGACGCATCGGGTGTCGCTGGACGAGCTTCCCGAACCCATGAATGTTCCGCAGCCTGATCATGCCACGCTTCGGCAGAGGCAACAGGTCTTTGGGTATACCGTGGAAGAGTTGAAGATGGTGGTGATGCCCATGGCGGTGACGGGACAGGAACCGGTGGGATCGATGGGGACAGACACGCCGCTTGCGGTGTTATCGAATCGTCCGCAACTCCTGTTCAAATACTTTAAACAGTTGTTCGCACAGGTCACCAATCCGCCGATTGATCCGATTCGCGAGCAGTTGGTGATGTCGTTGGTCACCAATGTTGGGCCCAAGCCGAATCTTCTTGGAGAGTCGCCGGAATCTTGTCATCGTATTCGAGTACAACAGCCCGTTTTGACCAATGCGGAACTCGCGAAGATTCGAACGTTGTCCGATGGCTATTTCTGTGCTCGAACGCTGGATATGGTGTTTCCCGTCGCGGATGGTCCTGATGGGTTAGAAACAGCGTTAGAGAAACTTTGCCAGGATGCGTCAAGAGGGATTCAAGATGGCATCAAGTTTCTTATTCTCAGCGATCGCCGCATGAATGAGGCGTTGGCTCCGATTCCCAGCCTGTTAGCCATTGCTGCTGTGCATCACCATCTCATCCGGGAACGGACACGCACGAATGTTGGCTTGATCGTCGAAACGGGTGAACCACGAGACGTCCATCACTTTGCGATGTTGATTGGATATGGTGCAGGGATGGTCAACCCCTATCTGCTTTTTGAAACTCTCGTTGACCTCGTCCGTGAAGACTATTTTCCCAACGAGATTGATGTCGAAACGGCAGCATCGAAATATATCAAGGCGGTGAATAAAGGGCTGCTTAAAATATTTTCGAAGATGGGGATCTCAACCGTTCAGAGTTATTGTGGTGCCCAGATCTTCGAGGCGATCGGAATACATAACGACGTCATCGATCGCTACTTCACTGGAACGGCATCACGCATTGGTGGGGTGCGTCTTCGGGAAATCGCCCAAGAGTCGTTGCTGCGTCACGCGGCTGCCTATAACCCTGGAGCCATTCGACTCCTGGATTTCGGTGGAGAATATCACTACCGCGTGAATAGTGAACACCACAACTGGAGCCCGGAGACAATCACGACCCTGCAGCGTTCGACACAACAAAACAGTTATCGTGATTATCAGGAATTCAGCCGCTTGGCCAATGATGAGCAGAAACAGCGCTCGACATTGCGTGGGTTGTTCGAACTCAAAACCCTTCCGACCCCGCTTCCTCTTGACGAGGTCGAGCCGGTGACGGAGATCGTCAAACGGTTCACCACTGGGGCTATGTCGTTTGGGGCCATCAGCATCGAGGCTCACGAAACCCTTGCGATCGCAATGAATCGGATTGGAGGGAAGAGTAATACGGGTGAGGGAGGAGAGGATGCGAAACGATTTACTCCTCTTCCGAACGGAGATTCGAAGAATAGTGCGATTAAGCAAGTAGCGTCGGGGCGGTTTGGCGTGACCGCGGAATATCTGGTGAACGCGAAAGAGCTTCAGATCAAAATGGCGCAGGGGGCGAAGCCTGGTGAAGGCGGCCAGCTGCCTGGCCATAAGGTCGATGAGGTCATAGGACGCATTCGGTACTCAACCCCGGGGGTGCAGCTCATTTCCCCACCACCCCATCACGACATTTATTCTATCGAAGATCTCGCGCAACTCATTTTTGATCTGAAAAATTCGAATCCGTGGGGTGCGGTCTCGGTGAAGCTGGTTTCTGAAGTTGGTGTTGGGACGGTGGCTGCGGGCGTCTCCAAAGCCCATGCGGACAAAGTGCTCATTAGTGGAGACAGTGGAGGGACTGGTGCGTCGGCCATGTCGTCGATCAAATACGCGGGTATGCCGTGGGAATTGGGTTTAGCAGAAACGCACCAGACGTTAGTGCTGAATGATTTGCGCGGGCGTATCCGTGTTGAAACGGACGGACAAATGCGGACCGGGCGTGATGTGGTCATTGCAACCCTTCTGGGAGCGGAGGAGTTCGGGTTCTCCACGGCGCCGCTGATTGTCGAAGGGTGCATCATGATGCGAAAGTGTCACCTCAACACCTGTCCGGTTGGCGTGGCCACGCAAGATCCTGAACTACGGAAACAGTTCAAAGGACAACCAGAGCACGTCGTGAACTACTTCTTTTTCGTCGCGGAAGAAATACGCGAACTTATGGCGCAGCTTGGGTTCCGAACCATGGCAGACATGATTGGTCGGATGGATAAGATCAGAGTCACCAAGGCTGTAGATCACTGGAAAGCCAAAGGGTTAGATTTGAGCCCATTGCTTCATATGCCCGATGTGCCGCCTGACATAGCAACGCATTGTGTTCAGGAGCAAGATCACGGTATCGCAGACTCGGTGGATTGGGAAATACTAAAGCGTGTCCAGCCGGCATTAGATGACAAAACGCCGGTCGAGATCTCGATTCCGATTCGCAATACCCAACGGACGATTGGGACCATCCTTTCAAGTCACGTTGCCAAGCGATACGGTGCCGAGGGGCTTCCTGACGACACCATTCGAATTCGCTGCCAAGGCTCCGCGGGACAGAGTTTCGGCGCATTTCTGAGCCGTGGGATCACCATGTCGATCGAAGGGGAATCAAACGATTATCTTGGAAAGGGGCTTTCTGGTGGTCGCATCATTGTCGTGCCTCCGAAGGGAGTGACGTTTGTGCCGGAGGAGACAATTCTGATTGGAAATACTGCACTCTATGGTGCGACGGCCGGGGAGGGATATTTCTATGGTACCGCGGGGGAACGTTTTGCGGTACGAAATAGCGGTGCCATTGCGGTTATTGAGGGAACTGGAGATCATGGCTGTGAGTACATGACAGGTGGACGAGTGGTTGTCCTCGGACCGACCGGACGGAATTTTGCTGCAGGGATGAGCGGCGGAATCGCGTATGTCTTCAATGAAGACGGCCGCTTTGAACAACGGTGTAACCTTGAACTGGTCGAACTGGAGCAGGTGGTCAGTGAGGAAGACCAGCAAGAGTTGTTGGCGATGGTGACACAACACCTGACCTTCACCGGAAGTCCAAAGGCAAAGCGCCTTCTTGAGCAGTGGGATCGGATGATTGCGAAGTTCGTCAAGGTGATGCCGACGGATTACAAGCGCGTGCTTGCGGAGCGTAAGCAACAGGCCTCAGTTGCCGACATCAAGGTTGGTGCACATGGCTGATCCTCGAGGGTTTCTCAAGTTTTCTCGTGAAGGCCCAGTTCGGCGCCCGGTCGAAAATCGGGTGCAGGATTGGCGTGAATTTTATGCGCCAATGGCTGAAGAAACATTTAAGACCCAGGGTGCGCGGTGCATGGATTGTGGGGTGCCCTTCTGCCAGACGGAAACTGGATGCCCCGTAGATAATCTCATTCCAGAATGGAACGATCTCGTCAATCGCGGGCGATGGCAGGACGCTCTGAAAGCGTTGCATGCGACGAATAACTTTCCCGAATTTACCGGGCGTTTGTGTCCGGCGCCTTGCGAATCAGCGTGCGTGTTGGGTCTGATCGATCAACCGGTGGCAATTCGACACATCGAACAAGAAATTATCGACCGTGGATTTGCAAACGGCTGGGTGGTGCCGATTCGGCCGTTGTCACAAACCGGCAATCGCGTGGCGATCGTCGGATCCGGGCCTGCCGGTCTTGCTGCGGCGCAACAGCTCGTGCGAGCTGGTCATACTGTTACGGTCTTTGAAAAGGCGGATAGAGTCGGTGGATTGCTTCAATACGGAATTCCTGACTTCAAGATGGAGAAATGGGTACTC
>DTRN01000156.1 GCA_012965905.1 Nitrospirales bacterium | reverse complement strand
GAAATTCGTTCCATGCAATCCCAACCAACGCTCGATTGCGTACGAACGCGTTCCAAAACCCTCTGTGACACACCATTTCGGTCATATCCCTGAAGTTGATCGCAAACCGCTTGTATGCCTCACGACCAAACGCCGGAACGGCGTTTGGTCCGATCAATACCGCTCCCGCCACGGTTTTAGTCAAATGCACTCCCAAAAAAGGTACCAACACATTCGGAACTGGATAGACCATCGATCGTATAATCGGATCATCAGCACGATTGACGACAAAATATTCACCGCGAAACGGCGCCACAACGTATTGCCGTGCAATTCCCATCATGTGTGCCAAACGATCAGCGTAAAGGCCCGCACAGTTAATCATAAGCTGGGTCGAAAAATGCCGACTTCTGGTATGCAATGTGATGGCATGGGTGTCTTCTCCAATGCGCACGACTTCCTGCCCCAACGCCACGGAGACTCCCGATTGTTTTGCATCATGGGCCAAGGTTTGTGTTAATGCATTGGAGTCGACGATGGCTCCGGTGGGAGAAAACAGAGCCGCGACGCCGTTGACATTTGACTCCTGCTCACGCACGTCTTCTATAGGCAAGATCTCGATTCCCGGCACTCCGTTTACGTCACCCCGGCGTTTCAAGTCATGTAGGACTGGGATCTGGCTCTCTTCCGTAGCAACCACATAGGTGCCAACCTGCTCACATGGAACCTGTCGTTCCTTACACAATTCCCGAATCTCTTTGCTGCCCTCAACGCACAGTTTCGCTTTCAGCGTCCCGGGCGTTGGATTGAAGCCAGAATGGACGACACCACTATTCCGCCCACTGGTGTGCAACCCAACCGTTGCTTCTTTTTCCATCAAGAGAACGCTTCCAAAACGTTTGCCAAGTTCCCTCGCCAGCGCACAACCGATAATTCCGCCGCCAATGATCGCAATGTCATACGATTCACTTCGCATTGCCTATTCTACTATCTACCCAAGGCAGGGCCATTGACTCAGGATGCCGGATACTCCGCACGGCCAATAATCAAATCACACACCCCCAAGAGCCATATCTGATGGGTCATTTCAACAATGTTGTAGGCCCGGCTATCGACCCAAAAATTGAGATCTCCTCGCATTTTCAGCGGGTTATCAGCGGCGAATCCGGTAAATGTGACGAGCTTATAGCCTGTGTCCCTCGCATAGTCCGCGGCCACCAGCATGTTCCGAGATTTGCCACTCGAGCTAATCAGGACGATCACATCCCCGCTGTCGGCATATAATTCCAAGGCTTTCTCAATCCAGCGCTCGTAGCCATAGTCGTTGGCCAAACAGGTCACCAGACCGGTCTCATTAAAATTCACGCAGCGAATACGCGCATTTTTGGTGAAGTCTACGGCGCAGTGGCTCGCAATAGCCGCACTCCCTCCATTCCCAGCAATGATGACCTTTTTCCCATCGGCATGAACGCTGCTCATGAGCTCTTTTAACTCGATGAGCTGCTCGTTCACGTCAGTCTCAAAAATGGACTGACGATAGCGATCGAAATATTCAACCAAAAACTGTTTTTCGTTCACCATATGTCACCACTTCAAGCACTGGTTGATGATCAATTTATGGCACGCTACCGCCATGCCGGGTGTAGAACTCACCCGGATGCGTCAGACACAGCTAAGGTTCGGCTTGGCCGAACGAATTAAGTTTGCGAGCCCCTTACGAGACTCGTTCTACTTCCTGGGAGGTTTGTTGCGCCATGGCAGCAATCTCCCCACGCAATTGTTCGATCTCAGCCGCGATGACTTCGTTTTCTTTCATCTTGCGTCGAAGAAAGCGAACCGTGGCCTTGGCTTTTTCCTCGATCCCTTGAGGGGTCAGGATATACATGTACATTCGCTTGTTCTTGGAGTGATGGAAATTGCCGGCTTTTATCAAGCCTTTCTGCATTAACGCTTGGAGACAGTAGTTGACTCTGCCCAAACTGATACCAAGCTCCTTGGCAAGCACCCGTTGCGACAGGTAGGGGTCGGCTTCCAGACGCCCGATGATCTTATAGCGTAATTCGTCGGTCAGCATTGGGGGGTTGGGTAATGTCGTTCAATCATTGAACGCACACTATAGTGAATTTCGCGGGAAG
>DTRN01000155.1 GCA_012965905.1 Nitrospirales bacterium | reverse complement strand
TAAAGTTTCTCTTCGAGATGCCGCGCTTGAGTTTGTTGAAGTTGAAGAAGAAGCCCTTGCGAGCGTGTGACCCCCTTTGGGCTTTGCTATAACCACCCGATTCCATCCTCAGCTTCCCCCAAATTATTGCCTCGGTGAGTGATCACCGTGGGTGATACGCTCATTCTCGGCATCGAAACCTCCTGCGATGACACTGCCGCAGCGGTGGTCAAAAACGGGCATGAGGTGCTCTCCGATATTCTACATACTCAAGAAGTCGTTCATGCGCCCTATGGGGGTGTGGTGCCGGAATTTGCATCCCGCGTTCATATAGAAGTTGTGGACCGTGTGGTTCGCGAGGCGATTGCACAGGCCGATACCCGAGTCGATCAACTGCACGCCGTTGCCGTCACACAAGGTCCGGGATTGATCGGCGCACTCTTGGTAGGCCTCTCATTCGGGAAAGCATTAGCCTACTCGTGTGACATCCCTCTGCTTGGAGTTCACCATCTTGAAGGCCATCTTGCTTCGGCTCGCCTTGGCATAACTCAGATCCCTTTTCCGCATATCGCACTTCTCGTGTCTGGTGGCCACTCCAACCTGTACGCGGTACAGTCCCCTGAACATTATGAACAGCTCGGTCGTACACTCGATGATGCGGCAGGCGAAGCCTTTGATAAAGGCGCCAAGATGCTTGGCCTCGGCTATCCTGGAGGACCATTGATTGACCAACTCGCTCAATCTGGGGACGCACGCAAGGCTCCCTTCCCGCTCCCATATCCATCAACACAGTCATTTGACTTTAGTTTTAGCGGGATCAAAACCGCCTTGCGGTATTTCTTACAAACTCCCCAGAAGCATCATCCTGATACGACCTCGGCCGACATTGCAGCCGGATACCAAGCGTCCATCGTTCAGGTGCTCGTTCAGAAAACGATCCACGCGGCTGTGTGCTATGACATTTCTGACATCGTTGTAGTTGGAGGCGTCGCGGCCAATTCGTTACTCCGAAAGACGATGGCTGATCGCGCGGCCACACATCAATTTCGTGTGCATGTTCCGGAACTGCGATACTGTACTGACAACGGCGCGATGATCGCCGCGGCGGGATGGAACGCCTACACCCATCGAGAGTTTGCTTCTCTCGATATCGAACCCTTTGCTCAGCAACCACTACGGGATCGACCAGAGACAATGATCTCATGTGGAACAGTAAATGAACTCCCCACCTGTGTCCTGACCACATAGGAGCATTGGAATTTCCACCGTACACGGCAACCTCAGTGGATTGAAGCCCGATCAGCTCCACCGGTTGGGAAAAACATACCGTCGACGGGTATCTGCACACGAAGTACTCAGTGCAGAACTCGCAGCCTATTTGACTGGGCTGTCACATGAGATCAAACGGCAGATTGGTGTCTTGATTAGTCGAGGTGGTGTCGTTGAGGATGTATTTGTGGGCGATGAACGCGGTGTGGTCATCCCTGACCTTTCGCGGTATCGATTGGGTCGAACCGCCTTACGCGGCGTTCGCATGGTCCACACCCACCTACGCAACGAAGCCCTGAACCAGGATGACCTGACAGACCTTGCCCTCCTGCGTTTTGACCTAATCGCAGCACTCGGGGTCGATGCGGGTGGGAGGCCAGGCACGATGTACCTTGCGCATGTACTCCCCCCGAATCCAGACAACCGAGTATATGAGGTGTGGGCACCCACCTCATTCCATGCACTCGACCTCCACCTGTCGACGTTTCTTCATTCCTTAGATGAAGAATTCTCCAGATTGAGATCCAATCATCATGTCAATCAGGATGCCGACCGTGCAATATTGATCAGTGTGTCGGAGAAACATCGTGTGGTTCAGGAAGAGTCGGTCACCGAACTTCGAGAACTCGCAGCTTCGGATGGCATTGTCGTTCTGGACACGGTCATCCAACGTCTACAGACGGTTCACCCAAAATACCTTCTGGGGCAAGGGAAGTTAAAAGATGTTGTCATCAGCGCCTTACATCGCGGAGCTGATTTTCTGATTTTCGATCAAAACCTGACGCCGGGACAGACAAAAGCCATTTCTGAAATCACCGAGATGAAGGTCATTGACCGCACACAATTGATCCTTGATATTTTTTCGAGGCGGGCACACTCTCGAGAAGGAAAGCTCCAAGTCGAGCTAGCCCAACTGCGATACACCCTCCCGCGCCTCGCGGACCGCTCGACCGCCCTTTCACGATTGACCGGCGGGATTGGAGGTCGGGGGCCAGGGGAAACGAAACTCGAGCTTGACCGGCGCCGAATCCGAGATCGGATTGCCCTCCTCGAGCGCCAACAAAAGACGCTCGTCAAACAACGTCACCAGCAACGAGCCCTTCGGACGCGCCACAACTATCCGGTCGTTGCGCTGGTCGGGTATACCAATGCAGGTAAATCGACGCTCCTCAACGCCTTGACCCACAATCACTGCGAAACAAGCAACCAAGTCTTTACGACCCTGGACACGGCAAGCCGCCGATTGCGGCTGTTGACGGGGAAGGAAGTGGTTCTCACGGATACGGTGGGGTTCATTCAAAAACTCCCCAAAGGACTGATGGGCGCATTTCAGACGACGTTAGACGAGTTGAATGATGCCGACCTCCTTCTTCATGTGTGCGATCTCAGCAGCCCAACACTTGACGACCAACTTCGTGTGGTGTCGAGCGTCTTGTCGGAACTGTCCCTCACCCATATTCCACGCCTGCTTGTCCTCAACAAGTCAGATCGTGTCGATTCAACCCAACGAGATGCCTTGGCCTACCGATTGTCCGGCATCGCAATATCAGCGCTCAATACCGCATCGTTGCCTCCACTTCTTGAGGCCATCGACAACCATCTCCAGACATGCGCTGTGGATGCGCTTGCACTTCAAAACACATAAGAACCTTTACTGAGAGCGCCAACCAATGATTAAGAGCATGACAGGATATAGTCGGAAGGAACGGGTTGTCCGCGGTCACCGTGTGGTCGTCGAGATTCGCGCGGTGAATCATCGGTTTTGTGAAATCACGACCCACCTCCCAACGACACTTGCTCCACATGAGGCCAAAATAAAGAAAATCATTGGTCAGCGTGTCTCACGTGGGAAAGTGGACGCCTCTATTTCCCTTCGCAACGGAGGGAAACAGCAACAACACATTCGCCTCGATGAGGATGTGGCTCGTGAATATGTCCGCGCACTCAAGAAACTGCAACGTGAGCTTGGTTTGAGCGGAAACATCGATATCGGCTTGTTAGCGAACGTCCGAGAACTCACAACCTTCGCGCCTTCTCCCATGTCTACGGCAGTAGCAACGGAGATCATAGACGGGATACTCCCCAGTGCAGTAGAGGAGTTCGACCTCATGAGAAAGCGGGAAGGTCGCGCGTTAGCACGAGACATTCTGAGTCACCTTCGACACATACGACGGGACATCACGGCGATCGAGCGGCGCGCACCGCGTGTGGTTCAGCACTATGCCAACCGCCTACACGAGAAGATTCAACACCTTACGAACATCCCCTCAGTAGATAGCTCACGCGTTGCTCAGGAAATTGCCCTGTTCGCCACACGATGTGATATAAGTGAGGAGTTAACTCGAACAGTCAGCCATCTTGATCAGTGCCAGGCCCTCATGAAGACAGGCACGGAGGTCGGGAAAACCCTCAATTTTCTGATGCAAGAACTCAATCGCGAAGTGAATACGATGGGAACAAAGGGCAATGATCTTGACGTCTCACAGCGAACCGTGGCAATAAAGGGCAGGCTGGAAAAGATTCGGGAGCAAATCCAAAACCTTGAGTAACATCGCGAGTATCCTTCAACAGATGAGCAATATTCCAACGAATGAAGATGCCATAGCTATTAGTCGGCGGCGAGGTCTGCTGTTTGTGATATCAGGCCCCTCCGGCGCTGGCAAGACGTCGTTGTGCACTCAGCTTGTTGCCCGCCTGCCGCGTTTGCGATTTTCTATTTCATACACCACCCGTCCCCAACGATCAGGTGAGATCGACGGCCAGGATTATGCCTTCGTGAGCAAAGACGCCTTTCAGAAAATGATTGGTGACGACGAATTTCTCGAATGGGCAGAAGTATATGGCCACTCCTATGGAACACACCGCACGACAATATCACAATCGTTGGATGAGGGAATTGACCTCTTGCTGGATATCGATGAACAAGGTGCCAGGCAACTCAAGAAAACATTCCAGGAAGGCGTGTTTATTTATCTCCTGCCACCATCCTTGGATGCGCTCAGAACACGTCTTCAAACCCGTGGGTTGGACTCCCAGGAATCGATTCAGATGCGATTGGAGCGTGCACGCGATGAAATGCAGCACTTTCGTGAATACACCTATATCACCGTGAACAACGACTTGAATCAATCACTGAAAGAATTGGAAGCGGTCATTACCGCAGAGCGAATGAAAACCACGTATGTCAGCGAAACCTGCCTCGGGGGGCAGCGTCATGCACAGGGAAAGGAGTGACAATGGAAGTTCTTTCATTACTCGATCATCATAGCAACACCAAGATAGACTCACATTTTCGGATTGTCATCATCGGAGTCCAACGAGCCAAGCAGTTGCTGCAAGGTGCCCCGACGACCTGCCAGAAACCGTTCGCCAAAGAAACCAGCCGAGCGGTGTATGAAGTCCTTGAGGGCGACGTTGAATTTGTCGTAGGCACAGAGGCCCGCTTGTTCAAAGAAGCCAGTGAGCACGCAAAAGCGCAGGCAGCTGAAATTCAGCCACTAGAGGTGGCGGCCACGCCCCCTACAACCAAGACGCGCGAAGCACCAGCCGAAAAAAAATAAGGACCCTATGTGGTGCGGTTTCCGAGCGCATCATAGGTTGCGTACTTATACAGCTCGCTCAGCGTTGGATAGTTATAACAGGTGTAGATAAACACATCAGCATCGCCGTTCATTACCATGACACTCAACCCGATGTGCACGAGTTCCGTTGCCTGCTCACCGATCACGTGAACGCCGAGTAGCTTCATGTCGTCCTTATGAAAGATCAACTTTAGGAGCCCGTTGGAATCCCCAATAATCTGCCCGCGAGCGTTCTGATCATAGCGTGCCCTTCCGACAACATATGGCGTTCCCTGTGCTTGCAGTGATTCTTCACTCTCGCCAACCGCCGAACATTCAGGAATGGTATAAATTCAGTAAGGGAGAATCGTGGCAAGCTCTTGTTTGTATTTCAAATCAAACGCGTGAACCATTGCCACCCGTCCCTGTTCCATCGACGTCGAGGCAAGGGCAGGAAAGCCAATGACATCGCCAACGGCATAGACGTTGGGAACAGCAGTTTGGTACTGCGGTGACACCTCAATATGTCCTCGCGAGTTAGGTTGAATCACGATGTTGTTCAGTCCCAATCCCTGACTATTCCCCGTTCGCCCCGAACACACTAACACTGCATGCTTGGACATTGTTTCGCCCGATGCCAGGGTGATCGAAAGTGCATCATGAGCGGGTTCGACCGCAGAGACCGTGTCAGGCATGCACAATCGAATCCCATCAGTTCGCATGCGATCGGCAAGCAGCCCTGAGATCTCGGCATCGAGGAATCCCAACAAACGCGCGCGCGACTCAACCACCGCGACATTCACGCCCAGGGTTGCAAACATTCAGGCATACTCACAGCCGATCACCCCACCACGAGCATCGATTTCGGAATCTCCCTGAGCATCAGAATGGTGTCCGAGTCATACACGCGGGGATCGTGAAATGGATACAACGCCGGGCGGTTTGGACGTGATCTAGTCGTAATGAGAATGATCTCGCCTTCGAGACACATCTCTGCGGATTTTTTTTTGGCTTGATTGCCACGTGATGCTCATCCCGAAATGAGGCAGCACCACAATACAGGTTGACATTGTGTCGCTTGAGATTTTCCGAAATGCGTGTTCGCTCATCTTCCTTCACAAACTGCTCACGCATCAGAAGGTCCTGAACACGTATTTTGCGTTCCACCTTGACCTGAATACCATTGAGATTTCGTTGCGAAACCCAGAAAGAATAAGCGATGTCTCACGTAGGGTTTTCGACGGCAACGTGCCGGTATTCGTTGCCGCCCCACCGAGGACGTTCTCCTTCTCAATCATGGCAACACGCTTCCCAAAATAGGCCGCCTGCGCCGCTGCTTTTTCTCCAGCGGCCCCCGATCCAATCACAATGAGGTCATATATTTTTGAAGGCATGGTGTGATCTGTGCTCTTTATGTCGCCCATAACGGCTCCAGGCCATCATCGGTGGGCTTGAGGGTCGTTGTCTCTTGTGCCGCTGATTGTTCAAAGACACTCCACAATGCTTCTCCCTCCCACACGACAGACTCATAACTATAAAGTGCGTGATTGAGTCTACGGATTTCCTCACGGAACGGTTCAGATGAGCGCTCTCCAATATCTCCTATGGTTTTTGGCATGCTATTCGGCCATTGGAGCTTTCCCCATTCCAACAACGCCGCTTTCGCGGCTTGTGCATCGCCGCGTTCACATGCCTGTTTGAGATCGCGTTCTACTGATCGCCTACTCCCTGCGATTTTTTGCCGTCCATCTTTCGACACGAATCGAGCGCCTTGCCGGTATCGCCACCACAACACGCCGGTGACCAACCACCCGATTGCAAGAAACCCCGTCAGCCATGGCCATACCCCTAATCCCTGTGTGCTAGTCTGAATCTGCGTGACATATGGCGGCAATGAACTGAGCGATCCCGACGGCGTCTCTTGGGACAACTGGCGTTGATTGCCACCTCCACCCGTCACTCCCACTCCAGGCTCAACCAGGATGCTTTGCTCCGGCAACATCGCGATTTCCATCGCGTTGGTGTGCATATTCCACCAGGGAATTTCAATCGCCGGGAGCGTCAGCCGTCCGGGTTGACTGGGGATTAACGCCACTTTTTCCACACGGAGACCGGTGATGCCCTGATGCGTTTCTTTGTCTTCATGTACAGGTTGGTCGGGATACTGTTTGATACTGGGTGGAACGGTCACATCGATCACCGGCAACTGGGCTGACGTCAGCCCCTCCGCTACAACTGAAAGCGTGCGCGTCACGGGCTCACCAACAATAAACTGAGGGGGATTCTGAGGCCACGCCTCCGCGAGTTGGAGACTTCGAGACGGAAGCCAGGTTGCTCCTTGAAATGAAGCCGGGATCGGGTCAATGGTCAGGGTGATCGCATCTGATCGAACCCGCTTGGTTTGACTGCTTCTGGGGCTAAAGAACGAACGTCTTGGCGGCACGATCTGGCCCTGGAATACCACCGGGTCGATCGTGAGGATTCCACTTTTTTGAGGAAATAAGACATAGCGGCGTTCCACGACTTGATAGCGGCGACCATCACGCTGCGTCTGAAACGTTCGATCTTCGCCTAGTTTTTTGATCACCGCATCGGCATCAGTCAGCGTGGGCTCGGTAAGCGTAGCATTTTCAATCGTCACTGCTCGGTACAGACGCGCAGTGTAGAGAATTTGTGCTTGGACAAATGTACGTCTTGGTTCGGCGTCAACCTCCAGAAACAAGTCCTCAGATCGCTTATCGGGTTGGGCATGTTGCGCCGAAATCACGGTCACACGCAGCATCGGACTACGATCCTTCCCAAAAGGAATAGAGGGGATCGCCAACTCTCCCAAGCGTTTGGGCATGAGCACAAGGGTCCACTGTTTCGTGTTCGATACTTGGCCATTGCTAAAATTCATATTCGTACTTTGGCTTCGGTGAAGAATGTCAAAATCCCGTTCGAGTGAACGGAAATCAGGATCCGAATCAACAGGCCCGTCGGCATCGAACACAAGAGTAAACGATTCGTCGAGGCGCACCGGATCGCGATCCACAGTCGCTGTAATGCTGGAAGCCCACGTATTTTCCAGACAACATAATAGC
>DTRN01000154.1 GCA_012965905.1 Nitrospirales bacterium | reverse complement strand
TTGCGGTGATTCGATCGCCAATAGCTCTGATTTTGTGTTTGAATTTGGTCAGCACAAGCGCAAGTCCAATGTCACTATCGTCTGCCGCGATCGTATTGAAAAGAATATCAATGCCATCAACGATTGCCCCTGCAGCGACTGTAATCGTAGTTGCCTCGCTGGGGTCATCGAGCCCCATCGACCCGGCTTCGTTCTCTCCGTTATAAAACTCTTCCGGCCCGGGAAGCATGGCGGGCGGGTCAAGCGGATTCAAACTCGATCCGCCCGTAAAGGTCGGATCAATCTGTTCGACTTCAACGGTGTAATCCCCAGGCGGCAACCCTGCGATGGTGTACAGTCCTTTGAACGCGGGATCTGACGATCCCCCACCAAAGGTGTTTGAAAATAACGCGCCGGAGACATATGATACCGCATCGTGGATGGGATCACCGGTACGCCGAGCAATCACATTCGCGCCCTGAAACGGTGTCGTCCCATTGCCCAACACGATCTCGCCTTCGATTGATCCGGTCGATGTCGAGAAATTCTGCCCTGGATAGAGCGTGGAAACCGTTGCGATATCATCGAGATGCAGGGTGGTCTTGGTAGCACTATCCGACGCGATGGGGAACATCGTCGGGAGACCATCGTCGTTGCTCACGTCGCCATCGAATGCAAGCTCACCGTTAATCTGCGAGTGATCAAGATTCATATAGTGTCCAAATTCGTGAACGATCGTCGCCAAAAATGATTCACGCGACACATCCGGATTGGTCGGATCGCCATCAAGAACGGACCCATTCAGAACCGCTTGAGCTTCAAGAATCCGATCTGACTGACCGAATTCAATCGCCGTAAACCCTAGGACGCTGCGACTGGCCCCAATCCCAAACACAGCGTCGATGACGCTACCATCGTGATCGAATACAACCGGGCTGATGCCATCGCCCAGGACATCCAATATGTCAAAGACATTGCTGCCGGTCACATCGAACGGCAGTGAACCCGCTGCAGCAAAGGTAATCGATGAGGAGGGAACATCTTCCCATACCTGCAATGCCTCCTCGACCAATGCGATGGCCTCTGCATTGGTGAGCAGTCCCAACGGACCGAGATCGGTGTGAAATGGAACCGAGTGCGCCGTACTCCATACCGCAGGCTGGCCGGCAGAATCAATCACGAACGGTCCGCCGGCGAAACTCGCATGAGATGACAGCAGCAGCGCAATCAGTGCGAATAGCCCAATCGCGCGCGAGCCCTTACTCCTCCTGATTCTCATCGCGACCGATCAGCGCCTTGGTTATCAGCAGAAAGTCCTCGTACGGAATCGGCCCGCGATTGCCCCTCACCAGTCTCTGTATGGCCTTTCGCTTGGGCTCATCAAGACGGTTGGCGTTCATGAGCGCGTGACGACCAAGGCCCTCCAGCAGCCCATTGTTGTTGATGCTGTTGACAATCATCGAGGGCGACGACGAATCATCGTCACCAACGAAGGTGAATTTGCCCTGCGAAATCCCCACCGGGCTGGCTAAGCCATATTGGCTTTCCCCATACAAAAACAGAATGACGTCTTCTCCTGGCGTGTAGGTCGGCATGCCGGCGATGCGATGTGATGTGCTTTCTCCGGTGCCTCCATATTGTTTGAGCGTATGGGTTTCACTAAGCTGTCCCTTCAACGCTTCGACCACTTCAAACTCGATCACTGTCACG
The DNA here is from genome assembly GCA_012965905.1 of Nitrospirales bacterium. GTDB lineage: Bacteria > Nitrospirota > Nitrospiria > Nitrospirales > UBA2166 > UBA2166. The sequence goes on along the minus strand of DTRN01000154.1, from coordinate 22,239 downwards.
GTTTGTCCAAATTGCGGATCGTCCTGTGCGGTACTGGTCAGACATCGCCCGACAAAAACAATCTCCGCTTGCTCCACCATCTGCTCGAGGGTCAGGAGCTTGACCCGCATGGCGGATCCATCCTCCGGAATGCTCAACAGAAGAAGCAACGCAGTCGATAAGACAATTCTTAACATCAATACATCCTCCCGCGTGTCATAGGCAGCTCACAATCACAAACCAGTCTGCCATCTTGATATTCCGATATAGCTAGGATAGCCTAGCTATCATAGCAATATACACTGAGGCAAACACAGAATGAGTTTCCGACCATCTCTCCAGGCGATCGTGGTGTGCGACACGATTATTGAAGACCGCAATACCGGCAAGAAAAGCCTCATCGGAATCTTTACGCATCTGGCATCGAAGACATTCCCGTGCAACTACCCCTCAATGAGCATCTATTTTTGCGTCACCGACGCCGCGGGCAACTACACCTTCTCACTCAAGCTGGTTCATTTGGATCAGGACAAGCAGATTGCAGAAGGGACCATTCCCCCGATAGAGATTAAAGACCGTTTGCAGATCGTCGATTACGGCATCACTATGCTACAAGTCCAGTTTCACGCGCCCGGCCGGTATGATTTTCGATTATTCGCCAACGATGAGTTCGTCGGCAACAAAGACTTTGTCGTGATTCAGGCGAAGCAGGCAGCGTAACCCCGTCTCAAGCAAAGGTGATTCCAGATCTCCGTCACTCGAACCAAAACCCGTAGTAGACCGTCTCTTCCCCATCTTTTTCCATGGATAACACAGAGTACCGATCACCTCGCCGCATTGGATCATTTTTGTTCGGCATTCCCGTAAACCACGGCGGCAGGACCATGTGGACGCGAACCCACCCCGTCATCGAAGACTATGCCAACTTCGGCTGTCTCCCCTTGCCTGCCTATCTTGAGCGACAGGGCAAATTTGACAGTCGTTGCTTGCTTATTAAGGCTGAGTTTAATATCGTCTAATTTTTTTCTTCGATGAATGTCCCGATGTGCAGCGAGTCCTTCTGTGGGGGAACCACCAAATGCAGCTTCCATGCTTGTATGCCGAGAAGCTGGGCCAACTCGTTGGCCGTGAGCACATCGGAGGCTGCGGGCTCATTTATCCGGCTGGTTGCAGCCGGGAATCCCTAACACGAGAACAAGAATTATCACCAATCGTAATATATGCGCAACTCAACTAACTTTAGCGCTCGGATTTTGGCTGCACCTTGATGCAGCAGAGTATCCATCTCCTTTATTGTAGCAACCTCTTCATACGTCCCAGTACAGATGCCGATGTCTTCAAAGAGCGTGTCGATCCATGCGTGAATCGTTCCGTCAGAATGATGGTGCACGACCCCAACAATACGGAGCATCGACGTATCTCCTTCATCAACGATCGCGATGAGATCGTCTCTGCATATGACTTTTGCGGTGTGATAGTTGGAGCGTTGAAGCACGCGACAATCTTTGTTGACGGCATGCTCCGCTCGTGCTTGACGATCTGGATTTGCTGGATGCTGGTGGAACGGCTCTGCTGAGCTGCATATCATCGCTAGTCCCACGAAGGCGAACAATGCAATAAGATGTTTCCGTCTCATGATCGTCCCTCCTCTCTGTTACGTCTATCAACATTGACCATTCGTCCTACTGACCATATCGGTGCCGGAAAGGCAGATCTTGACGTGCGATCACGACGCTCACCTACTGATCAGATAGGCAAGAACAATGCCGCATGCGGATATCAGTAGTGAAGCGAGAAGAAGGGGCTCAGGACTGCATGAGGGGAAAGAACGTTATAGTCGTAGGCGAATTATACCTACTCAGGATACATCGGGCACAACGCCAGACTCTTTTGCCAGGTGTCGCCGGACTTCCGAGGCGTAGGTTTTAAATGGGTCAACCATCGGAAAGGGTGCATGCCCGCGCACTTGAAAAATAGACCAATTGATCACGTATTCAGCCTGCCGAGCATCTGACTCACTATCATACCCACTGCCACCGGCAGATGAATGTTTGAGGAGGTGTTTCACCAGTTCTCCACGGCCGAATGCCCTGGTGTTTCTTGGGGGATTGTGCATCGCCACATCCACTGCGGCGTCGGTCGTGAGACGCGGCGCTTGCCCGCCCTCTTGCAGACCGAAATAGAGGCCGGTGCTCGGATTCACATTGTGGTATTCCAAGTCAAGGCTGCGTAACCAGGGATCACTCCATGCGAGTTTCTCGGAATCCCTGAATGATTCCAACAGCCACAACTTCGAGGCCCAATCGACACGCCCTACGACCTTCTCATACCCTCTCTGCAAGTCTGATAACACCGCTTCCCACTGTTCCAGCACCCAATCCGTTTCCTCGTCCTGACCCCGGTACTCGTCTTGCGCAGCTCGCAGGTACTGTTCCTGGACATCGCTAGCAGATAGCGTCTTCCCGGACGCTGAGGTGACCAGCCATTTCCGCTCCGGATCTCTGGAGACGTCGCGTAACGCTTGGACGGGGTCATCCAACTCTAGCCCTTTTGGAACACAGCCATCTTCAATCAACTGCATCACCAGGCCTGTTGTGCCCATCTTAAGCGCCGTCGCAAACTCCGCGAGATTAGAATCTCCCAGTAATAGGTGAATCCTTCGGAATTTACTCGGGTCCGCTAGCGGCTCATCGCGGGTATTAATAATGGCGCGATTATGTTGCACCCATTCGAAAAAATCATTGACGATATGATCGGACCGTTGTGAGATCTGGAAAGGAGGAACATCCGCGTCAATATGTGCATCAGGTTGGACACGATCCTCCATGAGCAACTCAAGTGGAATCCAGCCATCAGGGGTTTCGGTCACGCCAATCCGTCCGGCTCCGGTGAAGATCTGCCGAGTGACTAAAAATGGAATGAGTGTATTAAGCCCTTGCAGATGAAAGGGAAAGTCTCGCGTCACCAGGTAGTTTTCATGTGAGCCAAACGTCGCATCTGTCTGATGATCAATGTTGTTCTTGATGAACGAGACCGTATCCTGAAGTCCTAACTCGTTCAGCGCTTGCTGAATCAGCTGATCTCCGCCACGATCTGATGCGACCAAGTCGGCGAGGGTATGGCATTCGGGGGTGGCGAACTCGATATGACCCATATCAACGTACAGGCGCCCGGCATTACGAAGAAACCCCCCATTGCCTGGAGGTTCGTCATAGCCGCGGTGATGCTGATCGAGCACACCGTGATGTTTGGTGTTAAAAATGTGGTCAATAAGACGCCGGGCTAGCCAGGAGGGAGATTGCGTCGGATCGTCGCTGTTGATGAGCAGTCCGTACTCAGTTTCAAGCCCGAAAATTCTGTTTTTCATCGATCACACTCGAGGATGTGCACCCCTCAACGAACCTTATCTTTAAGAGTCGCGGGAAGCATTGACCGAACCGCGTCGAGAGGAATCGGCCGATACTTGGATGGACCAGCAAGGGTGCGATCCAATACCGCACACTCCAACGTCATCTCCGAGCAGACTGTCTGAAGATGCTCTTGGATAGCCTGTTCATCGGGGAATTCAAAAGACGGAGACGTGTCTTGCACAGCAGAATCTGTGGACTCATCTTGCAAGGTCGCTTCACGGTTTTGATAAAGTGACCCAATCGCCCAGGTAAACAGGGCCGCGTTGAATACCAATTCGAGCGACTCCCCTAACTGAGCATGCCGGGTCTTGAGGTATGTCGACATATGCGATTGAACCTCGGCTGTGGCTCCAACAACCGCGGTCGTTGTCGATTCTTCAAAGCCCCCATCATAATCGAGCCGCACAAAGTGATCCTGCATTTGTTTCTCGCCCAACTCTGCAATCAAAATCTTGCTGATATACGGAGCCTTAAAGATCTCCTCAAATGCGTCCTTGACGACGGGCGCAATCCCATATTTGACGAGGCGCGCCCCGGTAACGTCTGATGGAGATCGTTGAAAGCCCTCAACATGGGCGAGATCCAACATCTGAAAACGCAGTTTTTCCAGATCGGCCGGGTGTCCCATTCCGGCAAGCGCGATACGATCGTAAATCTCATATAACTTCGGGGTGCCACGATTGACGGTCAGAATCACAATCCCATCGGAGTAGGTAATGGCAACAATGGGACTCCCCTGTTTTAATTGGTCTTGCAGGTATTGTCGGCGATTCGTAATCGCCTCAACCCACCGGTAGGGTTCTTCATACATGCTGCAAAACCCTCGCTTCAAAGGTGGCTTTCAGCGAAACATCACCGATGGTGTGAACCCCGTCCTTCGTAATGCGCTTCACTACCGGGTAGAGATCAGCTTCACGGTCAATTCCGCCGGTTGCTGAATCGAATTCAGCGGCGCTGGTCAACAAACGCAACGCCAGCGTAATCGCTTCTTCTTCAGAGAACTGGTCGAGCGGTTTCTCACCCCATCGGTTCAGGTAGTGGAGAATCCCTCGGATCGTGGGCGAACCAGAGCCGGACATCGCATGATCCACGCCCTCGAATTCCGCACCGAGGATGTCGTAAAAGAAAATCTTCGCGGTTTCACGTTGCTGATCATAGCCGGCAAAGACAGGAGCAACTGCTCCTGTTCCAGCCAACGCGGCAGGCACATTCTCTTTTAACAATTTTGCGAGGGCACGTAGTTTTCCTTCAAACGACAGATCTTGAAGCTGGCTCCGCCGGTAGTATTTAAATGAGTGTTCAAGAATCCTGGCCATCTCAAACGCGGTTGCTGGGACCCCGGCAATGGCCATCACGCTGTACCGGTCAAGTTCCAGAACTTTATCGGTACGATCGTACATGACCATATTGCCGGCGGTCGCGCGACGATCGCCGGCCACGATGACGCCTTCGCTATACTTCATTGCAAACACTGTTGTTCCGTCCGTTATGACAGGCACATTCACGCCTCCCGGAACCGAGACATCACCGCGAGCCCAACCGAGCTGATATCCCTGTTCTTTAAGTACCTGCACAAAATCCCCTTGCCGAGCCATGCAACTACTCTCCGGTCCGCTGGCGATATCGTTCAGCTTGCTTCGGATCGACTTTCCGCATCCGCTTGAGAAGCTCATCTTTCTCGGGCGAACCAGAATCCGGACGTCGCGGTCCTCCAGTGTCTTCTTTTGGCGCAGGAGGCCGAGGCCCAGGATCGATCGGCCGTTCACGACGCTCCCATTGTGCAAAGTGATGTGGTTCATTCCTATTTTTCATCACGTACTCTCCTCATCGCAACACATATCTATAGAGCTATTCACATACCGAGGCCGGGTTGGACGCTTGCTCAAGAGCCTCACGTACCGCCCATACCTGATCCGGATCAAAGAGATCACCCATTTCTAATGTTTTCGGATTGATGATTCCGCCTTTGAAGAAGATCCGCTCCCATTGTACAGATTGAATACGATCTGGAAATCGTGACACGCACAGACCCCGAATCCCCCCGCGCGTATCAGATGGTCCTGAACGGATGGCTTCTTCAATTTGTGCATCGTCACACACGCGCCGACTATTGCCTGCTGTTTCGAGCGAAAGAAAGAGCCCGGCCTCAGGATCTACATTATGATACTCAAGATCGAGACTTGCTAGCCAGGGATCTGTCCATTCTAGATTCTCTGCTTCCATAAACGTTTCCAGCAACCATTGCTTGGTTATCCAGTCCACACGACCAACCAAGATACTGCGATCACGCGTAAGCTGATCGAGCACATCGCTCCACTCATTGAGAATCCAATCCGTTTCTGCGTCTGTACCGAACAGCGCCTTGGTGGCGGCTTCGACATATCGGCGCTGTATATCCACCGCAGTGATAGCCTTCCGTGATTTGCACGGAAGATCCACCGTTAAGGTTGGATTTTGAGACACAGTTTTAATCGCTGCGACCGGATCATCTAAATCAATACTCGGGCATATCCCTCGCTCGATCATCTCTAACACCACACGCGTCGTTCCAACCTTCAACGCGGTTGCATATTCACACATGTTGGCATCGCCTAAAATAAGATGAAGACGGCGATATTTTTTGCGATCCGCATGGGGTTCATCACGGGTATTGAGAATCGGGCGATCATGCATCGTATCAACGCTACACTGGGTCTCCATAAAATCTGCCCGCTGAGAAATCTGAAACACCCCACCGGCAGAGTCTCGCTCTTGAGCCTCAATACCCACTTTTCCCGCGCCGGAAAAAATCTGGCGCGTGACAAGAAATGGCATGAGCCCATTCGACAGGTGCTCGAATGGAATTCCGCGCGAGACGAGGTAATTATCGTGACAGCCATAGGAATGGCCATGAAAATCCGTATTGTTCTTATAGAGCTTGACGTGACAGGACTCAAGATCTTGGTTGCGTTTCTGTGCAGCGCGAAAGACGATGCGCTCACCCGCTCGGTCATGCGCAACTAAGTCAACCAACGACCGGCATTCGGGCGTGGAATACTCTGGGTGGGTATGATCATTATAGAATCGTGCCCCATTTGTCAGCACGAGATCACTCTTCATCTCATGAAAGGTAAAGGGTCGATGCGAATCCAACTCAGCAAACTGGTCCTCCTCGCGATCTTGCTGAAGGCTGGACACTCGAAATCCACGTTGGTCCACGTGGGGATCTTCACCCGTATAGTCCCACGATTGTTCAAACGGGCCCGTCAGGTAGGAACGAACAAGCTCCATGGATTCCACGACGGGGTCGATCTCAGGCATCCCCTCACGAGCAATCCCATATTCAGTTTCTATTCCAAATAAACGAGGCGTGGTCATTGCAAAGTCAAAATCGAGAGAGCATACGGTGCATGAGTAGCAGGTTTAAGCGCAAGCGCATGTCCCAACAGTCCTTCTATCTTGTTCGCCATTCCAGGCTCGACCCGGAATCAAGTCTTCTAGCCCTGGATTCCCAAAATTCACAAACGACGTGCAACACTGTCTGGACGAGGTGTTGCAATAGAAGTGTTGTGTTTCAACCTCCAAATTACTGATTAGGAAACCGGAGCCTGTTTCGAAGCCGGCTGCCCCGGTAGTGGGAATTGCTCAGGCGTGCCAAACGGTAGGTTTTCGACGTACAAGGAGGTTGAAGGAAACGCAAACGCGGCACCGTGTCCTTCGACGATCTCTTTGACTCGATAAGCCAGACGCTCCTTCACCCGGAGCCACTCACCCCAATTTGTGGTCTTGGTAAAACAGTACAGCATGACATCGATACTCGAGGCTCCGAAGGAGTCGATAAACACGAACGTCTTGGTTTTCGCTGGATCTGTTTCAAACTCCGAATCTTCGTTCAGAAATTTTGAGATGTCTTGAATAATCACACGCAGTTGCTCTTTGGTCGTCCGGTACTCTAACCCAATCATCCAATAAATCCGGCGGTTGGTCATGCGTGAAAAATTGATGAGTGCTTCGCCCGCCAACCGTGCGTTGGGAATGGTCACCAAGGCTTTATCAAAGCGGCGAATCTTGGTTGCCCGAAAACCAATGTCCTCCACGGTCCCATCGACATCGGGCGTCTGAATCCAGTTCCCTTTCTCAAACATGCGGTCAAGAAAAATAGTGAGCCCTGCAAACAGGTTGGCGATGAAATCCTTGGCACCCAGTGCAACGGCCATCCCAACGAGCCCTAAACTGCCCAACACCGCGGCGACATTGAATCCCCATTCCTGAAATACTGCTGCAACGCCCAAACAGATCACGACAAACTTGATCAGCTTCACCAAGAAGTCCTTCATGGTATCTTGCATACTGGGACTGCCAATCATCCCCAGAGCGCGATCCATCAACACAGATAATGGGGTCAGCGCTCGAAAGAGGGTCCAGAAGAGCGTAAAGGCAATCAGGGAACGGACAAACTTTGCAAAAACATCTGCGACATGCTCAGACATCGGAACCGCTTGGCCCGCGAAATAGAACCCCATAACCACAAATGCAAACTCAAGCGGCTTTTCAATGGCCACCAACAGCATGTCATCCAGAGTGGTTTTGGTTTTTTTAGTCAACGCCGTGGTGGTTGAAATCACGAATCGGAAAAATAACCGACGGACCATTAAAAACAGTATGAATATGCCAAGGGCGGCCAACACGTTCCCGAGGCTGACCCCCAAAACCCCAACACTCGATACGTCTCCAACGACCTTCCAAAACTCACTGAGTGAGGTCACTGAAACAGCTCCCTACAAACACCACGCTTGCCGACATATTTTGCTTGCGTCATTTGTCCCTCCAGCTAATTAAGATGCAGAGACGAGAAGTCAAACGGATCTTCTTCTTCGCCATGACGATGACCGGATTCCGGATGAATGAATGTGAACCCCTTGATCGCATCAAAATCTACCGTCACACCATCCACCCTCGGTACACTTTGCCCTTCCACTGCAACCGTCAATCCATCAATCTCCTGAACCTCATCATCCGACCGTGTCATATCTTCAAGGATAATGCTGTATTGCAGTTGCGCTTCATTGAGATCACGAATCGTCATACGCACGATTGGATCTTCCGGGTGTTCCAACATCACGGCCTTGAGTTGGTCGATTGCTGCCTGGGTCATTTTGATCATGGCTGTGAATCTGGCAAGTCGCTCATAGTGAAAAAGCCCTCAGCAGTTGTCAGGTCATATTTCTCAGAAATGTAACAGACTACCATGGGGCCATACACACAACAACAATCTGCAGCAGGTAGGCATCACCCACGATCGACCGCGTCCATCAGATGTTGTTCAATCAATTGTTGGCCTTTCACCCATTCGAGCTCTATTCGGGTAGCAAAAACGTCTAACGACTGCGCAAGTCGATGTCTGATCTTTACGGCATCCTTCTCTGTTGTGACCATCATCTTTGGAGCACATCCCTCAGTACTATCCCAGATTTTCTGAAGATCCTCTGAGGTATACCGCCAATGATCTGGAAAACTCAGGAGCTCCTGAATTGTCAGACCCGCGTTTTCCAACATGGTAGAAAATGAGTTTGGGTTCGCAATTCCGCAGAAGGCAATACAGCGTTTCCCACGCATCATCTCCGGCGCGAGAACGTCACCTGTCCGAAGGTTTACGAAACCTGTCAAGGCAAACCTGGAGATCCCGATAGGCATCTCCCCTAGAGATGATGCGCCCAGACTCGCAATCACGTTGTTTTCGGTGGATGATGCCCTCGTGACCATCAACGCTGTCGCACGCTTGATACTCGTAGATGGCTCTCGCAACGGGCCTCGCGGTAAAAGACATCCGTTACCGAAACGTGATTCTGCATCAACGAGAAGAAGGTCGGCATCCCGTTGTAACGCGAGATGCTGAAATCCATCATCTAAGATAAGGACGTTGCACGAAAACCGACGAAGAAGTTGGGTTCCAGCGGCATAACGGTCTGCTCCTACGATAACCGGCACACCTGGGCATCGCGTGGCGATGAGAACCGGCTCATCCCCTCCTTTGTGTGAGTCAACCAATGTTTGCTGACCATCGGAGACCAGGACGATCTGTCTTCCATTGTCTCGTCCATACCCTCGGCTAATCACTCCCACCCGTTTGCCTTGGTTGTGAAGCCAATTTGCCAGCGCGATCACCACCGGCGTTTTCCCAGTCCCCCCAACGGTGAGATTTCCAACGCTGATAACAGGACAACTCAACGATCGCGTTTTCAGGAGCCCAAATTCATACAAGCCAGATCGAAATCTTCCAGCTATGCCGTACGCAAAGGCAAATGGGAGAAGAGCGAGATCAAGCGCAGGGGACAGTGTCCCGTTCCGAATGTGCTGTTGAAACCAGACTGCGAATCGCTGCATATTGCCAAATAATCAGTGCTAGATCACGACGTGTGCCTGCGAGACATCCAACATGGAGTGGAGGGCTCTCACTGTGCGATCGAGCGCCCCTTGATTATCCTTGATGACTTGACGCGCCGCATCCCCCACCCGTACACGCTGTTCCCTATCTCGTAGGAGGCCTGCCATGTTCCGGGTCATGTCTTCGAGTGATGAGACCTGAATCCCACCACCACTTGCGACCATCATTTCCGCCATCTCTGACACATGATCCATGTACGGTCCGAACAACACCGGCTTCCCCCATTGTGCTGGCTCCATAAGATTGTGCCCTCCCACAGGGACCCAACTGCCCCCGACCCACACGATGGTCGCAAACTGAAACACGGCTGGCAGTTCACCATGGGTATCGAGAATCAGCACACGCATGGATCGAACGTTATTTTTGCTATCGTCGGATACGAGGGTTCTGCGGACAGGGACGAAGCTGTGGGAACGTATCAACGTCTCAACCTCTGACACGCGATCGAGATGTCTGGGTGCAAGTAACAATACCAGCGAAGGAAACTCTTCGAGGAGCCGTTTGTATACGGTTAAGAGTGCGTCCTCTTCACCTTGGTGCGTACTGGCCGCGACCAGCATATCGCAACCCCGTGCACTTCCGACAAAGACACCCAGTGATTTTTCGAGCTGTGGATTTGGAACAGGCAGCTCCTGGTCACACTTGATACTGCCCGTCATCACCACACGCTCGGATTCCGCTCCCAAGGCTCGCATTCGTTCGACATCACGCGTGGACTGCATAGCACAGAGTGATATGGACTGAATCACATGTCGCATGAATGGCCTAATTTTCATGTAGCCATCAAAAGATTTTGACGAGAGCCGTCCATTAATAAGCATCGTTGGAATATTTCGGCGTTGTAATGTGCGCAGCAAGTTGGGCCAGAGCTCGGTGTCAACAAACATAAATGCGTGAGGGTGGATTCTGTTCAGCACCCGATTGATGACGGCCACGTAGTCGAGAGGGAGATACAGATGTTCTGCAACGCCCTGAAGCTGGTTCAGCACCACATCACGACCGGTTTCGGTAATCGTTGAGACAAATACCCGCGAGTCTGGATAAGCTTGCTTGATTCGAAATACCAGAGGGACGATCGCCATCGCTTCGCCCATGGACACCGCATGGATCCACAGCACGGGATTGCCACCGTACGTGAAATTATCATTTTTGGAGCGCACACCGAGTCGTTCCAGCACGCCGGCACGCGATCGTTTCTTCGCAAAGAGAACCAACAGGATCACGGGCAGGCCGAGGGTCAGAAGGAGACTATACAGAGCATACCAACCACTCCCGCGAGGAGAGGCAAGTTTAGTCGGCTTCATTGTAAGCCCATTCACCCTTGTATTCGGTGGAGTTGAGTATAGACTCCATCCTGGCACAGCAGAGCTTCATGGCCCCCGATTTCGACAATCTTCCCCTGATTGAGCACGACAATCCGATCGGCTTGGCGTATGGTCGAGAGTCGATGCGCCACGACGAAGGTGGTCCGCCCCTTCATGAGATTAGCCAACGCCAATTGAACCATCTGTTCAGATTCAGTATCCAAGGCGGCGGTCGCTTCGTCGAGAATGAGCACCCTCGGATTACGCAACATCGCGCGTGCGACCGCAATTCGCTGACGTTCCCCTCCGGAGAGTTTAACTCCATTCTCTCCAATGATTGAATCATACCCTTCGGGCAACCGAGCAATGAAGTTATGGGCATACGCGCCTTCTGCTGCCGCAACGACCTCGTCCATTCCAAGATCATCGCGTCCATACGCGATATTGCTGCGAATCGTCCCTTCAAACAGCAGGACGTCCTGCGAAACCATGCCAATCTGCTGCCGTAAGGATGAGAGCGATACGTCACGGATATCACAACCATCGCACAGAATGCTCCCCTCCGTGGGATCGTAAAACCGCGCAATCAGGTTCACGAACGTCGTCTTTCCACTCCCGCTATGCCCCACCAGTGCCACTACCTCGCCTACCCCAGCAGTCACGTCGATCCCGGCCAGAGCCGGAGTCTCTGTATCCGCGTAGTAGAAGGTCACGCCACGAAGTTCAATGTCCCCCCTTATCGTTGGGAGTACCCGCCGCCCGTGGTCAAGGACATGTTCAGGTTGTTCATCGAGAACTGAGAATATGCGTTGGGCAGCCGCCAAGGCCCGTTGAATCGTATTGTTGGCATGAGCTAATCGACGAATAGGGTTGTAGAGCAAAAACACGGCTGTCAGAAACGAGGCAAAGGCTCCTGGCGTCATGACGTCTTGAATTACCAGATAGCCGCCATACCACACTACCGCGGCAACGCCAATTGACCCAACGAACTCCATCACCGGAGAGGTGAACGCAGCAACCTGCGCGCCTTTCATAGTGGCCCGGAAATATTTTTTATTCACGTCGTGGAAGCGTGCGGCCTCGAAATCCTCACGAACAAACGCTTTGACAACACGAATTCCGGTGAGACTCTCTTTAATCAGTGCAGCCAGATCAGCGATCCGTTCCTGCCCGGTTACGGCAATTCCTCGGAGACGTTTGCCTAGCCTCAACATGGGATAGATTGACAATGGAAGCACCACTACCGCGAGAAGGGCCAATTTCCAGTTCTGATAGAAAACCACGCCCACAAGTACAAGCACGGTCAAACTCTGCTGGACGGCATCTTTGAACATTCCAGAGACTGCCTCTTGGAACAGATGGACATCATCAAGCACTCGTGCCAATAAACGCCCAGACGCATTTTTAATATGAAACGCAAGAGGCAGACGCATCAGGTGTTCATATAACTGATCGCGGACATCAGCCACCACGCGCAATCCAACATAGTTCATCAGGTACGCTTGGGCATAGGTAAAGCCCCCTTTGAAGAGCGAAATCGCGAGGAGCGCCAACGGAACGATGATGAGCATTTGCATATCTTTGTTGATGAAAATATCGTCCAGAACGGGTCGCGCGAGATAGGCATACATGCCAGTAAAACCCGAGACAAACGCAGAACACACCACCGCGATGGCAAGTCGCTTCCAATATGGCCTTAAATAGGCGAGAAGTCTGAGATAGTTTGTCATGCCGTCCGAGCGCTCCATTGATCATGCACTGGAATGAATGACGTTCCCAGACCCTTGCGTTAGATGTTTCACAATCACTGCGGCTGCTCTGTCCACAGCGCCTAGAGAACCGAATTTCATTCGGACGCCGGTTAAGTCGTCTGCCATACGTTGGTACGAGGCTTGATCAGAAAGTAACGACCTCGTTAACTCCGCAAGTCGAGACGGCGTCGCATGGTGTTGGATGAGTTCCGGCACAACACTTCGATCCATCACGATATTCACGAGCCCGATCCACTTGATCTGAACCAACCAACGCGCCAAACAGTAGGTCAACCATGATGTGCGATACACAATAATCATGGGAATACCGAGAAAACCCGCTTGGAGCGTTGCCGTTCCGGAGGAAACCAGCAACAAATCTGCGGATCTCATCACGTCTGTAGCCCGGCCGGAAACACACATCACTTCAAAGGGATAATGTCGACACATCGTCTCGATACGTGAACGATCAACGGATGTTGCCATGGCGACCAGCACTTGAACGGGTATGTCATCACACACCTGTGCAACCGCCTCCAGCATAAGAGGCAAATGAGCCTGAACTTCCTTCTCCCTACTGCCAGGAAACATTGCGATCACCTGTTGCTTTGGGTCACAGCCAAAGGAGGCACGAAGATCATCCTGTGTGTCGTTAGACTCATCTTCCACATCGTCGAGCAGTGGATGCCCCACAAACGTGCATGGGACACCGGCAGCGCGAAAAAGATCCTCCTCAAATGGGAGAATGACAATCATATGATCGACAACACGAGCAATCAGTTTCAATCTCGAACGGTGCCAAGCCCATACTTGAGGTGCAACATAGTAAATAACTGAAACACTAAGACTTTTAGCTACAGATGCGAGTCTCAAATTGAGCCCAGGATTGTCAATGAAGATGACCAGATCTGGGGGTGTCGCTTTGAGAAATCGGCGAACGGCAGAGTATGTTCGGAGTACTGCCCTCGCCTGCTGCACACCAAGGGTCCCAACGACGTCGAGATGCGCAATGCCATGAATCAGGTCGACGCCGGCTTCCTTCATATTGCGTCCACCGACGCCAAGAAGCGTGATCGATGGATCCGCCTGCTTCAGCGCCTTGGCAAGCTTCGCACCGTGCATGTCACCAGACAGCTCACCCGTAACAATGAGCAATCGCTGCATATTATCCAGTGCGAACAGTTGGGAGGGATTCACTCATCATGGCCGAAGGAAAGCACGATTGAATTTCAGCAACCACGTGATGTGCGAGCTGCAACGCGGCCAATCCATCATGACCGGAAACCGGCGGCGCGGTATTCTCTTGGATGCATCTGAGGAACGAATCAAGCTCTCTCCAGAGTGGCTCATCATCATGACCAGTCACTTCGTGGACCTGCTGCTCTTCATTTAGCTCGCTTTGCGCAAGACTTGGGTACACACGAACAGTGCCCGATGCATGGTTCAGTATGAGCACATTCTCCGGCTGTGCAATGGTCATGGTCCTCACCTTTTCATCTGAGACCCGGCTTGCAGACACGTTTGCAACACATCCGTTGCGAAACACGATCCTGGCAGTGGCAATGTCGAGACTGGAAGACTGCACACGCACGCCCGATGCTCGAACGTCCTCAACCTCACTTCCGACAAGCCAAAGAAGAATGTCTAAATCATGGATCATGAGATCAAGCACCACATCAACATCTGCACTGCGACCTGAAAACCCACTCCACCGGTGGCTATCTATAAAATGCGGAACCGTGATCAAATCTTGAACGGCAACCATGGCCGAATTGAATCGCTCAAGGTGCCCAATCTGATAGATACACTTCTGATCCGCTGCGAGCGCAACACAACGTCTAGCCTCATCAACAGATATCGCAATAGGCTTCTCAACCAAAACATGGACTCCGCGCTCAAGACACTGCGTGGCGATTTTAGCGTGGTGAACAGCTGGGGTCGCAATACTAACGGCATCGACCACAGTCAACAACGCGTCAAGATCTGAAAACTGTTCACACCCATGACGTTGCGCAATGTCGCGCGTCCGCTCCGGAGAACGATCTAACACACCGACGAGCGTGGCCTCGGAATGCTGTGTATAGATTCGTGCGTGGTGTTGACCAAATGATCCCACACCGACCACCCCAACGTTCACGACATTCGTACTCATGGAGACACGCCCACCACGGTAATCCCCGCTTTGTTGGCTGCGCGAAGCATGGCCGATTTCTCAAGCATCACGCACTTTCCGGCTTCCAGTGCCAATGCCGTCGCACCCACGTCTTTCATCACCTTGACGGTTTGAGGACCCACGGTCGGCAGGTCGAAACGAAGATCCTGTTGAGGTTTACTCCGTTTAATTACCGACGCTCCAGCCTTGGCTAAGCGCCCCCCTCGCTCGATGGTAAGATCGGTCCCCTCTACTGCTTCAACAGCGACGATGACCTTATCCTTGACCACCACACATTGGCCAATGTCCATACGACCAATCTCTTGCACAATATCCCAGCCATAGGCGATATCCGCCTTTTCAGCGGCTTTCGGCTTGCGTGCCGTTAAGACTCCCTCCTCAGCCAACACACCAGTGAGTCCAAACGTCGATTCGATGATTTCAATCCCTTCGTTCTTGAGCTCTTCCGCGATGGCGCGAAGCAATACATCATCTTTACGCTCAACGACTCGGCGCAATAACGCTAATCCTCTGATATCAGGTTGGATTTTTGAAAAGAGGTGGGTTTTTTTCACACCACCAATCATTACCGCCTTGGTAACGCCGTCACCCTTCAACGCCTTGATCAAGCGGCCGAACTGCCCGAGCTTCACCCAGTGGATATGATCGACAACCTGTTCTAGATCGGGATCTGTTTCTTCTTTATGCGCAACCGCACTCACCAAATACCCGAGACGCCGCGCATTTTGTGCGAACAACAGCGGAAACTGACCGTTCCCCGCAATCAGGCCGATGGTGGTCATAGGGGAGCTGTCAGTTCCTCCACTCGTTCATCTCCGCTGCTTACCTTCGGAGGTCCTGATCGACATATTCCACGCTTTGTCGCTTCGATGAACTGAACCAATTCAGAAACTTCTGCACAATCCTGCGTGGCATCTTGAAGGGTCTGAATAGCTTCGGCGTGCTTTAAATCAGAACGGAACAGTGTTTTATAGGCGGCTTTAAGGCATTGAATAGTTTCACTCGAGAATCCATTTCGGCTTAACCCGACGGAATTCAGGCCAAGCAGATGTGCCCGATATCCACCCGCAACGCGAATAAACGGAGGGACGTCTTGTCCCAATGCTGAACAGCCCCCAACCATCGAAAATCGGCCGATGCGAACGTATTGATGAATTCCGACCAGCCCACCGATCACGGCATGGTCTCCGATTGAAATATGTCCCGCAAGGGTCGCCGCGTTCGCCATCAAAATGTGATTCCCCAACAAACAGTCATGGGCAATGTGAACATAGGCCATGAGCAAATTATCGTCTCCGATCTTGGTGATCCCGCCGCCAAATTCTGTCGCCCGATTCACCGTCACGAATTCCCGAAGCGTATTGTTGCGGCCAATTTTCACCATGGTGTCTTCGCCTTGATAGCGAAGATGTTGAGGTGGAGTTCCGATCGAGACGAAGGGCGAAATCTTACAGTCTTCACCAATGTCTGTACGGCCTTCGATCACCACATGGGAACCAATTGTGGTGCCCGCCGCAACCGTAACGTTTTCGCCAATGACCACATAGGGACCGACGTCGACCGTATCCGCCAACACGGCATTCGGATGGACCACTGCCGTGGCATGAATCGTCACGACGCTGCCCCGTCGGAACTCGCTGCAGCCGCAGGGCTCGACGACACAGCGCCTTTCTCTCCGGCAAACATCGCCATGAGCTCTGCCTCACACACCACATTGGATTCAACATAGATCCACCCTTTGGTCTTCCAATAGGGTGTGCGTTTCCGAAGCACCTTCACCTCCATCCGAAGCTGGTCTCCAGGTAACACGGGTTTTCGAAATTTTGCTTTATCAATTCCCATAAAGTAGACGAGATCGCCCTCATGCCCATCAGCAGACTTGAACGCTAACACTGCACTGACCTGCGCCAGGGCTTCGATCAACAACACCCCTGGCATGATGGGATGATCAGGAAAATGGCCTTGGAAAAATGGCTCATTCATGGTGACGTTCTTCACACCGACAATGCGTTCCCCTCTCTCAAACTCGATCACTCGATCGACCAATAAAAACGGGTATCGATGCGGCAAGATCCGTAGAATTTCGTTGATATCCATCAACGGTGACTGTTGGGAATCTCCCATTCTATTCTCCACACTAAGGTTTCTCTTTTGGTTTCCGCTTGGGCTCCGCCTTCGAGGTTTTCCCCGCACGGTCAAGCTCTTTAATCACCTGAGAGGTGATGTCGAGCGAACCGTGGTGAAAGAGCACCAACCCACTATCCGGCATCTTTGCGAGGACAAGTGTAAACTTTCCTTGCTTCGCCACTCTCGCAACAGCAGCCCTCAACAGTTTTGCATACTTATCCGACTCCGTTCTGCGCCGTTCTTGGAGTTCACGATTGATCACGTTGACCTTCTGCTGATAAACAATCACCTCCCGCTGATAGGATTCCTGTTTTGCCTCCCTTGCATCGGCGCTGAGAAGAGGGCCTTGTGTCCTGAGCTCATCTTCGAGTCCACGCAACGTTGCCTCGTCCGTATCGATCACTTTCTGCCGTGCTTCCAGATATTTGGTCAACGTTGCTTTCATTCGCTTCCCTAACGCCGTCTCATTTGCCACACGATCCGGATCGATCACGGCAATTTTCAAATCCTCACTCAGTCCCGGAGACGATAGGGAGACGATCAGCAAAACCACGATTGCCGCGATACGCACTATCCATCCTGTCTTGTGACGCCCTGTCCAATTCAACATACGTATCATCATCCCCCTCGCTAGAATAAAGAACCAATAGAAAATTCGAGCAGGCCTGGGGTTTCATTTGCTCGCTTATCCACTTTGAATCCATACGCCACACGCAGTGGTCCAAATGGTGAAATCCAGCGTAGCTCGAGTCCGGCTCCCTGCCGTAAATTCAACGGATCCATCGCTTCTCCCTCTTCAAATCCACGACCGAGATCAAGGAAAAATGCCGCATTAATTTGCGCGTCCTTCACGATAGGCACGATGTACTCAAACGTAAAGCCCATTGCTTTATCGGCACCAATGACCTCATCGGTCCCAGGAACGATCGGTCCTGCTTTTCCATAGCCAAACCCTCGCACCTGGGGGAAACCGTTGATACTTCCGACAAACAACCGTTCCGTCAGCGGAATATCGTTATCACGACCGTACGGTTCGCTCACACCGATAACTCCTCGCACTGAAAAGACATGATCAAACCAAATTGAAGTGTAATGGACAGTGGTACCCAGAACCTTCACGAAGTCGTTGTTTCCCCCGAAGAAGTGACTCGCCAGTTCCAGCGACGCGGTTTGCTTTGACCCAGTGGTTGGATCAAGATGATAGTCACGTGTATCGCGAGAAACATTCCCTCCGATAGAACTGGTTGTCTGCGTCCCTTGTTGCTCGGTGATAAATGGGGGAAGGAACTCGAGTTCTTCTTGTTCCGTGCACTCGATGTTGAACGCTTCTGAACACGTCAAGAGGTCAGTAATGCTGATCCGTTCGAAGGCAACGTTCAGACCTCCATACAAATATTCCCCAAAGGGCTTAGTGACTGAGAACCCTCCACCGGTTCGAGCTTCCTGGTAGGTAAACACATCGAAGGCCTGATGAAAGAGGTCAACCTGTGTCGAGATTTCGGTGTCGAGAAAGTACGGTTCCCGGAAACTGACATTGGCGTAAGTTCGCCGCTCACCAAGTTGCGCGTTTAGTCGTAACAGTTGCCCCTTTCCCATGAAGTTGCCTTCTACAATATCGAAGATCGCGGTGAGACGATCCAAGGAGCTAAATCCACCACCGATACTGAACGAACCCGTTGCCTTCTCCTTCACTCGAATGTTTAAGTCGACCTCACCGTCGTCTAAAGGCTCAGGGACCAGCTCCACGGTTTCAAAGAAATTCAAATTCTGAAGCCGTTGGAAACTCCGCTTGATCGCACTCGTCTCGATGACTTCGCCTTCATTGACCCGCACCTCACGACGAATGACTTTGTCTCTCGTCTTGTCATTCCCGGCAATATTGATACGTCGAATGCTGACGAGATCACCTTCCGTCACGGAAAACGTCACATCAGCTTTATGTGTGTCGTCATCCGGCACAACCAATGGCTTGGCATCTGCAAACACATAGCCCTTTGACCCATAGAGATCTGTAATGCGCTCGACTTCTTCCCGCATGACCTTCCGCTGGAACACGTCACCAGACTTTGCCTCCAGCGTCGCCTTCAATTCTTCGTCGGTGAACTCTTCATTCCCGGTAAACTCCAACTCTCCAACCTGATATTCTTCACCTTCTGAAACCGGGAACGTGATGTGGAACCACTCCTTATCGTCGCTCAAGACGACATCGGGCATTCCCACCTTGGCGTTGAGAAATCCTTTATTCGCATACATGTCTTTAATGCGTTCGATGTCGTTTGACATTTCGTCTTTTTTGTAGGTTCCCGATCCTGACAACCAGGAGGTGAAAAATTTGTATTTCTGCGTCGCAACCGCTTCACGCAGATCGTCTGATGAAATCTTCTGATTGCCGACGAAGTCAACGTGTTTGACGCGTGCGAGCGGTCCTTCCTTGATATAAAAGGTCAACGTCGATTTGTCTTCGCCTGTGGACTGAATCACTGGAATGACCGTGGCGGCGTAATACCCATCCCCACGGTAGAGCGTACGTAAGGCCTTCACACTTTCCTCAACCTGGTTCTGATCAAGAAAGGTGTTGGTGCGAACGGCCACCTCCCCTTTGAGCTTGTCGGTTTTGATGTTCTCGTGGCCGTCATAGTAAATATTCGTCACAAACGGGTTCTCCTTCACGACGACAACGAGACTCAGGCCATCGGCGGTTGGCGCCGTTTCAAGTTGAACATCTTCAAAATATCCCATTCCATAGATCGTGCGGATTTCCTTTGGAATGAGCGTCGCGGAGAATACTTCCCCAATCTTGATGCCCATTTTGGCGAGAATATTCTCAGACTCAATTCGCTTATTCCCACGAATGTCGATGAAGGAGATGACGGGGCCATCGAGCAGATCGACGTCTTGAGCATAGAGATGGCCACCATGACCCAATTCGAGGCATGCCATGAGGATCACGAGCGCGCCTAATCCATATTTCATCCGCCGTAGAAGGCTCTGCAAACGACTCACGATCCCTTCAAAAATGAAAGGATTATACCCAATTCACAGACCTTCCGCGACTCTTGCCCGCGTCACTACCCCCATGCTACGCTGTCGACTGATGCACTGGAAATGAGATCACCCGTCCAACCATTCCCCTGCTGTAGCACAAACGCTTAATATGGCTGATCAGACACTTCCAGACCAGGAATCCCCCGCGATACACGAGATCGATATCCCCGATCTCTTGCCGCTGTTACCTGTTCGAGATATCGTCGTCTTCCCACATATGGTCATTCCACTCTTTGTTGGCCGAGAAATGTCGATTCGAGCGATCGAGCATGCGCTCTCGTCAAACCGGCTGATGTTTCTTGCGGCACAACGATCGCGGGAACTCGAAGAGCCGAAACCCGGCGACATCCATACCGTGGGAACGTGCGTCACCATCATGCGCATGCTTAAGCTTCCCGATGAACGAATCAAAATTCTCGTGCAGGGACTGGTCAAAGCCGAGATTGTCGAATATGTGCAGGACGGTCCATTCTATCAGGTAAAGATTGCCAAACTCGTTGATCCTTCAGTGACGCGATCGCACACCATAGAAACCGAGGCAGTGATGCGTACGGTAAAGGAACAGCTCGAGCAAATCGCGAACCTCGGAAAAGGCATTACGCCCGATATGATCGCAGTGATCGAGAGTATAGAGGAACCGGGTCGCCTGGCAGATATGGCCACAGCCAATCTCGGCTTAAAGGTAGAGGGAACGCAGGAAATTCTTGAGATCCTCGACCCACTCGCGCGGCTGAAACGGGTGAGTGAACTCCTCAGGAAAGAAATTAAACTGCTCTCGATGCAACAAAAAATTCACGCCGAGGCAAAGGGCGAAATTGATAAGACACAACGCGAATACTTCCTGCGAGAACAGTTGAAAGCCATCCAAAAAGAGTTAGGCGAATTGGATGAGCGTGCCGCGGAAGTCCAGGAGTTCAGGGAACGCATCACGGCCGCCGCGATGCCGGAGCACGTCCTCAAAGAAACCGAAAAGCAACTGAAGCGCCTGGAAAAAATGCATCCGGATACTGCCGAGGCCGCCACCGTCCGCACCTATCTCGAGTGGATGGTTGATGTTCCCTGGAGCACGAGTACCAAAGATCGCCTTGATCTCAAAATCGCCGCAACGGTTCTCGATGAGGACCATTACGATCTGGAAAAGGTCAAAGAACGTATTCTGGAGTACCTCGCGGTTCGGAAACTCAAGGCAAAGATGAAAGGGCCGATTCTCTGCTTCGTGGGTCCTCCGGGAGTTGGAAAAACCTCACTTGGCAAATCCATCGCGCGAGTGCTCGGACGTGAGTTCGTCCGCATTTCACTCGGGGGTGTTCGCGATGAAGCTGAGATTCGCGGCCATCGACGCACCTACGTCGGTGCCTTGCCTGGTCGAATTATTCAGGGTCTGAAGCAGGCAAAATCAAATAATCCGGTATTCATGCTCGATGAGATCGACAAGGTTGGTGCAGATTTTCGTGGAGATCCTTCCGCGGCGCTCCTGGAAGTCCTCGACCCGGAGCAAAATCATTCGTTCAGCGATCATTACCTCGGCGTCTCCTTTGACCTTTCAAACGTGATGTTCATCACGACCGCCAATCTTATCGATCCCATTCTTCCTGCATTGCGCGATCGTATGGAGACGATCGCAATTTCCGGGTATTCCCAGGAGGAAAAACTCGGCATCGCCAAACGGTTTCTCATCCCCAGACAACTCGAAGAGCATGGGATCACCAAGAAACACATCAAGATTTCGGATGCCGCACTTCGAAATGTCATCGCACATTACACGCGCGAAGCTGGGGTACGAAACCTGGAACGGGCGCTCGCAACCCTGATGCGAAAAGTCGCGAGGAACCTCGCAAGCGGCCGACGCAAGCTACACTCGGTCACCCCCAAAATCCTCCACACGTATCTTGGCGTTCCCAAGTTCACACTCGAGTCCGACCGAAAAAAGGGTGAGGTCGGGGTGGCCACCGGGCTCGCCTGGACCGAAACCGGAGGAGAGATTCTTCAAATCGAGGCGACGTTGATGAAGGGGAAGGGAACCCTA
>DTRN01000153.1 GCA_012965905.1 Nitrospirales bacterium | reverse complement strand
GGAGTACTCATCATGACGACAATGGTGATTCTGCCTTCGGCCTGGTAGTGTTCGAAAATTGATGTCAGCCTTTTCACCCCCTCCTCATCCAACCCCGCGAGGGGATCATCGATGAGAATAAGCTCCTGGTCAAGCACCCGTGCACGTGCAAGTGACACAAATTTGGATTCACCCGACGTCAGCTCTGCGGGAAAGCGGTCACGATGATGACTGATGCCAAACTCAGATAACCGCGCCATAACGTTCTCATAGACCACGCTTTCATCGAACGTGGTGTGGTAACGTAGCAATAAGGCCACATTGTCGAACACCGTCATGGTGTTTAGCAGTGCCGGTTTCTGAAACACAATGCCGACCCGTTGCCGCAGCAGATCCTGTTCGGCCTGACTTGCCGCCGCCCAGTCAACTCCTAGTGTCTTCACAACGCCTTGAGAAGGAGAAATCGCTCCAGCGCATAACTCAAGCAACAGACTTTTTCGTGCTCCACTGGGGCCCACGAACACCACGAACTCTCCACGGCCAAGACCAAACGTCAGGCCGGCCACCCTCTCTTCACCCCCGATGGACACGCCAACCTGAGTAAATTCGATTGAGAACTCTCGTTTCATATAAAGGACACACCGACGATGACAATTAAAAGCAGGTCGAGCAACACACACACGGTAACTGAACCCAATATCGCTCGCATGGTAGCCTGCGGAACCTCGGCTGCCGCATGCTGGACCGACAAGCCATGATGGCAACATATCGCAGCAACGACCAATCCAAATAGCCCTCCTTTCAATCCGGTGATGAGCACGTCAGTCAAACCAAGCGACCGCTCGAGCGTATCGAAAAATAGTGAAAACGGCGCTCCCAGCGTAAACTTGGCGACCGCAATTCCTCCCACCACCGCAATCAGGTCGAAATAAATCGTCAGGCATATCATGGCCAACACGACAGCCATCATCCGCGGGAGCACGACAAAAGCCACAATCCGTATCCCCATCGCGTGCAACGTCTTGATCTGCATACCAACCCGTAAGTCACCTAACTCCGTACATATGGCCGCACCAGAGCGACCAATCACAACGAACGCAGTGAGAAGCGGACCAAGCTCCCGTATCAATACCACAACCATCATCGTGCCCAGGAGATCTTCGGCACCGACAGTGTGAAGACTCACTCCCGCTTGGATGATCATGACGGATCCCAGCAACAGCGCCACGATGCCGATCATGGGCAACGCGTCAACACCGGTAAAGACAAGCTGCTGCGACATCACACGAAACATGGTTCGCCGCCGCGACGCAGGTGTAATGAACAGCTCTCGAAACGAAAAATAGGATATGGCCATAATATCACGAGCGTAGGTTCCGCCAGCGATCACTTGGCGACCCACCCAGGCAAGACACTGACCCATCATCGTTTTTCCAAAACCACAGCTACTCCCAGATTAACTTACACCGACAAGATCAAGTTTTCCCTTCCAGCGGCGATGCAGTACTGCCCTCAGCCCGGCATGGTCGGGATGCGCAAGTTCCGGGTCCTCATCAAGAAGCCGAAAGGCCTCTGTCCTAGCCTGCTCAAGTAAGCCAACATCCCGGATAAGATTTGCCACGCGAAGTTCAGGAAGACCCCATTGCCGAGTCCCAAAAAAATCACCTGGACCTCGCATCATCAGGTCTTCTTCAGCAATGACGAACCCGTCGTTGGTGCTCACCATTGTGTCCAACCGCCGTTTCGTTTCCGGGGACCCTCCGCCCTTGGTCATCAATATACACGTCGAAGATTCTGGTCCTCGACCAATGCGTCCGCGTAGCTGATGCAATTGTGCTAACCCATATCGCTCCGCATGTTCGATCAGCATAATGGTCGCATTGGGAATATCGATTCCGACCTCAATCACGCTTGTCGCAACCAGAAGACGAATTTCACCCCCAGTGAACGCATGCATCACGGCTTCCTTCTCTGACACTTTCATGCGCCCATGAATCAGGCCGATGGATTGATCAGGAAAGATACCTTTCAGTTGCTCCCACCCACTCACCGCAGCCTGAAGATCCATTTTTTCTGATTCTTCAACCAGCGGATAGACGACAAACCCCTGTCGACCCTCCCGCAATTCATGCAAAATCAGTCGATATGCCTTGGCCCGTTGAGATTCGAGAACCCGTATGGTGTGAATGGGTTTTCGACCTGGTGGACTGGTGTCAATGACCGACACATCGAGATCCCCATAGACTGTCAGTGCCAACGTACGGGGAATCGGCGTCGCGGTCATGACGAGGATGTCTGGACACGCACCCTTGGCTTTGAGCAGCGCACGTTGAAGTACTCCAAATTTATGCTGTTCATCCACCACTGCCATCCCTAACCGGTTGAAGCCGATGGCATCGTGAAGCAATGCGTGGGTCCCGATCGTAACGGCAATACTTCCATCTCCGATGCCTTCCAACAACACATTCCGCTCTGCTTTCGACTGCCCACCTACGACGAGCGCGCATCGCAACCCCAAGGGTTCGAGCAGGCGACGCAGACTCCAAAAATGTTGTTCTGCAAGAATTTCAGTAGGAGCCAAAACCGCAGATTGATAACCTGATTCTGCCGCACACACTATCGCGAAGGCGGCAACCACTGTTTTTCCACATCCAACATCGCCCTGGAGGAGTCGATTCATCGGATAGGGCGATGCCATGTCAGCCATCATTTCACGAATCACACGTTCTTGAGCATCCATAAGCGTAAAGGGCAAGTGTTGACGAAGACGTTCGGTGAGCGGACCGCCAACCTGAAAGACAATACCTGTGGCTCGTTGTTTCATCCCTACCTTTTTCATCCCCAAACCCAATTCGACAAGAAACAACTCATCAAAGGCGAGCCGTTGATGGGCGTTTGATCGCCTACGATTGAGGCTGTCAAGCGCGGAACCTCCATCCACGCGAGGCGCTGGACCTTTGGGAAAATGGATTTGCATCATCGCAGTCTTGAATTGTATCAGTCCCAAACGCTCACGAATATCCTGAGGCACCACATCACAAAGGTGATCTACATGCTGGTCAAGCACTCGCTTGACCAGCGACCGGATCAGACGAGAACTCACTCCCTTCGTTCCGTGATAGATCGGAACAATACGCCCTACATGTATTGGTTCCCGATCAGTGTCCTCATCCACAATCTCAAAAATCGGGCTTTGCATCTCAGGCGGTGCGCCACCACGACGCCCTTGCTGCACCGTGCCGCTCAACATAACCAATTGACCATGTTCAAAGAGATCAGCCAGATACGGTTGATTGAACCATCTGACCTTGAGCATGCCTGTCGAATCGCTAAAACTCGCCTCGAAAATGGTGAAGGCAGGGCGCCTCGTCCTAATCAAACGATAATCCGCAACCTGCCCTACCACCGTACACTCCTCGCCCGGACGACACTCGCTCATTTTTCGAAGAGTAGAACGATCTTCATACCGCCGAGGTACATGCCACAGCAGATCCTCTGCCGTCTCAACTCCTAACCGTGCAAACAACGCCGCTTTTTTAGGCCCAACGCCTCTGATAAACTGAATCGGAATCTCAGAAAGGCTGGTTATGTGATTCTCAGATGTCTTGCCCAGCATAGCGAGGCTGTGATAGCATACCCCCTCTTAAGAGGCAAGAAGGAGAGTCATGAGATGGCCCGAGCATGTGATGTATGCGGAAAAAAGCGAATGGTTGGCAATAACGTAAGCCATGCCAATAACAAAACGAAGCGGATTTTTGCCGTTAATCTTCAAACTGTTCGAGCACAAATCAATGGCGCAGGCCAACGCATCCGGGTATGTACCCGGTGCATACGAAGTGGCGCTGTCATGAAAAAGGCGAGTTAGCGACGTCTGCGGCTAACACGAGAGCGGGGATTAGTTAGAAGCGTATATCGCGAGAAACGAATCAGACGAAGTTTATTCAACCGTTCCTAACACTTCATCTTCCTTCACCATCACCAGGTCCTCTCCATCCAGTTCTACTTTCTGTCCCGCCCACTGATCATAGATAATCACCTGACCCGGTTTCAGGATGGTCTTCACGAATGTCTTGGCCGGCTTTTCACCATACTTAAGTTTTCGATCCTTCTCGTCTTTTTCTTCCTGGTCCCGCCCCTTGCCAATGGCAAGAATGGTGCCCTGTTTGGGTTTTTCCTGAGCAGACTCAGGAATAAAAATCCCGCCTGCGGACTGGTCCAGTTCACTATCAGGCTTGACAATGATCCAATCATGGAGTGGTCGTAACCCCATCGGTTCTCCTCCTCTTAACTCGCGGTTTTCTGATCGGCGGTCGACGTCGGCTCGGCTTGTTCCACTAACTCAATTGCCACCATCTCCGCTCCATCTCCAACCCGTCTACGGGTCTTAATAATCCGAGTGTATCCGCCTGACCGACTCGAAAACCGCGGGGCAATGTCCTTAAATAATTTCGCCACGACGTCCTTTCGCCACACACACGCTAAGGCTCTTCGCCGTGCGGCAAGCGTCCCCGATTTTCCAAACGTGATCATCCGATCGGCGAGCCCCTTCAACTCTTTGGCCTTTGCCGAAGTTGTCTCGATACGCTCATGATCAAACAATGCCGTAAGCAAGCTTCGAAACAGGGCTTTTCTATGCGCTGTATTCCGACCAAGTTGCCGTCCGTCTTTGCGGTGACGCATGTGTCTTCTACAATCCTACTTGTCTTTCGTCGATTTCTGTGATGTCTGGTCGGGTTTCATTCCGAGACCCAACCCCATGTCAACCAACATCTCTTTGATCTCGTTGAGCGACTTCTTTCCAAAGTTTTTCGTCCGTAACATCTCTGCTTCCGTTTTTTGTACGAGATCCCCGATGGTTTTAATTTTGGCATTCTTAAGACAGTTGGCGGCCCGTACCGAGAGTTCAAGCTCATTGACACTTCGCGCGAGATACATGTTCAATTCGATGGATTCGTCTTCCGTCGTGACAACGCTGGGCCCTTTGTCCAATTCATCTTTAGGGATAAAGATATCAAGATGCCCTTTGAGAATTTTGGCCGCGGTCGACACGGCCTCTTCAGGATTGACGCTCCCATCAGTCCAGATCTCCAAAATCAACTTATCGTAATCCGTTATCTGGCCAACACGTGCATTCTCAACATGAAAATTCACCCGTTTGGTCGGCGTAAAGATGGCATCAACGGGAATGACGCCAATGGGCAATCCATCTGTCTGATGCCGCTCGGAGGGAACGTAGCCTCGCCCTCGCTGGATCACCATCTCAATATCAATCACGGCGTCCTTGTCGAGCGTAGCAATGTGGAGATCCGGAGTGAGAATCTCGACATCACCATCGTGGGTAATATCTGACCCTTTGGCTTCGCCTGGGCCCTTTTTCTTGAGCGTAATCGTCTTCGATGTCTCGGTATGCAGTTTCAGTCGCAAGTTCTTGATATTGAGAATAATCTCGGTCACATCTTCCGTCACACCACGGATCGTTGAGAACTCATGAAGCACACCCTCAATCTTTACCGATGTCACGGCCGCTCCATATAACGAGGAGAGAATCACACGACGAAGGGTGTTGCCCAACGTCGTCCCAAATCCCCGCTCCAATGGTTCCGCGACAATCTTACCGTACTGTGGTGTCAGGGTATCTCGTTCAATCTCAATTTTCCCAGGGACGTTGAAACCCTTTAACTCTTTCAGCATGAGCCAGTTTCCCCCTGCAGATTAGAATACGGTTTGAGGACTACGGTCATCGGGAATACAGGACCACCACAAGCTGCTCATCGACAGGAAGAGCCGCGTCATCCTTGCTTGGCAATGCTCGCACCCCCCCTTTCAAGTGCGCATGATCCCATTCAAGCCATGGCGGAATTCCTCGGCTCTCCACGGTTTCAACTGCCGCTTTGATCGCCACGTTTTCTTTGCTTCGCGGCCGTACTTCAATGACGTCGCCCTGATGCACAAGAAATGAGGGGATGTCCACCTTCCTGCCGTTCACCATAATGTGCCCATGATTTACCAACTGGCGGCCCGCCTTCCTGGAAGTCGCAAGTCCCAAACGGTAGGTAACATTATCAAGGCGTCGCTCGAGCAGGCTGACTAAATTGTCTCCCGTCATTCCCTTGAGCCGCTCAGCCTTCTCAAAGGTGAACACGAACTGTCGCTCAAGAAGGCCATAGATGCGCTTCAGCTTCTGCTTCTCCCGCAGCTGTCGACTGTACTCTGAGGCACGGCGTCTGCTTTTGTTTTGTCCGTGTTGTCCAGGAACATAACTGCGGCGCTCAACAGCACATTTGTCCGTCAAACACCGCGTTCCTTTGAGGAACAACTTTATCGACTCTCGCCGGCAATACCGGCAAATGGGTCCAACATACCTAGCCATAGTTCCTCACACTCTCCGTCGCTTTGACGGCCGACAGCCATTGTGCGGGATCGGGGTCACATCTCGAATCATATTAATTCGCAAGCCTGAGGCCTGTAACGATCGAATCGCAGATTCTCGCCCGGACCCCGGACCATTGACATAGACGTCAACCTGCCGCATTCCATGCTCCTGTGCTTTCCGTGCCGCAGAGTCGGCAGCGCGCTGTGCAGCGAACGGCGTACTCTTTCGAGACCCCTTAAATCCTTCGGTCCCAGCGCTTGCCCACACGATCACATTCCCACTGAGATCAGTGATGGTCACCAGGGTATTGTTAAAAGAGGCCTGGACGTGAGCAATCCCGCTCTGAATATTCTTACGTTCTTTCCGTTTACCTTTACGAGCACCCATCGACTGCCTCTACCCCCTACCTACCAACCGGTTTTTTCATGCGCCCAATGGCCTTTCGTGGGCCTTTGCGCGTTCGTGCGTTGGTCTTCGTCCGCTGCCCCCTCAACGGAAGCCCCTTTCGATGACGAAGGCCTCGATAACACCCAATATCGACAAGTCTCTTAATATTTCCGGCAATCAGCCTCCGTAAATCCCCTTCCACTTGATAGTCTTTGTCGATCACATCACGAATCTTGAGTACCTGAGCCTCCTCAAGATCCTTCACACGAATCCCCGTCGGCACACCGGTTTTAGTAAGAATATGGAGCGCCGCCGAACGACCAATTCCATAGATCGCTGTCAGACCAACGTGAACCGGTCTCTCTCGTGGTAGATCTACCCCCGCAATCCTCGCCATACGTCAGTCACCACTCCTACATTGATTCACAAACCATATTCCCACACTGCACGTACGTGTCATCATCCCTGCCGTTGCTTATGCCGGGGATTCACACAGATGACGCGAACCACACCCTGCCGACGAATCACTTTGCACTTCGAGCAGATCGGTCCCACCGAGGATCGCACCTTCACTGGTCACCTCTCATGCGATATGTAATACGGCCTCGTGTAAGATCATAGGGAGAGAGTTCAACTTGAACTCGATCGCCGGGTAAAATTCGAATAAACCGCATCCGCATTTTTCCCGAGACATGCGCGAGGATAAGATGTCCTTTCTCTAACTCGACACGAAACATCGCGTTCGGAAGCGTCTCCTGCACCGTCCCCGTTACCTCTATCACCCCTTCTTTCGCCATACGTCCCTAGCTAGGTTGCGTCAAGATGGTTGGCGTCCCATTCATCACCGCAAGGGTATGTTCAAAATGGGCAGAGAAACTTCCATCCTGTGTCACCGCCGTCCACTGATCGCCTAACACTCGAACTCCGGGAGACCCCGCATTCACCATAGGCTCAATAGCCAACACCATGCCCTTTTTTAGGCGCGGTCCTTGGCCAGGAAGACCATAGTTGGGAATCTGGGGATCTTCATGTAGATTTCTTCCAATACCATGACCAACAAATTCTCTTACCACCGAAAATCCGGCATCTTCGACATACGTTTGAATCGCGTGAGAAATATCAGACAAACGGTTTCCCACCACAGCCTTCGCAATCCCACGATGCAAAGCTTCTTCCGTAATCGACATCAGACGCTGCACATCCTCAGCAATCATGCCCACAGCCACGGTCACGGCTGCATCACCGTAAAAACCGTCGATGATCGCACCCAAATCGAGGCCCACGATGTCACCTTCTTCCAGAGGGCGTCGCGATGGAATACCATGTACCACCTGATCATTCACAGACACACACAGGGTT
>DTRN01000152.1 GCA_012965905.1 Nitrospirales bacterium | reverse complement strand
GGCATCTGCTTCATCGAGTGTAATTTCCGATTCACGAATTCTCCTTCCTCAATCAATGGACGATACCATCCAAGGCGAGGATTTTCATTTCGTGGTCGTCCTCAGCATGTTTAACCCGTCGGTGACATCGCGTCTTTTGACGGGTGCAATAGATGCACTCGTACAAGCGGGTGTTCCCGAAGACCAGACCACTGTGGTCAGGGTGCCTGGGGCGTTTGAGATTCCAGTTGTCGCTCAGCGGTTGGCACAGTCGGGGAAGTATCATGCGGTGATTTGTTTAGGCGCAGTCATTCGGGGCGAAACGCCACATTTCGAATACATCAGTGCGGAGGTGGCGCGTGGAATCGGGCAGGTGGCGCTGGAGTGTACGATCCCAGTCATTTTTGGGGTAGTGACGACCGATACGGTCGATCAAGCGAATGAGCGATCCGTGATTGGTGGTCGGAACAAAGGATTTGAGGCAGGGGTTGCTGCTGTTGAAATGGCCCGCCTGTGGGCGACGCTTCCGTAACAACGGGTGGACGTATGGGAAGACGACGTACCGCAAGAACATTAGCTCTTCAGGCCCTCTACCAGTGGAATCTCCAACAGAGACAACTTACTCAACCATGGGACAGTTGGAACGACCAGGATACCGAGCCTGCAGCAATCGATTTCGCGAAGACCTTGGTCGAGGGCGTCATTCAACATCGTGATTCCATTGATGCCGCAATCTCGAAGCATGCGCACCATTGGGCCATGGATCGTCTGTCCGTCGTCGATCGAAACGTGCTGCGAATCGCGGTCTTTGAACTCCTCTATCTTGAGGATATTCCCTCTGCGGTCACCATTAACGAGGCGATCGAGATTGCAAAACAGTTTGGGGATGATGAATCCGGAGGGTTTGTGAATGGGATTCTTGACGGGCTGTCAAAAAGTCAGCGAGTGGCGAAGACGTCGGGATGAGTGATACGTCAATTACCGCGAGGGTGCATATCACGCTCAAATCCGGTGTTGTCGATCCGCAGGGGAGTGCGATTTGTCAGGCGCTGAAATCCCTCGGGTTTGAAGCGGTTGCCGGTGTTCGCGTTGGGCGGACCGTCGAACTAGACCTTACGGGGCGGACCGAGGATGAAGTAACCAAAGATGTATTTGCTATGTGTGAACGTCTGCTTACTAATCCGGTCATTGAGGACTATCGCATTGAGATTCTCTCCTCTTCCTGAAGGACACCAGTCATGACATTTGGCATCGTTGTGTTTCCTGGATCCAATTGCGATCACGATTGTTATGATGTGCTCAGTCGTGTGCTTGGTCAGAACGTAGACTTGGTGTGGCACAAGACCACGTCGTTAGACGGAATCGATGCGGTGATTCTGCCCGGTGGATTCTCCTATGGAGATTATTTACGTGCCGGTGCGATTGCTCGGTGTTCGCCCATTATGAGGGCGGTTGCTGATTTTGCAGAACGAGGCGGGCTGGTGTTAGGCATTTGTAATGGATTCCAGATTCTTCTTGAGATGGGGCTGCTCCCGGGCGCCATGATCCGCAATACGGCACTCCATTTCGTCTGTCGAGACGTGCATATTCGAACTGAAAACACTGAAACGCCTTTCACCAATCGTTGTGCAACCGGACAAGTGCTCACCATCCCGATCGCACATGGCGAAGGAAACTATTTTGCCGATGATGCAACCCTCGCTTTGCTTCATGAACATCGGCAGGTGGTGTTTCGTTATACCTCTGCACACGGAGAACTGGCCTCCGAGTACAATCCCAATGGATCCCGCGATCACATCGCCGGCATCTGCAATCGGGAACGCAACGTCCTTGGTATGATGCCCCATCCCGAACGGTGTGCGGATGCCATCCTCGGGAATGAGGACGGGAAAATTCTCTTCGCGTCAATGATTGATGCGTTGACCACCGTGGCGTAATTCATCCGTGATAGCGTTGCAATGTTTTGGTGGTCCTAAAGTGGGTGGTATGGGATAATCGCGTATGGCTCAGTCCACATTGACGACACAGGAAGAGAGTCGGATACGTGAATTGCTCGGCCGAGCGCCCAATGAACTTGAAGTGGGCATGTTCTCGGTGATGTGGAGTGAACATTGTAGCTATAAAAGTTCCAAGCGATATCTCAAGCGACTTCCCACCGGTGGACCGCATGTACTTCAAGCGCCAGGAGAAAACGCGGGGGCTGTAGACATTGGAGACGGGCTCGCTGCTGTCTTCAAGATGGAAAG
>DTRN01000151.1:7757-8286 GCA_012965905.1 Nitrospirales bacterium | reverse complement strand
ACAAGGATGGATGAAAAAGATATGATCGTGCCATCATGAGGACCAGCACATGACAGGAGAGTGCCAATGACTAAAACAAGAATCTACCACAACCCGAAATGCGGAAAGAGTCGTCAGACCTTGGCGCTGCTACAGGAGAAAGGTATTACTCCGGACATTGTCGAGTATTTGAAGACTCCCCCAACTGAAAAAGAACTCGACGAGATCCTGAACACACTCGGACGAGAGCCCCAAGAAGTGATGCGAACCAAGGAGGCCGCGTTTAAAGAGCTTGGTCTCAAAACGAGCGATTCACGAAGCCGCAAGGAGTGGATCGCGCTGATGGTTCAGAATCCAATCCTCATCGAGCGCCCAATCGTGATTCACGGCGCTAAGGCCACACTTGGGCGGCCGCCGGAGAATGTGCTGAAGATCCTTTGAAATGTGCAATGCCTGCTAGTTCTCCGTAACCACCCGTTCAGATCCTGCCGGAAGAATCTGTAGCGTTTTGAGAAATTTTACGACGCTTGCTTGTTGCTTCGACCCCATT
>DTRN01000151.1:0-7729 GCA_012965905.1 Nitrospirales bacterium | reverse complement strand
GCCGCCGTGCGCAAGAATGGCATCTGTAATTGTCGTCAAGTCGCCGCGATGACCATACATGGCGGTATTGCCGACATCCCAGAGTCGGTGAGTTAAGAAAAATTCCTGCCCTGGCCGCCCGTCTTGGTCTGGCCTTCCCTGTGCAATCTGCTCATTGCAATAGGTCCGCACTGGATTGGGAATCCCGGGATCATCACACATATTATGCCGCTTTAAGTCTGAGTAGACTCGCACGATGGCGCCGCCACTCCCATCCGCTTCTAAGTGCGGGCCTTCACCATCTTTCGTCATATCGAACGAGAACCCTTTGCGCGAATCGGTATACCTGGGGCTTTTCAGGTGCAATACGGGAATATGGCACGACGTGCAGTTTGCCTTTTTGAACAGCTTTTCTCCTTGTTGAATCAGACGGCGCTCTTCAGATGTTGTTGGCAACAATCTTCCCGGAGTGCCTAGTTGTGCCTGATAGACTGTCGACGCGGTGATATCACCAATCGTCAGTTCATGAGGGACGCCGTCCTTATCAAAATCTGCATCGTCTGCGAACATCTCATCGGCCTGCATGCCATGATGCAGGTTATAGCCGATGCGTGTAAGCTGACGAATTCCCGGAAGAATGCCGCCTGCGGTAATGGGCTTAATCAGCAAATCCGTATCCACCCCTTTGCTCGCCACAACCTTTCCAGCCGCGATCGTTACCCCAAAATTGACACCGTTTGTCGTAAGCGTATGGATGCCATCTCCTACCTCCTTGGCTTGAGCTTGTAAATCTGCCGACATTTCGACGGCAAGCATCTCGACAGGTCCCATGCCAAAAAGACTGGGCGTATTCCTCTCATTGCTGAATTTTGCGGCAATGGAATAAATCACGGGATCGACGAATCCAGCACCCAAGAAGACGTTGGCCACCACATCACCGGCCCCACCGGTTCGAGGAATCGTATGGCATCCCGCGCACGCATAGGTGTCAGGCCCGGAGGTGCGAAGAAAATTCAGCGCGGCAGGTTCTCGTTTCTGCCCATCGCCAGTTGCAGCGGGGCGCCCTTGGCCATCACAGACATTGAACATGGTGTGAAATAAAACCTTACCGGCCTTCACGATGTCATTGAAAGTCAATCCTCCGCTATCAATGTCGGATTGGTTTACATGTCCGGACAAAGCTGGGACATCAGGAAATCCCTCAGGACACACATGCGGTTCATGAGCCAATACCACTGACGGAATTCCAAATGCCATTGAGGTTAACAGGGTCAAACACATGCCTTTCCACGTTCTCATTGATTATCCCTTTCGTCATACGGATTATTAGTTTTGACATCATCAAAAACTCTTCGCTATTCTTAGTATATGTCACCTGGCCCTTCGGCGTCTCAAGAATCCCCGTTCCCCATTCCATCCGTCGTTCCCATCTTCCCGTTACCCAATGTAGTGTTGTTCCCACACACCTATTTGCCACTGCATGTTTTCGAACCTCGCTATCGCGAGATGGTGCATGATGCGTCATCACGAGGCCGATGTCTCGGCATGGCCTTGTTGAAGGATGGCTGGGAGGATCATTATGAGGAGTCGCCACAGATTTTCGCGCAAGGCACGGTCGGCCGGATGGTCAGCGTGAAGAAAATGTCGGACGGGCGATACAACATTGTGCTGCAAGGCCTGCGCCGTTGTGTGTACGAGGAACAAGAAGTTTCGACCAGCTATCGGCAGGTGAAACTTTCTCTTCTCCCGGAAGACAAGTCCGAGACCTTGGATTCCCCATTGCTCGTTCACCTCGCAGACGCGGCAAAAGAGTATCTCCTCTCGCAGAAAGCTGACGACCAGTATCAACTTATCTCATCAGGGAAAATGAGTGATCGGGTATTGGTGAATAGTTTGTCGGCAGGCTTAGACTTTAGCCCCGATGAGAAACAGTTTCTCCTCGAATCAGAGACCTTAGTGCAACAAGCCGGTCGGCTCGTCGATCTCATCCGCTTTAAGCTGCCGACCCCCGCCCAAGGCTAGCAGGCCGCTGAAAAATGGCACCAGCTTCGTTCTCGCTTCGCTGCTCGCTTCGGCCTTGCTGGACACCATTTTGAGCATCATTTGACCTGCCGGAAATGTCTCATGCCCTCGTTCGTTGACGCCGCGCTTCATAGAACAAAATTCCCGCTGATACCGCCGCGTTGAGCGATGCGATCCTACCATGTTGTGGAATGTGAATCAGATGATCGCTACGATCGCGTAACGCATCCCGTATTCCAGCCCCTTCATTGCCAATAATCATCGCTGTCGGTTTTTTGAGATCACACTCGAACACCGGAATTCCAGAGGCATCACTCGTTCCCAGCACTTGGATTCCGCGACCCCTCACCTCGGCAATGATGTCTTCAAGATTCTCAGCGCGCGCGATTGGAACGTGGCTCACGGCACCAGCAGAACTTCGCGCGACAAGACTAGTCACGCCTACTTGATATTTCACGGCAATGAAAATGCCGTCAACCCCAAACACCTCAGCAGAACGAATTAACGCTCCGAGGTTGAAGGGGTCCTGAATCGCGTCACAGATAACGAGGAGTGGGCATTTCTTCTTCTCGATGAGCTGATCCAGAAGTGCCAGCGGGTCCACATAGGGAAAATCCGGCATTTTCGCCAGGTAGCCCTGATGCTCAGCCGAATGGCACCGTTTGCGAAGCGATGCACCCGGCTCCACACGTACCGACGTCGCGTTTTGTTCCGCCAACGCGTGAACCACGTCCAATTCTTCCTGTGGGAGTTGATCCGAACAATACAATTCCAGCACCGGCCAACGCCTGCCACGAAGGGTTTCCAGAACCACATTCCGGCCCCACAACCAGCATTTTTGATGACTGCCAAGTAGTGGGGCTTTCCCTTTGCCGCGACGATACCGTTCAACCATGCCAAACAATAACATAGATTCTCGCAAGCGATTGGAGACACCAGCAATATGGTGGGATACAATCAATCCTGTTGATACACAATGAAATGTGCTCTTAAAAAGAAAGGTACCTGTCCTTGAACGAATCATTATCGATAGGCATTCCAGCACTGGTTGTCTCAGGGTTTCTAGGCGCAGGAAAAACAACCCTGATTCGGAATCTCCTGGAAGATGCCCAAAAGAGTGGCCACCGCCTAGCCGTGGTGTCCAACGAATTTGGCGAATTAGGCATCGACCAAGCACTGTTTGGTCAAGGCGGAGACGGTCGCTACGTTGAGCTCGAAGGCGGATGCGTCTGTTGCCAGTTGTCGGGTGAGCTGCTTACCACGCTTCATGATCTATGGGAACGCCACAAACCAGATCGCATGATCGTTGAAACCTCCGGCGTCGCCCTTCCCTTTGAAACCCTGGTCACCTTTTGGCGGGACCCCATCACCCAATGGGTGGGAGAAGCGTTAGCCATCGTGGTCGTGAACGCCGAACAGCTTGCAGAAGGCCGGGATGTCGAAGGCACGGCAGAGCAACAAATCTCCTCGGCCGATCTGTTGGTGCTCAACAAAATGGACTTAGTCGGGAAGGAATCGGTTGGTCGTTTAGAATCAATGCTTGAGGAGATGGCGCCCGGAACCCCGATCATTCATAGCGTCAATAGCCAAGTTGATCCCTCAATTTTATTCCCGCCGCAACCTACCGGCGTCGAGAGACCGAAAACCCGAAGAGAGCTGGATATGCCTCCCCACACACACGAATCATTTGAGGCAGAAGAGATTGTGATCGAAAGCGGCATCTCGCAAGATGAACTCATGGCACAGTTACAGCAACTCACCGTGCTTCGCGTCAAAGGAGTTGTCCGCACCGCTGAGGGGCTTCGACTGGTTCAAGGCGTTGGTCCACGCGTCCAATTGGTTTCCCCTCCCAGTGACCTACCTGAGAATCTGATTGGTCGAGTGGTCGCCATTCGGCGCGTGAATACCCGTCATGATTAGGTCTGTTCATACATCACTCACGATGCCCTCGTGGTCCGATCTCGAATCGCTACGTAGGGGCGCCCCCGTTGGCCTTCGTAAATCTGGTCCGGTCGAAACAAGCGATTGTCCTTGTATTGCTCGAAACAGTGGGCGAGCCATGATTGTCGTGCACCGGGAGCACCACGTAATGATGATTCACGTAATGTGTGACCTCATCGTGATTCGCAAACCCATCTTTCAAAAGCGTTCCTCTCGTTGCCTCGTAGATCGCATTATCCTTGAGAAGAGCTTTCGTCGGTCCCATTTCTCCTCCTAGACTTCGTTTGTTTTTTCCCCAATCGCGCGACACATAATCATGTTGGTCCTCAGGAGTACGAGGTATGATGGGGACGCACCAAACCGAGAACCCGTTGCACTCCAACGACATTAGTGATGATCTGGTCGGGCAAATCGTCTGCAATAGCCGAGTCGAGATGCATCGGCGAACGCAACCGCGAGAATGCAGGAACGATGTCTTCACGGACGAGAACATGGATCATCCAGAAGGGGACCGATGCATCAGCACCTCCATCGCTCTCTTCTCGAACGTGGTCTCGAAAAAGCACCCACTCAGTATGGAGTTAGCGTAAAATACGAACACAAGGTGAACAATAGACCGGTGGGTTCAATTTAGATCCAGGGATAACCACATTAAGTACTGGGTCTGATGAACCCACTGCCGAGTATCGAGTCAGCCGGAGGAAAAAATATGAAGGTAGCGTACGTTCAGTTCTCGCCTGCCTTGTGTAATTTGAATGAGACCATCTCCCGCCTTGAAGCACTGCTCTCTGCGTGCGGCAACTCTGATCTTGTTGTGCTCCCTGAACTTTGCAACTCTGGGTACAATTTTTCTTCAAAGGAAGAGGCATTCGACAGTTCAGAACCGATTGAAAATAGCCGGTTTCTTTCTTTCCTCCATGCCCAATGCCGTGAGCACGGTTTGGATATCGTGACCGGGTTTAACGAGCGATCTGGAGACACGTTGTACAACTCAGCCGTGCTGATTGGGCCGGAGGGGTATGTGGGACGGTATCGAAAAATGCACCTCTTCATGAACGAGAAGGACTTCTTCTGTCCCGGTGACGCCGGCCTCCCTGTCTTTCAACGAAAGAACGCGACCCTCGGCCTCCTTGTGTGTTATGACTGGTTTTTTGCGGAGGTGTGGAAAATTCTTGCGTTGAAGGGTGCGGACATCATTTGCCATCCATCAAATCTGATCCTTCCGAGGCTGGCTCAGCAAGGTATTCCGTTTCATGCAGTCACCAACCGCGTGTTTATCGTGACGGCGAATCGTATTGGTACTGAAGGATCCTTAACCTTTACGGGCAATTCGTTGATCGTTGAGGCGAGAGGCAAAATCCTTTCAAGCGCACCTGCTGCAGAATCCCATGTGGATGTGGTATCCATCGATCTGGAACGAGCGAGAGATAAAACGGTCACGTCTCGAAACGATTTATTTGGAGATCGTCGGCCGCAGGATTACCAAGAACTCCTTTGCGACGCGAAGGATCGGTGACATGACGGATAGCATTCGCATAGCGATCTTCTCGGAAGATCGACTATTCCGTGACGGGCTGGTGAAGTTATTGGCCGCACGTGAGAGTACAGAGTCTCATGTATCGCTTGCGGGCGTATCAGATCGTTGGGAGGAGATCGGCGCATTGAAAGAAAAGGCATCGATCGATGTGCTGCTGCTGGATTACAAACTGTTCAACCGCGACGACCTCCCTCTACTTTCAACGCTTTCGTCAGGATCGTGCCCTGTGAAGACTATCTGGATCCGGGGTACCGGATCACGAACGCAACATCATCCCCCTGCCTTGAATCTGGCGCGGCAGGCTACATTCCAACTAATGCGTCGGTCGATGATCTCGTGCATATCGTCACCGCGGTTGCGGCAGGGAACGCATGGTGCTCGGATCGATTTGCGGCGTTTCTGTTTTCACGAATACGATATTTTGCCGATGAAAAATGGCTGAATTGGCGGGAAGACGCGCAGTTAACAGCCAGAGAGTTTGAGGTGATCGAGTTGCTCGCCGAAGGCTTGAGCAATAAGGAGATCGCGGGGCGCCTGAATATCGAGACCCAAACGGCCAAAAACCACGTCCATCACCTGTTGGAAAAACTCTCCGTCCATAAGCGGATGGACGCCGTGGCCTATGCGCGACAGCGACATTGGTTGAGTCAGTAGGTCAGCATCCTGTTACGGAGTGACAATTTGGTTGGGGATTCTCGCAGCCAACAATGTTTTGGACAGTGTCGCCGCGGCAGCTGGGGTTTCGTAGGCTCCGACTAAGATTCGATATTTCTGGTCGTCCACACCGGCATTCGGAACGTGGAGCACATATGGTGAAAATCCTTCGTTTCTCAGGCGGGTCTCGACGGAAGATGCATCGTGCGCGTGTTTTTTTGTGCCTGCTTCCACGGCGAAGGGAAGCAATATTGGAAACGCCAGGTCGACGAGCCCATCAGCCATGATTTTTCCCGAAAAACGTCCGGCCTCTTCCTCTGTTGCAAAACGCTGAATGAGTACCCGATGCCACCGTCCTCGGTCAGCCAAGTCAAATGGGACGGCGTATGCCTGGCTCTTCTTGTCCCGCAGCTCTACCACATGCCGATCGGCATTGGCCTTGGTTTGATATGACCCGACTTGGACGACGTATGGAGATGGTTTTACTGTTGGATGTGTCACCTGAGCCTGTTCCGATATCAGTGTTTTCGGCTCCGGCGATGGTTTAGGCTCGGGAGTGGCAACCGGTGTCGGACCCTCCGGCAAGCGTGATGCCGATGTGGCTTTCTCGAGACGGAGGACCAGCTGATTCATGATTTCTTCCGCGGTACTGTGATCAGGTTTCAAGAGACCTCTTCCCGCTCTAATCGAGACGTTGGTCACTGTTGAGGAAATCTCACGGATGCTCGTGGAGAACTTCATGGGCGCCTTGGATGACTGCGATACGCCAGTGATGATTGTCGTGTCGTCCTCTTCGGTCGTTTCTTCGATTTGAAGCGTCATCACGTCAAAGGCGTGAAGGGCGGCCTCGAGGACCACCGCCTTTTCGATCAGAAAGGTATCATCGGCATGACTCTTCCTGAATGAGTCTAAACCGAACAGTCCAAAGAAGACATCCCCTGCGGCTGTCACCCCGAGCGAGATCGGGCCGGTTGCGCATCCCACGGTCAACGTGAGCAATGCTGATATTGCAACGATGCATGCAACGGTTCGAATCATAGTCAGGGTAGATCCTGAATGATTTCTACGTCCGTTGGCATATCACAATGAAAGAGCGAATCCGGAAGATTTGAGTTTGCTGTGATGTTCGAGAAATGAATGGTGGTCACGTTCCCATTAAGTTCATGCATGCCCACGGTTCGAATGTAGTGGTTTTTGGAATCGACGCCAATCACGATGCGCCGTCTCGACTCTACTCCTCCATCCTCTTTTGGCCTGAGACCTAGCCACTGTAACCTATCGTTGTCCTGTGCATCTCCAGGTTCGACCTGCTCAAGCTCGAAGTGTTCTCGAAGCCGCGTTGCGCCCTGCAAGAGATGGAGAGGTGCGCGCGATTCCGCAAGTCGAGAAAGCGTCGCCTGGATCACTTGATTGTGCGCTGGAGTATAGAACACAACTCGATCCCCATTGACATAGATGTGTTCTGCCTGGGGATCACGATACTCCCAATACAAACGGCCTGGTTTTTTGATTGAGATTCGCCCGGATGACTGCATGGGGGTCTCGAAGCCTTCAATCAGCAAGGTTTGGGTAAAGTCTGCGCTGAGGTCTGCGGCG
>DTRN01000150.1 GCA_012965905.1 Nitrospirales bacterium | reverse complement strand
AAGAATCTCCTTGAGCGACTCCACTTCGACGAGACTTTGAGATACGAAGACTTTTTTCACTCCAAGGCCGGCCGCTAACTCTCACGCCCCCTCAGCTCCAGGTAAGTCTTTCCATTCTTCGAACCACGCCATCTGGATGGCTTCGAGGATTCCTTCGTTGGAGTGGTCAGGATCATCTTTGAAGTCGGAGAGTTCGGTGACCCATTGGTGCAGGTCGGTGAAGCGGACCGTCAAGGGATCGATATGTGGGAATTGTTCCATGAGTGCAAGTGCGATGTCTTCGAAGTTGTGCCAGGTGAGTGCAGCCATATTCCTCCTCCTACAGTGAGTTGGACGGATAGCTTCGCAGCAAATTCCAAATTTTTCAAGGGGGGATTACGAAATGACTTCAGAAACTTTCTTGTTTTCTAGTGCCGCTTTGAGTTGATGATCCATGGCGACTTCGGCAAGATGCTTGGCGGCGCTGTTGAGTTCGTCAATGGCTTTTCGCAGCACGCGATGGTCGGATTGGCCTCGGGTGTCTCTGAGAACTTTTAGGGCTTGCTCTATCTGATTGCATTCGCTTTCTTCCAGCACGCCTTTCTCTTCAGCCAAAATTTTCACCGTCGCCTTTTCGAGTGCGTCCATTTCATTTCTGGCTTCGATGGCGAGACGTTCCGCCACGTCCGCTTCCGCAAACTTAATTGAATCTTGAATCATGCCTTCGACGGCGTCGTCAGTCAGGCCATAGGACGGCTTTACGTCAACGGATTGGGATTGGCCAGTCTGAAGATCGCGTGCTGCGACTTTGAGAATGCCGTTGGCATCGATCATGAAATTGACTTCAATTCGCGGAAACCCGGCCGGGGCGGGAGGCAATGGCAGATTAAATTGGGCGAGGGATCGATTGTCTTTCGCAAGTTCACGTTCGCCCTGCAGAACATGGATGACGACGGCGGTCTGGTTGTCGGCTGAGGTCGTATATACTTCTTTCGCTTGGGTTGGAATGGTGGTATTGCGTCGAATGAGCGAGTTGACGGTTCCACCAAGGCCCTCAATACCAAGCGAGAGGGGAGTGACATCCAGTAACAGCATGTCTTGCACTCCACCGGCGAGAATTCCTCCCTGAACTGCCGCTCCTAAGGCGACCACTTCGTCGGGGTTGATGTCGGTGTGGGGCACGCGCTTAAACGCTTTTTCGATCATCTGTCGGACGAGGGGAGTACGGGTTGCACCTCCCACCATGATAACGTTGTCGATCTCTGATGCGCTGAGACCTGCGTCGCTGAGCGCGAAGTGACAACGCACGACCGTGTCCGTCACTAGTTCTTTGATCAGGGCTTCGAAATCAGTCCGGTTCAGATCGCGTGTGTAGGTTCCTTTTTCTTCGGGAAGGGGAAGCGCAATCAATGTCGTCTCATCGGACGTAAGATGACATTTTGCGGCTTCGGCGGCGATGCGCATGTTTTGAATCAAGGCGACATGTTGGGTAACGTCGAGTTCGAATTGATTTTGAATTTCCTTGGCCATGAGCTGAACAATCTGTCGGTCGAAATCATCACCACCCAAATGGGTGTTGCCATTAGTCGCAAGGACCTCAAAGATCCCGTCTTTGAGTTTCAAGATCGAAATATCGAAGGTACCGCCACCGAGATCGTACACCGCAATCAATCCCTGTTGTTTGTGTTGCAATCCGTGCGCGAGGGAAGCGGCGGTCGGCTCGTTGACGATTCGCGCGACGTGCAGCCCGGCAATGCGGCCCGCGTCTTTGGTAGCTTGCCGTTGTGCATCGTTAAAATATGCCGGAACAGTGATGACGGCCTGGGTGATTGGTTCTCCAAGAAAGGTCTCCGCACGTT
This sequence comes from Nitrospirales bacterium, assembly GCA_012965905.1. Taxonomy (GTDB): domain Bacteria; phylum Nitrospirota; class Nitrospiria; order Nitrospirales; family UBA2166; genus UBA2166. The sequence goes on along the minus strand of DTRN01000150.1, from coordinate 414 downwards.
TTTTCAGTTCTTTCAGGATCATGGCGGAAATTTCAGGAGGCGTAAATTCGTTGCTTCCAATTTGAACCGTCACGACGCTGTTTTGCTCGGCCAGCGTGTAGGGGAAGTATTGCAATTCATGGCGTAAGTCTTGGAGTCCAAGCCCCATGAAGCGCTTAATCGAATATACCGTTTTTTCGGCATTGGTGATGAGCTGTTCTTTAGCCGAGTCGCCGACGACGTATCCGGTTTCTAAAAATGAGACGATAGATGGGACGATCACCCGCCCTTCGGCGTTGGGGATAACCCGCGGCTGATCTCCCTCCATGTAGGCGACGAGGGAGTTTGTGGTGCCGAGATCAATGCCGACGATTCTGGACATTCCGTGAAAACCTCTGTGGTGGATTTACGTGACGGACCTGAGCGCGTTGATGT
>DTRN01000149.1 GCA_012965905.1 Nitrospirales bacterium | reverse complement strand
AGCGCACGCCTGATAAGCGTGAGGTCGGTAGTTCGATCCTACCTAGGCCCACCAGCATTGTGTTGCAGATGGAGGCTTAGGGAACGTTGGTGAGGTAAGGCGCACCGGAATTCCGGGGCTGTAGCTCAGCTGGGAGAGCACCTGCCTTGCACGCAGGGGGTCGGCGGTTCGAACCCGCTCAGCTCCATAGAATGTGGCAAAAATCCGTTACGTGTTTGATTGTAGTGACGGCAGCCACGATTGCCTGGTTCTTTGACAACTGAATAGAGAGAAGTCGCAGAAGAGAAGCATATTGTGTCAGAAGCAAATGAGATCTAAAGAATCAAGGGTGTACGGTGGATGCCTTGGTATCAGGAAGCGATGAAGGGCGTGGTTAGCTGCGATAAGCCTCGGGGAGCCGCCAGCAGGTTGTGATCCGAGGATGCCCGAATGGGGAAACCCGCCAGAGGGAATGCTCTGGCATTGGCAACTGAATATATAGGTTGTCAAAGCGAACTCAGGGAAGTGAAACATCTCAGTACCTGAAGGAAGAGAAAGCAATTGCGATTCCCGTAGTAGCGGCGAGCGAACTGGGATCAGCCCAAACCATGTGTATGTGATAGCCCTTACGCGTTGTACATGTGGGGTTGTAGGCGTTTTCCAGGCGATGGTAAGGCATTGCCGAAGAGTCACAAACTAAACACGTAGTTGAACGATTTGGAATCATCGGCCAAAGAAGGTGAAAGCCCTGTAAATAAAACGTGTTTAGCTCTTTGGGAAAATGTCCTGAGTACCACGGGACACGAGAAACCCTGTGGGAATCTGGGAGGACCACCTTCCAAGGCTAAATATTCCCTGATGACCGATAGTGAACAAGTACCGTGAGGGAAAGGTGAAAAGAACCCCGGTGAGGGGAGTGAAATAGAACCTGAAACCGTACACCTACAAGCTGCAGGAGGGCAATACTTCGGTTACCGAAGGAGGCCTGACTGTGTGCCTTTTGTTTAATGAGCCGGCGAGTTATATGGAGCAGCAAGGTTAAATCGACGAGATGGAGCCGCAGCGAAAGCGAGTCTTAAATGGGCGACAAGTTGCTTTATATAGACCCGAAGCGAGGTGATCTACTCATGGCCAGGCTGAAATTTCGTTAACCCGAAATGGAGGGCCGAACCGATGTCTGTTGCAAAAGGCTCGGATGAGCTGTGAGTGGGAGTGAAAGGCTAATCAAACCTCGTGATAGCTGGTTCTCCCCGAAATAGCTTGAGGGCTAGCCTCTTCTGAACCGTGACGGAGGTAGAGCACTGGATGGGCTAGGGGCGTTAGCGCGCTACTGAACCCAACCAAACTCCGAATGCCGTTACTGGATAGAAGGGAGTCAGACTACGGGCGCTAAGGTCCGTGGTCGAGAGGAAAACAGTCCAGACCGTCAGCTAAGGTCCCTAAGAATAGGTTAAGTGGAGAAGGTTGTAGAATTGCACTAACAGCCAGGAAGTTGGCTTAGAAGCAGCCATCCTTTAAAGAAAGCGTAATAGCTCACTGGTCAAGCGATTCCGCGCCGAAAATTCAACGGGGCTCAAATCTATCACCGAAGCTACGGACTTTTATTCGATCTTTGATTGAATGAAATTGGTAGGGGAGCATTCTCTAAAAGGTGAAGGTTAATCGACAAGAATAGCTGGATTTTAGAGAAGTGATGATGCCGGCATAAGTAGCGATAAAAGACGTGAGAATCGTCTTCGCCGAAAACCTAAGGTTTCCTGGGCTATGTTCGTCATCTCAGGGTTAGTCGGTCCCTAAGCCGAGACCGAAAGGTGTAGGTAATGGGAAACAGGTCAATATTCCTGTACCACCAGGGTTGCGTTAACAGTGAAGGGGGGACGCAGAAGGGAAGGCACCGCCGGGTGTTGGATATCCCGGTCCAAGCCTGTAGGAGGAGTGTCTAGGCAAATCCGGACACTCAGTACTCCGAGGGGTTATGGGGAGGCCGTCAGGCCATAAACGGGCCGTACCACGCTGCCAAGAAAAGCCTCGTAGCGAGTAACCAGGGTGACCGTACCGCAAACCGACACAGGTAGGTAGGTAGAGTATACTAAGGCGCGTGAGAGAATACTCGCTAAGGAACTCTGCAAATTAGCCCCGTAACTTCGGAAGAAGGGGTGCCTCCATTAGGTGACGGGTCTCGCATCCGAAGCCGAAGGAGGTCGCAGTAAAGTGGCTCTGGCGACTGTTTATCAAAAACACAGGACTCTGCAAAGTCGTAAGACGACGTATAGGGTCTGATGCCTGCCCGGTGCTGGAAGGTTAACAGGAGAGGTTAGCCGCAAGGCGAAGCTTTGAATCGAAGCCCCAGTAAACGGCGGCCGTAACTATAACGGTCCTAAGGTAGCGAAATTCCTTGTCGGGTAAGTTCCGACCTGCATGAATGGCATAACGACTGGAGCGCTGTCTCAGCGAGTAACTCAGCGAACTTGAAGACCCGGTGAAGATGCCGGGTACCCGCGACTAGACGGAAAGACCCCGTGCACCTTTACTACAGCTTGGCATTGAGTTGTGGGCAGGTATGTGTAGGATAGGTGGGAGACTGTGAAGCTGTGGCGCTAGCTGCGGTGGAGTCAATCTTGAAATACCACCCTTGCATGTCTGCTATTCTAACCTAGCTCCATCATCTGGAGCAGGAACAGTGCCTGGTGGGTAGTTTGACTGGGGCGGTCGCCTCCCAAAATGTAACGGAGGCGCCCAAAGGTTTCCTCAGGCTGGTCGGCAATCAGCCGTAGAGTGTAAAGGCAAAAGGGAGCTTCACTGCAAGACTGACAGGTCGAGCAGGGACGAAAGTCGGGCTTAGTGATCCGGTGGTTCTGTGTGGAAGGGCCATCGCTCATCGGATAAAAGGTACGCCGGGGATAACAGGCTGATCTCCCCCAAGAGTTCATATCGACGGGGAGGTTTGGCACCTCGATGTCGGCTCATCGCATCCTGGGGCTGAAGCCGGTCCCAAGGGTTTGGCTGTTCGCCAATTAAAGCGGTACGCGAGCTGGGTTCAGAACGTCGTGAGACAGTTCGGTCCCTATCTGTCGTGGGCGTTGGAGATTTGAGAGGTGCCGTCCCTAGTACGAGAGGACTGGGATGGACAGACCTCTGGTGTGCCGGTTGTCGCGCCAGCGGCAGCGCCGGGTAGCTACGTCTGGTTCGGATAACCGCTGAAAGCATCTAAGCGGGAAGCCGTCCTCAAGATAAGATCTCCCGGAGGGTTTAACCCTCCCTCAAGGCCTCTGGTAGACCACCAGTTTGATAGGCTGGAGGTGGAAGGGTCGTAAGATCTGAAGCTAACCAGTACTAATCGGCCGTGCGTTTTAGATTCTCATTTGCTTCTGACAGGGTATGCTTCTTACGCTTATCCGGTGGCACATACCGAAAGGGAAACACCCGTTCCCATCCCGAACACGGAAGTTAAGCCTTTCAGGGACGATGATACTGCAGCTGTGAGGCTGTGGGAAAGTAGTACGTTGCCGGGTTACAACAAAGCCCGATGATCTTATGGTCATCGGGTTTTGTTGTTTCTTCTCGCGGGCGGCCTAGTTATTCTCAGACTTTCACGCTCATTTGGTTGGAAGTAGTGGCTTGAATCGATCTGTGGTCTACGAAACCTCGTGTTATTGTACAGCACTAACGTCGGATAAGGTATATTATGTTACAAATAGACACTAGAAATCCACTCTATAAAAGCCGCGGCATTCATCCTCTCTTCGCCGTAATATGGGGTTCCGTGCCTGCAAGGAGTCGATCTAAGTTTCCCCTGTGGCGGAGCCATATCAACACAGCGATGCTAATACCAAAGACTAGTCGATCAACATTCGGGTGCCAAAGTGTAATCATCACGGGCAATAATCCCGAGCCAATAAGGGCTCCAAGTGCTGCATATTTCCAGATAGCCACGGCTAACAGCCAGACTCCCAATAGTACTAGCCCAAGAATTGGATCAATACCGAGAATTGCCCCAAGCGCTGTGGCGACCCCTTTTCCACCTTGAAAACCAAGAAATACAGAGTAACAATGTCCGATGACAACGGCGAATCCAATCAGGAGGAGATTTCGTGGTTCCGTAACATGTCCTGGGAAGGCGATTGGGATGGCTGCGGTCGCAACAAGTCCCTTTCCAACATCCCCAACCAAAGCATAGGCGCCGGCTTTCTTTCCCACGACGCGAAGAACATTGGTGAATCCAACATTCCCACTTCCATGCGCCCGAGGGTCAATTCCTGTGGTGAGTTTCGAGGCGATCAATCCAAAGGGAATGGACCCTAGCAGGTAGGCGAAGAGAACTTGAACAAGGTCAAGCCACATCTGGTTCTCGTTTTCTTAGTGAGGACTGGTAGTCAGATGTTTCCATAATTGCGCTGCGTATTGCACACCCGAAACTAACGCGAGGACCATGGATGCATAAAGGCACAGGGATCCCCACATGTGCAGGTCAAGAAACGTGATCGGCTCGTCTTGCAGCAACAAGAGAACAATTGCCACGGTCTGGAGGATCATTTTATATTTTCCGGTGGTGTCCGCCGCCATCACCAGGCCGTGGGTTGCGGCAAGTGCACGAAGCGCTGTGACCGCAAACTCTCGTCCAACAATGATAATTGCGACCCAGGCGGCAACACGATCCATGTCAACCAGTAGAAACAAGGCTGCCATGACCAACAGCTTGTCGGCAACCGGGTCCAGAAGGCGTCCGAGGGTTGTGACTTGCGCGCGACGACGTGCGATGTAGCCATCAAGAGCATCGGTAGCCGATGCCGTCAAGAAAATTACTGTCGCGAGAAGAAGGCCATATTCGAGAGGGCTCACGACGCTCACAATGAATACTGGAATTAAAAGGATGCGGGCGAGCGTGAGTGCGTTTGGGAAATTCAAGGCTTCGGCACCCATTGGATTTTTGGTCATCATATAATCCCAGATTTCAAAATATCATGCAGATGCAGAATGCCCGTTATGGTTCGCTGGTGATCGGTGACGACTAAGGAAGTGATGGCGTGGTGTTCCATCACCTGCAGGGCTCCCGCAGCAAGTGCATCGTTGTGAATTGTCCTCGGATGTATTGACATAATTGTCTTCGCATTGAGAGATAGCAGGTCAGAGTGTTGTTCAATTCCCCTTCGTAAATCACCATCTGTAATGACTCCGACCAAATGGCCTTCCCCATCATCCACAGTTGTTAAACCAAGTTTTTTTGATGTCATCTCAAGAATCACAGCTTTCATCGAGGTGTGTTCTTGAACGCGCGGAACCGCCTTCCCCTCATGGACAAGGTCTGAAACGCGAAGCAGGAGTCGTTTGCCAAGCGTTCCTCCGGGGTGAACATGCGCAAAATCATGCTCCTGAAAACCACGTTTACGCAAAAGCGCGACGGCGAGCGAATCCCCCATCGCCAATGCGGCTGTTGTGCTTGCGGTTGGCGCGAGTCCGAGAGGACACGCCTCTTCTTCAACTGAGACATCTAGAACTGTATTACTTTCCTTTGCAATCGTCGAGTGCGGATTGCCAACTAGCGTCACAATAGGCACGCCAAGCCGTTTGATTGACGCAAGTACCTGAAGAATCTCAGGCGTCTCGCCGCTATTGGATACGATGAGTGCAACGTCATCATGGGCTATCATCCCGATATCACCGTGAACTCCTTCTGCCGCGTGCAAGAAAAATGCGGGAGTTCCCGTACTGGCAAAGGTTGAAGCCAGTTTTGCGCCAATAAGTCCAGATTTTCCCATCCCAATCACAACAATCTTTCCTTGACATTGGTACAGAAGATCTACGGCATCAGCAAATCGAGTGTCCAGACGGGCGATGAGCGCAAGGATCGCGTGTGCCTCTATCGTAAGGACTCGTTTCCCCTCCTCAATGCTCATTCGGCTTCGACACGTGTTGCTGTGGCTATGGCTTTGAGACGCGTGAGCAGCGTACCGACCTCTGTAAGTGGAACCATATTGGGCCCATCCGAAGGAGCATCATCAGGGTTTGGGTGAACTTCCATAAAGATCCCGTCACATCCTACGGCGATGGCCGCACAGGCCAACGGCGCAACGAACTCGCGTTGGCCGGATGACATGCCCTGGCCTCCTCCCGGCAACTGCACGCTATGGGTTGCATCAAATATCACAGGATATCCAAAGGTACGCATGATCGTAAGAGAGCGCATATCAACAACGAGATTGTTATACCCAAACATCGTTCCACGCTCAGTCAGGATGACGTTGTGGTTTCCTTGTGCGGTTACTTTTTCAACAGCAAATTTCATGTCCCAGGGAGCGAGAAACTGCCCTTTCTTGATATTGACGCCTTTCCCCGTTTGTGCGGCGGCAACGATGAGATCTGTCTGACGACAAAGAAACGCTGGAATCTGGAGGATGTCGAGAACGTCGGCGGCCGGTTTTATTTCTTCAATCGAATGCACATCTGACAGGATAGAGACGTTCAATTTACTACGGATCCGTTCGAGTATTTTGAGGCCAGGCAATAAGCCGGGTCCACGATATGATCCAAGCGACGTCCGGTTGGCCTTGTCGTACGAGGATTTAAAGACAAAAGAAAAGCCAAGCTGGGCGGTAATCTCCTTGAGTGTCGCGGCAATATCCATGACCAGAGGCTCGTCTTCAATAACGCATGGGCCAGCGATAATAACGTGAGGGCTTGCCTTCCCGATGGTCCCTCCACTGATGCGAACGCTATTACCCACCTTGCGCGACGTTTTTATGCGTTTCCGGAGTAGTTGAGTGCTGCGGCCACAAATGAGACAAAGAGTGGATGCGGTTTTCTTGGTCGAGAATTAAATTCAGGGTGAAATTGTGTCGCCACAAACCAAGGATGGTTTTGCAGTTCGATAATCTCGACGAGCTGTCCGTCCGGCGAGAGCCCGCTGAGAAGCAGTCCATGACTGGTGAGGGTTTCCCGGTATGCATTATTAAATTCATAGCGATGGCGGTGACGTTCGCTGAACTCTGTGGTTTGGTAGGCGGCGTGGCTCATCGTGCCAGTATGGATCTGGCAGGGGTATGCTCCAAGGCGCATCGTCCCACCTTTTTCACGGCCTTCTTGATCTGGCATGAGGTCTATGACTGGAAACGGCGTCTTATCATCAAATTCTTGGCTGTTCGCCCCATCGAGGTGGGCAACGTGTCGCGCGAACTCAATCACGGCAAGTTGCATGCCAAGGCAGATTCCAAGAAACGGAATGTGTTGTTCCCGCGCATATTGAATCGCTTCGATTTTCCCTTCTGTTCCCCGCCACCCAAATCCGCCTGGAATAAGAATGCCTTGGACGTCGGTGGTAAGAGCGGCAATACCGCGCTGTTCGATGTCGTCAGTCTCAAGCCATCGTACCTCAACGCGAGCTTGGTTCGCGATGCCGCCGTGCGTCAACGCTTCTAAAAGACTCTTATAGGAATCATGCAACTCCACGTACTTCCCTACAACTGCGATGGTTGTGTGGCGCGGTGGCTTCTTAATTTTCTCGACCATGGCAGTCCATTCAGAGAGATCTGGCGTTGTCCCTGAGAGTTTCAGGTGATGAACGATGAATTCGTCCAACCCCTCCTGCGAGAAGCAAAGAGGAACCTCATACACGGTATCCACATCCATGGCTGTCATGACTGCGTTGGTATCGACATTTCCAAATAGCGCAATTTTCTGCTTGAGAGACAGCGGGAGTGGCCTATCGGTTCGGCAGAGAATGATGTTGGGTTGGATTCCGATTTCTCGAAGCTTATTGACGCTGTGTTGTGTTGGTTTCGTCTTCAATTCTCCAGCGGTACTCACGTATGGGATTAGGGTCAGGTGTATGTAGATCACGTGTTCCCGGCCGATATCAAAAGGAATTTGCCGAATCGCTTCCAGAAACGGAAGACTTTCGATATCGCCGATCGTTCCCCCAATCTCTACGATCAGGACATCAAGATCGTGGCCTGCTCGTCGAATCGTTTCTTTAATTTCGTCTGTGATGTGAGGAATGACTTGAACGGTGTCGCCAAGGTAATCACCGCGGCGTTCCTTGGTGATGACATTAAAATAGATTCGCCCGGTCGTGGTGTTGTTTTGGCGAGTCATATTCATGGAGGTAAAGCGTTCGTAGTGGCCTAGATCAAGGTCGGTTTCAGCCCCGTCGTCGGTGACATACACCTCCCCGTGTTGATAGGGGTTCATGGTTCCTGGATCCACATTGACGTACGGATCGAGTTTGAGGAAGGAGATTTTCAATCCGCGGTGGGAAAGTAAGTTCCCGATTGATGCGGATGCCAATCCCTTGCCTAAGGCGGACACAACGCCGCCCGTGACGAAGATAAACTTTGTCACCGCGTATCCTGAGTTGTCATGGCTGAGAGCGGAGCCATCTCTTCTGCTGCGGCGAGATCATCAGGAGTATCAATACGGATTGACGGATGTGAGGTTTCCCAAGTCTGAATTGTGATACCGGCCTCCATGACACGGAGTTGCTCCAGGCTTTCAGCGGCCTCAAGCATTCCCGTAGGCATCGCAGCAAACTCGCGTAGCATTTGTCGTCGATAAATATATACGCCGACGTGCTCATAGATAGTGTGATTGGATGAAACAGATACGTGGTTTTGGTTGTCTCGATGAAATGGGATAGTACTGCGCGAAAAATACAGTGCTTTGCCGGTGCTGTCGACGATGACCTTCACCACGTTTGGATTATGAATGTTCTCGAGCGTGGTCATGGGGCGACGTAAGGTCCCCATCTGAGCGGGGCTCTGCAAAAATGGGTCAATGAGGTCCTCAAGCAATCGTGGATCGAGAAGGACTTCATCTCCCTGAATGTTTACAATGACCTCGGCGGGAATGCGCGACGCCACCGCTGCTACTCGATCGGTGCCTGTTCGAGCCGAAGATCCCGTCAGAACGACCTCACCGTGGAATCCTTGGACGCATTTCTCAATGTTCAGGCTATCGGTGGCCACAATAACACGGTCGACGCTCGCGTGCTGAGAGGCAGCCTTGTACACGGTTTGGATGAGTGGTTTTCCCCATAATGTTGATAAAGGTTTTCCTGGAAAACGGGAGGATCCAAACCTCGCTGGGATGACTACGAGCACTGACATTATTTGGCTGTTTCGCTGTCGCATGTCGCCAGGGATTTCAATAACTCGCGTGGTGAAACCGTTGATGTGCCGACTTTTCCCACAACAATTCCGGCGGCACTAGTGGAAAGGACAGCGGCGTCATAAAACGATGCACCTGTTGAGAGTGCGAGAGCGAGGGTTGCAAGGACCGTATCTCCAGCCCCTGTCACATCGAATACAGGCCTCGCGGTGGTTTGAATATGCCGTGTTTTTTGATCACGTTCAAAAAGGCTCATTCCGTGCTCACCTTGTGTGATGAGTAGCGCGTCACATTGCTGCTGCGTTTGAATGGTACGGCCTGCTTGTTCAATGAGCTCGGGATTGGTGGTCAATGGAGGCCATACCCCTGCTGCGAGCATCGCTTCTCGCTGGTTGGGCGTAAGCATGGTCACTCCATGGTAACGTGAAAAGTGCTCAACTTTGGGATCGACGATCACTGGAATGCGCCTTTCCGCCGCCATAGTGACGACAGCCCGCATGATAGAAGCTGTCACGACGCCTTTCGCATAGTCTGAGATTGCAAGACAAGATGCTCGGGAAATGCCGTCGGCAATCTGCTCCAGCAGAAGAGTTTCCACCTCTGTGTTGAGATCACCCGCTTGTTCCGTATCAACCCTGACAACTTGTTGATTGTTGGCGATAACACGCGTCTTTTGCGTTGTGGGTCGAGCACGATCCGTGCAGAGGCCAAGTGTACCCTTTCGCTGATCAGGGACACAACATGCTTCAAGCGCGTGACGAAGGTGTTGACCAGGCTGGTCGTCTCCTATGATCCCACAGACCCGTGCCTTGCCACCAAGCGCAATGATGTTATGGAACACGTTTCCCGCGCCCCCAAGCGCTTGGGACCTCGATGTGACAGACACAACGGGGACTGGTGCTTCCGGGGAGATACGGTCGACATTGCCCCAGACGTAGTCATCAAGAATGAGATCCCCGACGACAAGAACTTCGGCAGCACTGAATTGTTCAACGAAAGTAGCGAGATTGGCCATGTAATGAATTAATGAACCGTTTTTCCGAGTCGATTCCAACGGACATTGGTCTTTTCACGATTCCACGACCAATAGATCAAAAACGCTTTCCCTTTGATCTTTTCTCGGTTGACAAAGCCCCAAAAGCGGCTATCAAGGCTTTGATCTCGATTGTCACCCATGACAAAGTATTGATCGGGAGGAACGGTGATCGGGCTAAAACCATCTCGTGGGTGTAAAGCACTAGGCAAGACTGAAGGATCAGTATGCTGAATATAGGGCTCAACCGTTGGGACATCATTGACATACAGGACTTTATCGCGGAGTGATATACGGTCACCCGGAGTCCCCACAATCCGTTTGATAAAGTCTTTATCCTCATCCTCGGGATACTTAAAGACAATGATATCCAGTCGCTCAGGGTCGTCAAATGAGAACAAGATATGATCGGTAAAGGGAACTTTTACTCCGAACAGAAACTTATTGACGAGAATATGATCGCCGATTGCCAACGTTGGAATCATGGAGCCCGACGGTATTTTGAATGCCTGAACAACAAATGTCCGTATGATCAAAGCCAGAATGATGGCAATAATTATTGCTTCGGCGTACTCACGAACGATGGACTTTTTTGGTCTTCCAGCGTGAGCATTGCCTGGTTGAATCTCTTCCTCCATTGACTAGTCGTTGATCCGAAGCAGTGCAAGAAATGCTTGCTGCGGGATAGTTACGCGTCCCATCTGTTTCATTCGCTTCTTCCCTTCTTTCTGCTTTGCCCAGAGTTTCCGCTTCCGTGTGATATCTCCTCCGTAGCACTTCGCAGTTACATCTTTTCGAAGGGCTTTGACTGTCTCTCGTACAATGATTTTGTGACCTATAGCCGCCTGAATCGCGACTTCGTACAGTTGTTGTGGAATCTCCTTCTTCATCCGTTCGGCAAGTCGGCGAGCACGAAAGGGTGCAACGTCTCGCGGGGCGATAAACGACAGCGCATCAACCGTTTCCCCGTTAAGAAGAATATCGACTTTCACCACGCTGGCTGCTTGATACCCTGCAAACTCGTAGTCAAATGATGCGTACCCTTGGGTACAGGATTTGAGCCTATCATAGAAATCAAGGACAATCTCGTTGAGCGGAAGTCGATATGACAGCATGATACGACCGATTCCAGTATAGGTGAGACTGTTTTGTGTCCCTCTCCGTTCTTGGCAGAGCGCAAGCAGAGGGCCAACGTACGCTTCCGGGGTCATGATCGTTGCGTCTACATATGGTTCTTCCACGCTCAACATGTGATGAGGATCAGGCAAGTTTGTGGGGTTATCGACTTCAATGATCGTATTGTCGGTCAGTGTCACCTTGTAGACGACAGTTGGCGTGGTGCTGATCAGATCAAGTCCGTATTCTCGTTCCAGGCGTTCCTGGATGATTTCCATGTGCAAAAGGCCAAGAAATCCACAGCGAAAGCCAAAGCCAAGCGCTAACGAACTTTCTGGCTCGTAGCGAATCGACGCATCATTGAGGCGAAGTTTTTCCAATGCATCCCGGAGATCTTCAAAATATTCGGTATCTGAGGAATAGAGCCCACAAAATACCATGGGTTTGGGCTCGCGATAACCTGGACAAGGATTAGCGGTTGGGCGATCTGCCTCGGTCAGGGTGTCCCCGATGGTGATGTCCCCTACCCGCTTAATACCGCATACGACATATCCGACCTCGCCGGTATGGAGTCCATCACATTTCTCGCGTTTCGGGGTAAAAATGCCTACTTCACCGACAGTCACAACCTTCCCTGTCGACACAATTCGCAGCTTAAGTCCTGGCGTAATCGCTCCGTCGATCACCCGCGTCAAGACAATTACGCCCTGATAATCGTCAAACCACGAGTCCATAATAAGGGCTTTTAATGGGGAACGGGCATCGCCTTGTGGCGCCGGGATACGTGAGACAATCGCCTCAAGCACGTCCGCGATGCCATCTCCTTTTTTTGCACTCACCCGCAACGCGTCTGAGGGATCGAGCCCAATGACATCTTTAATTTGTTGCTTGGTCCCTTCGATATCGGCGCTGGGAAGGTCGATCTTATTGAGGATGGGGATCATTGTCAGGTCATGCTCCAGCGCAAGGTGTGCGTTGGCAATCGTTTGGGCCTCAACGCCTTGAGCTACGTCTACTAAGAGCAGCACTCCTTCACATGCCGCAAGACTGCGTGACACCTCGTAGTTGAAATCCACGTGCCCGGGGGTATCGATGAGATTGAGCTGGTAGGAAGATCCGTTTGGGGCTCGATAGGTCGTCCGAACGGCGCGTGCTTTTATGGTGATTCCACGTTCCCGTTCCAGGTCCATATCGTCGAGAATCTGATCCCGATACTCACGCGAGGTGATGGCGCCGGTAACCTCGAGTAATCTATCAGCGAGGGTCGATTTGCCATGATCGATATGCGCGATAATTGCAAAATTCCTGATGTGTTGCTGAATCTGAATTCTCCTAATGACATGTTAAACAAGGGATTATATGCAGTCAACGAATTCATTGTCAAAAGTGTAAGGCCCGCATTATAATCCCTCCCGTGGCTCGCCGTCCTGCCGCTTCATCTGCCAAAAAACGTCAGGATCGTCTTCGACGTGACGATCGTGCGTTCGTCTGGCATCCCTTTACCCAGATGGAGGAGTGGGAACAGGAATCCCCAATCATCATCGAACGTGGAGATGGCCGACATCTCGTCGATACCGAGGGAAATCGGTATTACGACGGCGTCTCGTCAATCTGGGTCAACATCCACGGCCACCGAAACCGCGTACTCGACCGGGCTCTGCACGCACAACTTGAAAAAATTGCACATTCAACGCTTCTCGGGCTGAGTAACCTACCTTCAATTGAGCTCGCAAGGCAACTTATCCAGATTGCCCCTCCAGGTCTTCAGAAGGTCTTCTACTCTGACAACGGTTCCACGGCCATGGAAATAGCCATCAAAATGGCCTACCAATACTGGCAACAGCAAGGTTCGCGATTTCGTAACAAAAAGAAGTTTCTTTCGTTTGACATGGCCTATCATGGGGATTCGCTTGGAACGGTCAGCCTCAGCGGCATAGCATTGTTTCATAGGGCCTATAAACCGCTTCTATTCAAGACATTTAAGGCTGATCCCCCCTACTGCTATCGGTGTCCCCTTCAACTGCGCTATCCATCCTGCCATTTAGCCTGCATTCAGCCCATTGAAGCGACGTTGAAGGCGCACCATCAGGACATTGCGGCGTTGGTGATTGAACCCATGATTCAGGGCGTCGGCGGAATGATTACCAGCCCGCTAGGATATCTAAAAGCGATACGTGAACTCTGTACCCGCTATGATGTTTTGCTGATTGCCGATGAAGTCGCGACTGGGTTTGGACGCACCGGAAAGATGTTCGCGTGCGACCATGAGGGTGTAACTCCTGATTTGATGGCCGTCAGTAAAGGGTTAACGGGAGGATATATGCCGCTGGCTGCGACGTTGACCACGCAACGAATATATGACGGTTTTCTGGGAGCCTACGATGATTTCAGGACCTTTTTCCATGGACACAGCTATACGGGGAATCCCCTGGGCTGTGCGGTCGCATTGGCCAATCTAAAGCTGTTTAAACGCACCCGCCTTCTTAACGTGTTGCCTGAAAAAGTACGCACGTTGCAAAGAGCACTGCGGGGACTGAGGTCTCTTGCACATGTTGGACAGGTCAGGCAACTTGGATTAATGGTTGGAATTGAGCTGGTTCGAAACAAACGAACCAAGGAGCCCTATCCCCTCGAGGACCGAATTGGACACAAGGTAGCCATGGAAACGCGCCGCCAGCATCTTATCATTCGCCCGATCGGGAACATTCTCGTCCTCATGCCTCCACTGACCGCAACCCTACAGGAACTTAATGTAATAGTTGAAGTTGTAAAACTCGCCATTCAATCGGCTACGCGATCTCCGCGGCATATTCCAACTCGCTCGTAACTGCTGCGGTAGAGAGATATCTTAGCGCCCCGTTAGTGTAACGTAAATCCCAATCTTCGCATGCAGGTGGTGGGCGGCATTACCTTCGTAGAAGAAAATTTCCAGATGTCCTGAACTATTCACTATGGTGCTTGGAGCATCTTGTGATCCGTCAGCGTAACATCTGGAAATTCCTCTACATCGTGCATCCCCTATCGTAATGGTCAGTTGATCTCGTGGCCCACAGTGGTCAACGTCATTCTTAGTGATGTTGGTGATGAGATTGCCAAACCGGTCAATGTAGATCACCTCTCCCTCTAACGCATTGTCAGTGTGGCGGGGAGCGGGAAGGGGGATGGTGGTTGGATGATGCGATCCGCGTCCAAATTGTCCGATCGGTGTTCCTCTGGAAAGCCATGCCGCCACGGGCGCAAAGACGTCGCGTGCATGAAATGAATTTCCACGGGCCGGCAGATGAAATTTGGTCTCGGTCAGCTCGACGCATTGATAGTTTGGGATGTCACGGAACACGTAGCTAAGAATCCCGTTATCAGGAGCCAGAAAATAGAACCCGCCGGCGTGGACTAACAAGGGCCGGCGATCACTTCCCACTCCTGGGTCTACAACGGCTACATGAATGCTGCCTTTGGGAAAATAGGGATAGGTCGAGTGCAGTAAAAATGCCGCCTCCGCAACCGAGAAGGAAGCAACCTCGTGGGTCAGATCAACGATGGTCACGTGGGGATTGATGCTAAGAATCACCCCCTTCACGCTGCCTACAAAATAATCGGTCGATCCGAAGTCGGTGAGTAACGTAATAATGAGCGCTGATGGAGTTCTCTCCATCTAAAAATGCAGTCGGGGCAAGACTACGCGTTGCCGAAGTGAATACTGAGGATTTCGTAGGTGACGGTTTTGGCCGGTGTGGTAATCACGACTTCTTCGCCGACCCGGTGTCCGATCAGCGCACGACCCACGGGCGATTGGACTGAAATTTTCCTCTCCTTGAGATCACTTTCTTCCTGGCCGACAAGGGTATAACAGCGTTTCTCGTCGGTCTCGACATCTTGGAGTTCAACGGTGGCTCCAAACACAATCTTATCCTGGGGCCCTTTGCTGGGGTCGATAATTTCCAACTCCGCAAGCTTACCTTGGAGCATCTGAATCTTTCCTTCGACAAAACTCTGCTTATTCTTCGCGGCCTCGTATTCGGCGTTCTCCTTAAGATCTCCATGTGAACGGGCTTCTGCGATGTCTCTGATCACACGCGGCCGTTCTTCCTTAATGAGTTGGTCTAATTGGACTTGTAACGCTTCATAGCCTTTTTTGGTGATGGGAGCTTTCATGTTTGTCGATCTCCTGAGTCTAGTCGGCGTGAAAGAAAAAATTATACTTGGATTGATTCTTCCATGCAAAAACCTAACGCTCAGTACTCGTATGCGTTGCAGCGTGGATGCCATCCTGCTCGCGCACAGTCCACAGTATCGCCAATCCAGTGAGAAAGAACCCAGCCATGGCCAGTGCCGCAGGGCGTTGGCTGCCTACGACGGCGGTGATTTGACCGTAGATCAACGGCCCAATCATTGCCGCAAATTTCCCGCTGACCGAGAAGAATCCGAAGAACTCCCCGACTTTGTCGCGGGGCGTAAAGTATCCAATAAGAGTACGGCTTGCGGATTGGTTTGATCCCAGTGCGGCCCCCGCGATCAATCCTAAAACATAAAATTGCGCTGTGGTTTGGACAAAATAGGCACCGACGGAAATTCCCACCCAGATAATCAATGTCGCCATAATCGTTTGTCGTGGTCCAAACCGATCGACGATACCCCCAAAGACGTAGGCGCCCACTCCGGCGGAAATCTGAACAATGAGAAAATAGACGATCAATTCCGATGGGGTAAACTCAAGCACGCGGCTCGCAAAAATGCCCGCAAAGAGAATGACCGTGTTGATGCCATCAGTGTAGATGAGGTAGGCGATGAGGTACTTAAATAGTTCTTTGAATCGTGTAATTTCACCGTACGTCCGTCGTAGTCGCTGGAAGCCAATGCTCCAGACCGACCGTTCTGCAACAAGCGGGGTTGGGATCGCGCGTTCTTTCAAATAGAGAAACGTTGGGAGGCTGGCGATGACAAAAAACAGGGCAGTCAATACAAAACTGAGTCGATAGTTGACGAGGTTCTCTGTTCCCAGGCCTCCTTTGAGCAGTGGATAGGCCAGCGCGAGCGAAAGAAGTCCTCCCAGATATCCAAACGCCCAACCATATCCGGAAATTCGCCCCATATTTGATCGGGTCGAGATTTCTACGAGAAACGCACTGTAGAGCATGAAACCGAGGTCGAATCCGATGTTGGCCAGGCCGAAGACAACAAGGCCAAACCAGATATCTCCCGGAACAACAAAAAATAGGCTCGCCGTACTGACGATGCAGAGCGCAGTGCACAAGGCAAGCCAGCGTTTTTTCGTGGCCGTTGCGTCGGCAGTTGCTCCCAGAATAGGAGCACACAGCGCGACCATAAACATTGAACATGCATACCCCCAACTCCATAGCTGTTCGGGGTTGTAGTCTGATTTTGCTGCGACGACTTGAACGAAGTAGACGCTGTACCCAAGTGTGAGGATCAGGATCGCAAACGACGAGTTTGCAAAGTCAAAGAAACACCATGCCAGGATCTCGCGACGAGTGACTAAATCAGATCCATTCTCGCGTCGTTCATGGATAGGCATATTGCGTTTTGCAGCGGATGATCCTATCGATGGATTCATCGATGCGAGACTCCGCAATGCGTCCATCGGTGACTGTCTTGTACACTGCATCCATCGCGGCGGTCTGTCGCTCTTCGTCATGGCAGATGAGGACGTGATCTGTTCCCGCTTGTATTGCCGTGATAGCCGCCTCAGCAATGTCGGAGTGATCCATGATTGCCGACATCTCGAGATCGTCGCTGAATATGAGGCCATTAAACTGAAGTTCTTCGCGTAGAAGGTCGGTCTGGATGGATTTTGACAAACTCGCTGGAAAATCAGAGTCAAGCTGCGGATAGAGTACATGGGCTGTCATGATTGCAGGAAGGCCCTTCGCGATGAGGGTCTGGAACGGTCGGCATTCGCGTTCTCGAAGTTGTTCCGCTGATTGAGAGACCACCGGCAGCTCACGATGTGAATCCGTATCGGTATCGCCGTGTCCGGGAAAATGTTTTCCACATGGGAGGATCCCATGGTCTTGGTAGGCCCTGGCCATCGCCCATCCGAATCGAGAGACATGGTAGGGATCGGCCCCAAAACTCCTCTCGCCGATGATGGGATTATCGGGATTGGTATTGAGATCGAGCACCGGTACGTAGTTCACATTCACTCCCATTGCGCGTAGCTCGTGTGCGCCGATTGACGCCACAGAGGTCACACGTTCTTCTGAATTCTGTCGCCCAAGCTCCCCACTGGAAGGTAGCGGAGTCAGGCCGTTTGGAAGACGAAAAACAGTTCCTCCCTCGTGGTCGATTGAAATCCAGAGAGGGGTATCGGGAGTGTGCGATTGTAGCTCCTTGGCAAGTCGAGCAGCCTGGACGGGGTCATCGAGATTTCGTGCAAATAGAATAACTCCGCCAGGCTTATAGAAAGAGAGTATGCGGACAAGATTCGCTGAGACCGTGGTGCCCTGAAACCCGAGAATGAATAGTTGCCCAATTTTCTCTTTTAGGGTCATAAAGGGTTTGATGCCAGGTCTCGCAGCAGCTCAATGACCAGCCGCGAGCCAATTCCTGTTGGGCCTTTGGGAATATAGGGTCGTGCAGATTCCCCCCAGTCCGTGCCCGCGATATCGAGGTGCACCCACGGATAGTCGTCGTCGACAAAATGACTTAGGAATGCCGCTGCGGTAATTGTTCCACCTCCTCGACCACCGATATTCCGAATGTCCGCGACGTCGCTCTTGATTTGCTCCTTGTATTCGTCCCACAGCGGAAGCTGCCAGGCCCGTTCGCCAATGGACTCCCCTACTTTTTTGACACGATTGATGAGTGCGTCATGGTTTCCCAATACGCCGATGGCGTGGGATCCGAGTGCGACGAACACTGCCCCGGTGAGCGTGGCAATGTCGATCACCGCAGCAGGTTTATAGCGCATCGCATAGGCCAGACCGTCGGCCAAAATCAGGCGTCCTTCCGCATCGGTATTTAAGACCTCGATGGTTTTGCCGGAGAGGCTGGTCAGAATATCTCCTGGCTTTGTCGCCAGCCCTCCAGGCATATTTTCAGTAGAAGGGACAATGCCAACAACATTAAGCGGAAGTTTCAGGTTGGCAATTGCACGAATGGTTTGCAGAACAATGGCTCCGCCCGTCATATCAGCCTTCATGCGCTCCATGTTTTCTGATGGCTTGATCGAGATGCCCCCAGTATCAAAGGTGACTGCTTTTCCAACCAACACGATGGGCCTGGTCTTTTTAGGAGCACCAGAGTATTCAAGCACGATAAACTTTGGGGGTTCATGGCTACCTTGCGCTACCCCAAGAAAAGCACCCATCCCGAGTTTCTTGGCCTTCGCTCGATCCAAGACGGTGCATCGAATTCCCCGCGCTTTTGCGATCGTCTTGGCTTCTGCTGCTAAGGTTGTCGGTGTCAAGACATTCGATGGATGGTTACACAGATCCCGAACGGAGTTTGCCGCTTCAGCGATCACTTGACCTCGTTGAGCACCAGCACGACCCATCTTCAATGTTTGTTCATCGCGGGCTAGCAGTGTAATTGTCCGCACCGGTTTCGTCTCTTTTGCGCGGCTCGGTTGATAGTGCAGAAATTGGTATAGTCCGAGGAGACATCCCTCGGCCATGGCTTGGCTTGTTGCTTCCACGGTTGCCCCCGCAATTCCCCGTTCCGGGATCGCAAGCGTAAACGAGGGAAGCTCCAGTGAGCGCATGGCTTTGCTCACGGTTCCCATCGCTTGGCGGATCGAGTCCAGACGTGCCGGTGGTTTCTTCCCAAGACCCACCAAGACAATACGCTTCGCCGGTAACTCGCCATTGAGGTGAAGAATCGAAACCTGATTGAGTTTTCCTTGAAACTCTCCGCTGCGGATATGTGTTCGCAGACGTCCTCGTGTCGCTCGATTCAGGTGCGCAACGGCGCCGTCCAGTTTCACGTCATCTTGATACCTCGCCACAACAATTGCCTCGGTGCGCTCTTCTTCGATATGACCCTTTTTAACTTTGATGGTAGTTGGCACTTATAATCCTCCTTTATTGTCACACTCCCTGTGTTTGGGGGTCCCAAATATATTTATGAAGTTGCAGCTGGACGCGTACTTTCAAACGGTCCTGAAGTACCCAATCGCTCAGGATGTGAGGTTCTAAAACCCCGAAGACGGGTGAAAATAGAATCGGGCATCGGCCGTCCAGCTGATACTCCTCGATTACCGAAACCGCCCAATCATAGTCCCTCCTGTCCGTGATCACAAACTTCACCTCATCCTTTAATTTAATTACGCTAAGATTTTCCCAATACATGTATTTTATCATTCCGCTTGCAGGGCATTTAACGTCCATGATGACATGTGACCTGGTATCGAGTGGGGTAATATCAATCGCCCCGCTGGTTTCAATGAGTACCTCATACCCCTCGTCGCATAACCGCGCGACAAGTGGAATGACCTCCGGTTGGTCGAGAGGCTCGCCCCCGGTGATTTCAACCAATGTAGTGCCGTAACTGCGGACTTGTTCACAGATGTGGTCAATAGGCATCTTGGTGCCGCCATGAAACGCGTATGTCGTATCGCACCAGGAGCATCGAAGTGAACAGCCTGTGAGGCGGATGAACACACACGGAAGACCAACATAGGTCGATTCGCCCTGAATGCTATGGTAAATCTCTGTGATTCGCATTTGTTCGTGCTATTGCCACATTGCGCTGAAGACCTTCATATTTTGTTCGTTTGATTGGGCTCTTTCTAAATGTAGTCTGAAACTCTCGCAGCGGTTGCTCTGCCAGTTCTTTGAGATCTGGACTGAGGGCATAGGCACGTGGAGCAAATGCGGGTTCTGATGTTGACACCGCGTGCTCGTTATATGGACAGATGTCTAGACAATCGTCACAGCCGAAAATACGGTTTCCGATGTCGGAGTGATGCGGCTCAGGGATCGGTCCACGATGTTCGATGGTTAAATAGGCAATGCATTTCGTGGCGTCGAGGACGTAGGGCTCCGGAATGGCGTCGGTCGGACAGATCTCTATACACAGTCGACATGCTCCACATTGATCGGGCGCCGGCGTATCTTGATCTAAGTCAACAGTAACGAGGACTTCACCCAGGAGGAGCCACGATCCGTAGTCTGCGGAGACTAAGTTCGAGTGTTTCCCAATCCAGCCAATGCCAGCGCGTTGTGCCCATGCCTTTTCAAGAATTGGGCCGGTATCGACATAGGTTCGAGATTCACACTGTAACCCCTCTTTTTCGGCTTCGGCATCGATCCATGTCGCGAATTCACGTAACCGATCATCCATGAAATAGTGGTAATCATCTCCCCAGGCATAGCGTGCGATCCGCCCTTTCCCTGTAGTTTCATGTGGCGTGTGATTTGTGTAATAGTTCACCGCGACTGACACCACTGATCGCACACCGGGAAATACCTTCCTGATATCTCCCCTCTTCTCTGCTGTTCGTTCCATCCAGCCCATCTGTCCGTGAAACCCACGGCTGAGCCATGCTCGTAACTGGTTATCTGCTGATTGGTCGGTGTCGACTCGGCTAATCCCGACTTGGTCAAATCCAAGCGCATAGGCTTTGTCTTTGATGCGGTTACTGAATGTCATGGTTTATGTTCTGTCAGCATCGCAATAGTGATGTCAAGGAAAGCTATATTCTCGCTTTTGCGCGCCCTCAACCCCTTGCTGAACAAGCGTCTCGATATCTAATGTCGCCTCCATTTTTCGGATGGCTTCAATCTTGGGGTGGATTGCTGGATGTGCCGGCATAAACAGCGTACAGCAATCCTGATCAGGGATAATCGAGGTCTCATAGGTCCCGATGGATTGGGCTTGCGCAGTGATTTCGATTTTATCCATGGCAATGAGCGGACGCAGGAGAGGCAATTGTGCCGCATCCTCAATCACTGTGAGGTTGTCAGGAACCTGTGAGGCAACCTGTCCGAGACTGTCTCCGGTCACTAATGCCCAGGCTCGGTGTCGGCGGGCAATCTGCTCCGCAATCCGAATCATGAATCGCCGATAGAGTACGATACGGAACGGAGGTGGAACGCTCAGTACGATCTGACGCTGAATGTCCCCGAATGGCACGAGATATAGTACCGAGTGATACTGATACTGGGTTAGGTGTGTGGCGAGGTCTTCAGCTTTTTCTTGCGACGCACGGCTGACGAACGGATGGCTGTGAAAGTGCACGAAAATCTGATGACAGCCACGCTTCATCATGCGATAGGCTGCAACCGGGGAATCGATACCGCCGGAAAGCAGGCACACCGTTTTCCCACTCATGCCCAGCGTGAGTCCTCCGGGACCTGGCATTTTTGCAAACGACGCAAAGGCTGATTCGAACAACAGTTCGAGATGGATGGTCAAATCAGGATTGGTGAGGTCAACTCGGGATCCAGTGAGTTCTTGAATGTATCCGCCGACCTCGCGACTGACGTCCATTGATGTTTTGGGGAAGCGTTTATCTCCGCGCTTGGTGGTGACGCGAAATGACTGGAATTGTTGGGACTGAACGGCAGGTCCAAGCGCCTCTTTGAGCCTGCTGAGGTCCCCTGTCGGATCGATTGAGGATGACAATGCCAACCCGTAATTAGCAATCCCAAACACCGAAGATATTCGGTGTTGGAGGATCTGCCATAATTGTTCAATGTCCGTCCCGTCCACAAACCGAAGGCGGATTCGCCCCGGAAGAGAATCGATGCTGCTGACAGCGAGGTCGCTGGTTGCCCGCCTGAGGTTATTGACCAGTTGACGGACAAGGATCGATCGGTTTCGCCCCTTTAACGCCAGTTCGTGGTAGTGGGCGATGGCACACCACATCTGGTGTCAGTGTGCCTCTTGCTCCAGAAACCGTTCAACATCGATGGCTGCCATACAGCCAGACCCAGCAGCTGTCACAGCCTGACGGTACACATGATCTTGGACATCCCCAGCGGCAAACACACCGGGAATATTTGTCTTGGTGCCATCATGTGTCAGTAAGTAGCCCTGCGGATCCATGTCGAGCTGATCGACGAAAAGCGTGGTTGTGGGCGTATGGCCAATGGCGATGAACACGCCAGAACAGGGTTTGTCTGTCAATTCAGTGGTCTTGAGATTGCGTAGCTTCACGCCTTGAACGACACCATCTCCATACACTTCTTCGACGACGGAATCCCAGATAAATTTCACCTTCTCATTTCGAAACGCACGTTCCTGCATAATTTTTGATGCTCGTAATGTATTGCGTCGGTGAACGATCGTCACTGTCGAGGCAAACTTCGTTAGGAATGTGCCTTCCTCCATTGCAGAATCTCCGCCACCAACAACGATCAGCTCTTTTTCTTTAAAAAACGCGCCGTCGCATGTGGCACAGGTAGAGACGCCCTGTCCAAGATATTGTTGTTCCGAATCAATATTGAGCATCAGCGCGGTCGCGCCAGTCGAGACAATCACGGTCTGAGTTTCGATTTCGGGTTTCTCGGCGATGGTGATCGTAAATGGACGTGTTTTCAGATTGACCGCCGTAACATCTTCCGTCAAGAATTCAGTGCCGAAACGTGCGGCCTGCTCTCTCATATCCGTCATAAGCTGCGGTCCCATAATGCCCTGCGGAAATCCTGGATAGTTTTCGACATCGGTGGTGAGGGTGAGTTGCCCCCCGGCTTGAATCCCCTCAACTACGAGTGGCGCAAGATTTGCGCGGGCACAGTAGAGCGCAGCGGTGAGACCTGCGGGGCCTGATCCAATAATGACAACCTTGTGCATTTGGTTCCTCCAAAACTACGTTAGTGACGTGTATATTTGACGAACTTGTTTTTGCAGCACTGCCACCGGCTTCCGTGTATCAATGACATACTCCGCGTTGCGACGTTTTTGTAAGAGGGGAAGTTGCGCATTGATACGTTCCAATGCCTCAAAGCGTCGTAGGTGGTTCCTTCTCATGATCCGTCGTATCTGGGTCTGTTTGTCGACATAGGCGACAATCACGTGGTCAAAAAGGCGCTGTGCATTGGTTTCAAACAAGAGCGGGAGATCAAACACGAGGACCCCATCAGGGTGCTCTTTCGCACGAATCCGTGCTTGGCGTTGATATTCGGCATAGACCCATGGGTGGACGATCTCATTGAGTTGTCGGCGTTTCTTGGGGTTGCTAAAAATAAGATTCCCAAGCCTCGGGCGATCAATTTCACGATTATGATTTACGATGGTTCGTCCAAAGGCTCGAACGATTTTTCTCCAAACCACTGAACCCGGACGAACGGCTTCTTTAGCTAAGGTATCGGCGTCGATAAGATGAGCCCCACAGCGGACCATCAACCGTGCCACGACACTTTTACCGCTGGCAATGCCACCTGTCAAACCGATGGTGATCACAGCGAGTCTGTATTGTCCATTGACAGTATTGAGGTGCTATGCCAGATTACGCCTGCGATGCCCGCTTCACTTTCCACCTCGATTGAACCACCTTTTTCGTCTATTCCCGACCCACGGTTCTTTTTCCCGAGTCGCCAACATGATGAGGCGCTGACCACCCTTCTCGAAGGCATTGAAACCCGGAGTGGCCTGTTAGTCCTCACGGGGGAACGTGGCATAGGGAAAACAACATTGTGCCGAGTCTTGCTCGATCGCCTCGGGCATCATATCAAACGATCATTTATTTTCCATACTCCACCAACGACAGACAATCTGATACAGCAGATTCAGGATGACTTCGGGCTTCCCACGACTGGAAATCCTGTGCAGGATAGAGAAGATGTCCGCACCCCCTTTCTCGTGCAAAACCGTCTGGATGCGATTGGCGCGTTGTTCCAGCCTGGAACTCATCCTGAGCAGTTGATACAAGTCCTTCTTGCCAGGGAGCTTTCTCTGTTGTATAGCCTCACCGCCAGCACAGTTCCGACCCTTGGTGACTCCAAAACCACCTGCGACCACCTTGAACCGTTAGAGCCGGAAGAGTTGAAGGACTACATTGCGTACCGCTGCATGGTTGCCGGGTCGCGGGGCGATAGTCCTTTTTCCGTTGGAGCAGTAACCAAGATTTACCAGGAGAGTGGAGGCATTCCAGGCAGAATTAATCGGATCTGCGATGAGACACTCCATTCTACGGCGACGTACGGATTAGTGAGAATCACGGATGACCTTATTGTTTTGCCTGACAGTGAGACTGTTGGGAGTGAACGTTCCGGTATTACTCAGCCATCTGGAGCCCTACCTTTTGTCGCCCCACCAAGTCAACATGCCTGAGCCAACCCTCACGTCTCAGCGGCTCCCAAGGCATCTTGAGCGTGGAGTGATTGCCGTCATGATCGGTGTGCTGGGTTTCG
>DTRN01000148.1:4872-8386 GCA_012965905.1 Nitrospirales bacterium | reverse complement strand
ATCGGCCGCTCGTCCTTCCTCAGATTTTAGTATCCAGTCGGGATCTGCAAACATCCCACGTGAGACAACAATCCCATCCGCAACGCCTCGAGTAATGACCGTCTCGCCCAGCGCTGGATCATAGATCCGCCCGCAGGCAAACACCGGGGTCCCGCGGATCCCACGGCTAAACTTTTTGATCATGTCCACTTGATAGGTCTCGATTTGCAATGTCTGGCGAACATCCGGATCATTCCATGATTCAATCGTCCCCCCTTGGGGAATAAAATAATCAACGCCCTCCTTCTGCAAGCGCTGGGCAAATTGTCCGGATTCAGGAAAATCCCATCCTTCTGGCACGAACTCCTTTACAAGACATTGATAGCCAATGATGAATTCCTGACCAACTGCTTTGCGAACAGCAGCAAAAACGTCGAGCGGAAACTTCATGCGATTGTCGAGGCTCCCGCCATAGTCATCCTCGCGTTTGTTCATCCGAGGTGAAAGGAACTGGCTCAACAGATACCCCGTCGCGCCATGCAGTTCCACGCCGTCAAATCCCGCTGCTTTCACCAATGCCGCTGCATCGGCAAAGGCTTGGATTGTTTCCTGAATCTCATCGAGCGTCATTTCCTGTGGGGTGGCTTCCATGTCTCCGAATAAAGGAAACGGCGTGGCGGAAGGAGCCAAACGTCGCGCTTTCTTGTACTGTTCCCATGGTCCTGCATAGCGTCCCGCATGGTAGATCTGTGCGACTGCAACGGGTCCATATTTCTTAATACGCTCAGCCAGCTGGGTGAGTCCAGGCAAACATTTTTGGTCTGACAACACCACCATGTTGGAAAACTGCGCACCAGCGGGATTGACCGCCATATGCTCGGTAATCAGCATGGCGGGCCTCCCCTGTGCCCGTCGCTCATAATGTGCCAACATCCGCTCAGAGACGGTTCCATCCGTATTGGCATAGCCAACAAACATCGGACCGCAGATCAATCGGCTCCGAAGTTTCAGCTTTCCAACTTCGTATGGGCGGAAGATGAGCTTATACGGGGAACGTGGCATCGGCGATTTCCTTCAGCGTCATTGTCAAAAATCCTTTCTTAACTTCTCATAACTCAAAGACCGCGTTGTGGTTAGCAACGTTTTCAAGTTCAGGCCTGCTCGATCTTATCATATCTGCCATAGTCCCTCTCTGATCGTGAATGGCGTCCCATACACGCTCCACTCACGCAATGCCCTTGACAGGTAACGACTATGCCCGTATGACATGTTCGGAAAGGGTGAGCAACTATGCACGTCACGATCCTCGGCTCTGGAACCAATCTCCACCCTGTCAGGGCGGCCGCCGGATATTTGATTGAAACCGATCATCCCTTCCTCCTAGATTTTGGTCCACGGACGTTGATGAACCTGCTTTGCACAAAGGTTGATCGTCACAACATCGAACACCTGTTTTTCACCCATCATCATGCAGACCACGTTGCGGACTTTATTCCATTTTTCTTTGACACTGTCATCACGGCAAAGATGAGTCCATCGTCCTCCACACGAAACGCGTTGAATATCTTTGGGCCCACTGGAACTCGACGGATGTTTGGAAGTATCTTCCGCACATTTCCCTCGTTCACGCCAGCAACGTTCCCTATCCACATCCGAAATCTCGGAGAAACATCTTTGATGATTGGAAGGACGAAGATCTTCACCAAATATATGACACACACTCCCAGCTTACGGTGTTTGGGTTACCGTATCGAATATGAGGGACGCCTCTTTGCCTATTCGGGGGATGCGCAGTATTCAGCAAATCTCGTCACGCTATGCCGCGATGCCGATGTGGCGGTGTTGGATTGCTCGTTTCCAGCCGAAAAGCCTGGCTCGAACCACATGACTTCAAAAGATTGTGGAAGAGTCGCGAAGGAAGCTGGGGTTAAGACATTGATCCTCTCCCACTTCTACCCAGTGTGCGAGGATTATGACGTGAAAGATCAATGTGCTGCGGTCTTTGGAGGAACGATTATCGTCGGGAAAGATCGAATGCGGTTGAGGATTTAAATGATCACGTCAGGCAGCATTCAACGAAGATGGGTGATGTGCGCTGGATGGACGCTGAGTATGATCTTTGCTTTTTCCTGTATGGCCCTAGCTAAAGCACCGGAAATCAAGATTTCCGTAGACCGCAGTTCCCTCAATCAGATGCTCTCTCATCTTCAAGGGGCGATATTTGCCAAGACCTGGGATGAGATGCCGTTTCGACCTGCCCTATCACTTCGAGTGGACCACGCTGAGGTTGTCACCATACGTCACACAAACGGAACGATCGACCTACAGCTCAAAGGGAATGTCCAACTTCACTACTACATCCTCGAAGCGGAGCAACACTCATCATTAGGATTCACCGCACAGATGCAGACTCGACCCGTCAGCACCAACACCGCTATCCTTTTGCAAGTTGTAACGGCCGAGATTTCACTCGATGATCCGCCTATTCCTGACACCATAGAACTTTTCCCCATTGAAGATCTTGTTCGCACAATCCTTTTACCGGAATACATCCCCCTTTTGGACATGCAGGACCTCAAGAAAATCGGCATCCCCCTGCCCGGCAAGTCCCCAGTCACGGTTCGTCCCATCACTCCACGAATCCGTGTCGGAAAAGATCGATTGGTCCTATTTATGACCCTCCAAATCGAATCGTCCCCGTCGTCCGCCGACTAAGATACTGATCAAACCGAGATCGTAACCAGCGTTTGAACACGTGGCGCGTCGGTGGAATCAGAATCCAGAATCCGAACGCATCGGTAAGAAACCCAGGTGTCAACAACAACACACCCGCAACACAGATCAATACCGAATCGATCAGTTCTTCAGCCGGCATCTGGCCAACCATGATCTGCTGCTGCATACGACGCAACGTGCGCAGCCCCTCGAGTTTCGTAAAGAAGGCCCCCGCCACAGCGGTGAGCACAACCAGGAGAACGGTCGGAAGTGCTCCAAACACCGACCCCACTTCGAGAATCACGTACAGTTCAACCAGGGGAAGAATGATGAAAAGCGCCAGAAGTTTCGGAAACACGGTGCAAGTTCTCCAATCAGCGGCAAGCTATGTTAAAATGCACTCCCCACTGTATCGATAGTTACCTTGCAGACGCAAATAAAAAGTACGGAGGAATGGATGGCTCGTATTCGTATTTACCTCGGGAAAAAGCACTACACTGGTTATTACGATGATGTGCCTCTCGAGATATGTACCAAGAAAATGAAAATGAAGATGTCGAGCTGGTCGGATGAGCCACTCAATATTCCCGTACAGGAGTCTATGGACGCATTGAAAGGCGCAACGGTTCAGATTCGCGAACATGATCTGGAAGACGACCCCGAAGCCGATCCGCCAAAACCTGCCCCGCCCGATGATATCAAGGTTGGGTATTACCAACTCGATGCAGCGCCGGACAAGATTAGCAGCTTTTGCCGGAAAAACGGATATCCATTTGTCGAGGCGACGTGGCCCGACTAAAAAACGTACTGACTGTCATCT
>DTRN01000148.1:0-4830 GCA_012965905.1 Nitrospirales bacterium | reverse complement strand
ACGAAACCTGCAGTCCCCTTCGGTGGGAAATACCGCATCATCGACTTTACCTTGAGCAACTGTATTAACTCCAGCCTTCGCAAGGTTGTCGTTCTCATCCAATACAAATCACAGTCGCTCGATCGCCACCTGCAGCTCGCGTGGAACCTCCTCAACCCGGAGTTACATGAATACATCATGGCGGTCCCCCCACAACAGCGCATCAGTCAAGATTGGTATCGTGGAACCGCGGACGCTGTGCGTCAGAACATGTTCATCATCAAGGATGAAGACCCGGATTTTGTGTTCGTGCTGAGCGGCGATCATGTCTATACGATGGATTACGGCGAGATGTACAACTTCGCACTCCGGCAGGGTACTGAAGCGGTTGTGGGCGCCATTCCAGTACCCCTCAAGGACGCCTCGCGATTTGGAATTCTCACTGTGGACGAGGAATATCGAATCCTACGGTTTGATGAGAAACCTAAACACGCTCGCCCGATCCCCGGAAAACCTACCCACGCCCTCGCTTCAATGGGTATCTATCTCTTCAATACGAGTATTCTCAGGTGGTACCTGGAAGAAGACACGAGGAAAAAGTCCAGCCATGACTTCGGGCGTGACATCCTTCCACAGATGGTCGCTGATCGCCCAGTATTTGCCTATCCGTTTGAGGATCCAAAGAGTCATGCACAACACTACTGGCGTGACATTGGAACCCTCGATGCGTATTGGGAAGCAAATATGGATCTCGTCGCGGTGAATCCACCCTTTAACTTATATGATCAATCCTGGCCGCTTCGAACCTACCAAGGCCAGTTTCCACCAGCAAAATTTGTTTTTGCCGATGACCACGATACGAAGAAGGGTCGAATAGGACATGCGCTCGATTCAATCGTCAGCGGCGGCTGCATTATCAGCGGAAGCAGGGTACAAAATTGCGTCCTTTCCCCAGCCGTTCACGTCGACAACTATGCAGAAGTCCGAGATTCCATTCTCATGGAGAATGTCATCGTTGGAAAGCGCGCAAAGATCAAACGCGCGATCATCGATAAAGGCGTCACCATCCCGCCTGGAACCCACATAGGGTATGACCTCAAAGCGGACGCGGAACGGTTTACCGTTACGGAGTCTGGACTGGTGGCCATTTCAAAGGGCATGAAACTCAAATAACTCGCCAGTCTGGGCTATTCCTCTCCTTCGTAGTCAAAATTGATATCAGCCTCTGCCAGTGAAGGAAGCGTCAGGTCCTTTGCCGAAAGGACAGGCTGCGTCACTGACCAGATGATCCCAATCGCTGGATCGTTCCATATGACTCCACGTTCTTGTTCTGGTGCGTATTCCGTGCTCATCTTATAGACAACATCCGCTTGCTCACTTATCACGCAAAACCCATGTGCAAACCCCGCAGGGATATACAGCATGCGAAACGTATCTGAGGAAAGCGTCGTGCCAACCCACTGACCAAAGGTTGGTGAACCCCGCCGAATATCAACCGCCACATCAAAAACCTCGCCGCGCAATGTCGTCACCAGTTTTGCTTGCGCGTGTGGGGCAAGCTGGTAATGAAGGCCCCGAAGCGTTCCACGAACGGAGTGCGAGTAGTTATCCTGAACAAACCTATCGGAAATCCCGTTGGCAACAAACTCCGACTGCTTGTAACTTTCCAGAAACAGGCCGCGTTGGTCTCCGCGCTGTTGAGGCTGAATGAGCACGACCTCGGGGAGTTTTAATCGCTGAAATGTGAATGCCACTGACATACCCTCATACCCATGCCGCTATTGTCGTTGCTCTCGCACATGCTACATTACCGGAATCCTCATATTGAAACAATGTTAAGGGTTATGGCGTCTCAGCCTATAAACATGTGGCGGTTCTTGGGCGCCGTCCTCGTCATCGCAATTCTTGGAGGTTGCAACATGATCACGATGCCAGGTCATTCGTTTTCAGGAATACTTTCCCAACTGAGCATCGAAGAGCGTGAGATAAGCCAGCATCTCAATAAACATGTGCATACGCTTGCGGAGAAGATTGGAGAACGAAACCTTTGGCACTACAAAGAATTGACAGCGGCCGCTACGTATATCGATACAACACTCCTTGAACTGGGATACACCGTCAGTCAACACGAATTCCGCGTCAACGGAAAAACGGTAACGAACATCGAAGTAGAACGTACGGGATCGACGTTACCAGACGAAATCGTGATCGTCGGGGCACATTACGACTCCGTCATTGGCTCGCCGGGAGCCGATGATAACGCGACTGGGGTCGCCGCGGTCCTCGAGCTGGCTCGTCTCTTGGCCAACACAACATTCACGCGGACCATTCGTTTCGTCTCCTTCGTGAACGAAGAGCCTCCTTTCTTTCAGACCGATGACATGGGAAGCGTAGTCTATGCGCGTCGCTCACATTCCAGAAACGAGAATATCGTGGCGATGCTCGCTATCGAAACCATCGGCTATTACTCGGATGCAAAGGGAAGCCAACACTACCCCGTCCCATTTTCTCTTTTCTACCCCAACACCGGAGACTTCATCGCCTTCGTCGGCAACATTGATTCACTAGGCTTGGTGCATCGAACTGTTGCCTCGTTTCGCAGCCACACGAATTTTCCTTCCGAAGGCATTGCGGTGCCGGGATGGATCACGGGAATTGGCTGGTCGGACCACTGGGCATTCTGGAAGAACGGATACCAGGCGCTAATGATTACTGACACGGCGCCCTTTCGATACCCTTACTACCATACGGCGGAGGATACCCCCAACAACATAGACTACGATCGAACCGCACGGGTGGTTTCTGGAATCGCGCGAGTCATTGCTGAGCTGGCCACGCTCTAGATCACACGCGATACATTAAGGTAGACTTTGCGCATGCCTAAACCTCGTGTGAGTGCTGGAGGAGGATTGGCGGCCGTTGCCGCCACATTACGTTTAGGGCGCGCGTTACGAGGCCGCTGCTACTTGAAACCCTAGCCCTTCTAGAACTGCCATAAGGCTGGCGTGCGTTGACGGAACTTTAACCGTTGCGGCCCAAAACTCCCGATGTGCAGGGTATTCTGTTCGAAGCCGGTCAAATGTGGCTCGTCGTTCTTTATCGTTGAGGCCCCATGTGGTGCGAAAGGTGCAATCGTCGTTTCTGACATCGTATACGGTATGAACGGCGTGAGCGATGGCGTCGTGGACATCCATGTCTGGGGATATGGTGATGGTGATGTCATCGGAAAGGGGGCCGAAGTCATCTGGGTTCCATTCCGGTCCATCACCAACAAATTCACGCACGGCTTCGTATGCCATGCGCGTTCCTCCCACTTTTCCATCGATGGAATGACCGGCAATGTGGGGGGTGGCCAATGTGACCGCACGAAGCAGTTCGGTCCTGATTAGGGGTTCGCCTTCGAAAACATCCAGAACCGCCCCCGCGAGATGCTTTTCTTTTAACGTCTTGAGTAGCGCGGCATTATCGACCACCTCTCCCCTCGCCGTATTGATCAGTATTCCATGTGATGGGATAAGCTCAAGATTCGTGTCATTCAGCAGATGATGCGTCGGGTCTGGACCTGTTGTAGTGATGGGAACGTGGCAGGTGACTACATCGCTCTCCGCAAGAAGCGTCTGGAGGTCGATGAAGTTCTTCCACCCAGTTTTGCGCTGCAACGGAGGATCGTTTTCTAACACCTCCATCCCCAACGCCTTTGCCTTCGTGACAACGCGGCTTCCCACCTGGCCTACCCCAATCACTCCCAAGGTTCGTTCTTTGTAAAACGACGGCCCCAACGCAAGCAGCGCCGAGATCACGTATTCGGCGACGGAATTTGCATTACTTCCGCTCGCACTCGCGACACCAATCTTGTGCTTATGTAGGTATTCCAGATCGAGATGATCTTCACCGGCCGAGGCATTGGCAACGAAACGCACTGGCGTCCCATCAAGCAACGCGGGGCCTATGGCCGCGGTGGAACGAATGACCAGGATTTCTGCATCGCGAATGTGGTCTCGAGTGAGAGTTCGCCCTTCAAGACATTCAACGGTACCGAATCTCTCAAACGCCTTCTTCACAAATGGAATGATCGGATCAGCAACAATTTTCATTGGATAACTTCTTGCCCCTCAGTTACACCACGCGCGTACAACGACGCATAGAGTCCATTGTGACGGATAAGCGTATCATGGGCGCCCTCTTCAACAATCCTCCCCTGGTCTACAACGAGAATACGATCGGCATGTTGAATTGAAGTTAATCGATGTGCGACCACGATTATTGTGCGTCCGGCCATCACGCGAAACAGCGCCTCGTGCACACACATCTCGGACTCGTAATCCAATGAGGAGGTGGCCTCATCTAAGAGGAGTATGCGTGGGTTTTTCACGATGGCGCACGCGATGGCAATTCGCTGGCGTTGACCGCCGGACAACGTCAGGCCCTTTTCTCCAACCACCGTATCGTACCCATCTGGAGATCCTTGAATAAACGTGTGGGCATCTGCGATCTCACTTGCCGCCAGAATCTGCTCGTCTGTCGCAGACACATTTCCATAGCGAATGTTTTCTCGAATGGTTCCACCAAACAGCATGGTTTCTTGTGGGACCAATGCAATTTGTCGATAGAGGCTCTCGATGCACACGGTGCGGATATCTTGATCGTCAATGGAGATTGACCCTTCGGTCGGATCGTAGAATCGATGCAGGAGGTTGAGGAGGGTGCTTTTCCCTCCACCGGTCGGCCCGACAATGG
Organism: Nitrospirales bacterium; assembly: GCA_012965905.1. Lineage (GTDB taxonomy): Bacteria > Nitrospirota > Nitrospiria > Nitrospirales > UBA2166 > UBA2166. Next base: position 114 of record DTRN01000148.1, on the reverse strand, counting down.
CAACCACCTCACCGGGATACGCGATAAAGGACATCCCGTTCAATATCGGCTGCTCTCGCTGATAGGCAAAATGAATATTGGACACTTCAATCTTTCCAGCAACCAGCGGAAGCT
>DTRN01000147.1 GCA_012965905.1 Nitrospirales bacterium | reverse complement strand
AATTGGAGACGCATTAGTAATGCACGACCAGACATTACCGTATTTATAATTGATTTTGTGAGATCAAACTTTATTCACGCAAAAAATATACTTGGCTGCCAGATAAATAACCAGATCTTCTTGGTGCATGGGGATGCCACTTCGTTAGTATTTGAAGAAAATACGTTTGACGGGTGGTGGTCAGTTCAGGCACTTCAGCATATCCCAAACTTCAAAAAGGCTGTGAGCGAAGCTTGGAGAGTATTGAAACCCGGAGGGATATTTGCAAATTACTCACTGAATAACCAAGCGCTAATCAAACTGGTTTATAAAATGAAGGGAAGACAGTACCACGCCAAAGGACAAGTTCCAGGCTCATTTTATTTAGCACGTGCATCGTATGAAGAACTCAAACAAGTTGAAGATATATTCTCAAATAGATGCAAAAGGAGATATTCAGAGGTTATTTTCAGCCCAGAGCTAAAAATTAAATTCCCTGGAAATGAAAAATCTATCGTTGGAAGAATTGATAGCTATATGTCTTCTGGTATGCCCATCTTTTCTTGGGTGGCAAGACAACAATCTTTCCATACGTTTAAGATTAGTTCTTGATAAGAGTCCAAAACTATTGGCTAACAATGGGATGAACACGGATTTGAAAAAGCTGAAAAATGCTATTGGCGGATCATCTCATCCAGTCGAATACGATCGCGCCAATAATATGAAGATAGGCCTCCTGATGCAACTAAAGAGTTATAGCGTAGATCGTCAGAAACATTGACTGGTTCTCGTCTTATCGTAAAGTTGTTGGTATCCAGCATGTTTGGACCCCTGATTCCGGAATAAACGTAGCTATATCTTTTGCTGGCAATTCTAAGTGCATTTGCGTTGATACTATTGATATCTCCAAATGGAAATGCGAAATGATCCACCCGACTTCCAAGCATATATTCAATGCGGTCTCCCGATGAGGTTATTTCGTCTATCATCAAGCTGTTTGTTTTTATAGAAGAAAGCTGGGTGTGATTTATAGTATGAGCACCTATAATATTGCCCATATCAAGAAGTTCTGAAAGATGTTCCCAGCGCATGGGTTTCATGTCATCAATTTCTAAGTCCGGTTTCGATTCCTCTTCGTAGATGTTATTGTTAATGTAGTTTATTTCATCCTCTCTATTGCTGCAGTCAATAAAACCAGTCGGTATAAAAAATATAGATCTGATTCCGAGAGGAAACAATATTTCTTTAGCTACAATGTAATTTGAATAGAATCCATCATCGAAAGAAAATAGTAAACTCTTTTTCTTCGAAAAACATTTATTTTGAAATTGCTGCGTAAATGTAACTGGATCAATAATGTCATATCGGTCATTGAGATGACGAATCAACTTCTCCAATCGATTGATCTGGATTGGAGGGATATCATGAAAAATAAGAATGTGTGTTGATGCCTTGGTTGAAGACAATCGGTTAACTAAACCCAGCATTAGGAGTAGGTGCTTTTTGAGAACATTTTTCATAACGACGGCTCCGGTTGTCTGAACAGTCCCCCCAGTTTTATAAGTGGATCTCTGCATTTGTTACACTGCCATGGGGAGCAGCAATGAGGTGGAGTAGAACTGATCGGGGGGCACGCCGTCAAGACTCGAATGAAGGTGTCTGGCGTTGTGCAAGTCAAGATGGTTTCCAATGGATCTCTTTGCCTCCGTTACCGCTTCATAGGCCTGGAGGCAGACCTTTTCATATTTGACGCTGTGCCAGAGGCGTTCGACAACGGCCTTGTCTCTCCATCTGCCTTTGCCATCCATGCTGATTCGGGTACCCTCCTCCTTGAGTCGCCCAGTAAGGGCCTCACTGGTGAATTGACTGCCCTGATCGGTATTGAAGATCTCGGGAGGACCATATTGGGAGAGCGCCTCATCCAGGGTTAAGAGGGGGTGCCCATGGTGTTGGAGATGCGCCAAGAAAGGACCTTTCTGCTGTACCAGTCCAACGCCACAGTCAGGTAGGCATATCTTTTGGCCAGTGGAATATAGGTGATGTCTGTCGCCCAGACCTGATTGGGCCGAGTGATCTTCAGCACACTCAGGAGATAGGGGTAGATCCTGTGGTGGGGATGTGCTTTGCTGGTATTGGGTTTGCGGTAAAGCGCCTCAATCCCCATTGTCTTCATCAAGGTTAGGACATGTCGGCGTCCTGCCTTTTCAAGTTGGAGACAATCGAAAATTTTGAGAATTGACAGGCTGGCAACCACAGATATCGATGAAAACAATGTTAAATGATACCATCGAGTACTGGCGTTCATATGTTGGAAAATAAGACATCGTATGCACTTTCCGAGGACAATGCTTTCTGGCGGTCAGGTGTCAACATCAACCCAATCGCCTAAAGATTGGGGTGTCGCATGTGTGGAATTATAGGTGCATGGGGAAATCCCGCTGCGGACCGCGTGCTCGTAGCCAATCGCCTGCAGGCGCATCGGGGACCGGACGACGAGGGGCATTATCACGATGTGGATGCGCAGGTCGCGCTTGGTCATGTTCGACTGTCCATATTGGATCTTTCCTCCCTTGGTCATCAGCCGATGCTGAGCGATGACCGGGCGGTGGCGCTGATCTTTAACGGCGAGATCTATAATTTTCGAGAACTCCGGGCGGAGTTGGAAGTAGAGGGAAAGGTATTTCGCGGACACTCTGATACCGAGGTTCTGTTGGCTCTTTATTTGCGAGATGGCACGGCTATGTTGTCCAAACTCAACGGCATCTTTGCCTTTGCCATTTGGGACAGACGCAGCCAAGAATTGCTGCTGGCGCGAGATGCTTTCGGGGTTAAGCCGTTGTATTTTATCGCTGGCCCACATGTTTTTGCCTTTGCCAGCGAGATCAAGGCGCTGCTTCCGTTGGTAGATACAGTTGGCGAACTCGACCCTGCCTCCCTGCACCGTTACCTAAGTTTTCTCTGGTGCCCGGGTGAGGGAACGCCGCTCAAAAACGTTAAAAAGCTGCTTCCAGGTGAGGCCATGGTGTGTCGTGAGGCGAGTGTCGCTCGTCGCTGGCAGTGGTATCAATTGCCGGCCTTTCGCTGCCAACCGGCCGATATGGACGAAGCTGCCGCTGTTGGTGGTACGGAAGCGGCTCTGCGCACCGCAGTGCATCGCCAACTCGTCGCGGATGTGCCGGTAGGCGCGTTTCTTTCCGGCGGGTTGGACTCAAGTACGATCGTGACCATGGCTCGCGAGCGAGTGCCGGACATCCGCTGTTTCACCATTGAGTCGCGGGGCGGCGTCGAAGAAGGTATGGCTGATGATTTGCCCTTCGCTCGGAGTGTGGCCAAACATCTTGGCGTGTCGCTGGATGTGGTAAGTATCGATTCATCACGAATGGCAGCTGATCTGGAAGACATGGTCTATCAGCTTGATGAACCGTTGGCGGACCCCGCACCTCTCAATGTGCTGTACATCAGTCGTCTGGCGCGTGAGCATGGGATGAAGGTGTTGCTTTCGGGAGCAGGGGGCGATGATCTTTTCACCGGCTATCGAAGGCATCTTGCTCTAGGCTATGAGCATCTATGGTCATGGCTGCCTCAATGTCTGCGAAATGGGTTGGACAAGGGAACGGCGGGGCTTGATCAACGCAGGCCTCTGTTTCGTCGTCTGGCAAAGCTGTTTTCCGCTGCCGGGATGGATGGTGATGCACGACTGGTTCATTACTTTGTGTGGGCGCGGGAGTCACAGCTAATGGAGCTCTACACTCCGGAATTCCGAGCAGCGATTGGTGCTGAGTCTGCCGTACAGCCCATGCTGGATTTTTTGGCGCCAATGTCTGATTCAACGCTCCGACTGGAGCGCATGCTCGCGTTGGAACAGCGTTTCTACTTGGCGGACCATAACCTAACCTATACGGACAAGATGTCGATGGCAGCTGGGGTAGAGGTGCGGGTTCCATTTCTCGATTTGGATTTGGTAGAGTTTGCCTCCCGCATTCCACCACGGTTTAAGCAGCGCGGGCGCGTGGGGAAATGGGTGCTTAAGAAGGTCATGGAGCCTTATCTTCCCCACGAGGTGATCTATAGGCCCAAGAGCGGTTTTGGTGCGCCTCTGCGACGCTGGATGCGGCATGAGTTGCACGAACTTCTTGGAGATCTGCTTTCGAAGGAAAGCTTGCGGAGGCGCGGAATGTTTAGTCCGGTTGCCGTGGAACAGCTTATCAAAGAGAACAACACTGGGAAAATTGATGCGTCTTACACTCTGCTGTCGTTGCTGTGTATTGAAATTTGGTGTCGACGGTTCTTAGATCATCAAGTGCCGCTCAGTGTTGGGTAGCGTTGCTGACAAGTTTGGGAGAATGTCAGAGACTTTTGGAATGAGCCTGCGGCATGAAGATATATGAAGATAATTGACCTCATCGCTGGCGCTCGGCCTAATTTCATGAAGATCTCACCGATTATTGATGCTATGAAGGTTGCCCAGACACGAGGCAGTCAACTTACCTATCGCCTGATCCATACCGGTCAGCACTATGATCGCGCTATGTCCGGAGATGTATTTGAGCAACTGGGTATTCCGGAGCCTGACATTAACTTGGAAGTGGGTTCTGGAACGCAGGCCGAGCAAACAGGCAACATCATGATGCGGTATGAACGAGTGCTAATGGAGGCTAAGAGCGCGCTTTGCCTGGTGGTGGGAGATGTGACTTCGACCATGGCTTGCGCCATTGTGGCGCGCAAATTTGGAATACCTGTCGGGCATGTCGAAGGAGGCATTCGATCGGGAGATTGGAGTATGCCTGAGGAGATCAATCGAGTAGTGACGGATTCCATCACGAATTGGTTTTTCACCACCAGCGAAACAGCGAATCAGAACCTGCGCCACGCGGGAGTGGGAGGAGATCGTATTTTTTTCGTTGGCAATACCATGGTGGATACGTTGCTGAAGCAATTGCCGTGTCTGCGTCCACCCAGCTTTTTTGGGACACTCGGGCTCACGCTCGGGCACTACTTTGTCATCACATTACATCGTCCCTCGAACGTCGATGGCGAGCACCAACTGCTGCGGCTACTTCAAGCTATTTCCGATGGGGCTCGCGGTGTGCCGGTGGTTTTTCCGGTGCACCCGCGCACTGCCAAGAACCTGCGCGAATGCGACGGGAGGATACCCGGATTACACTACGTGGACCCGCAAGGTTACCTGGAATTTAACTATCTGGTGAAGCATGCATGTGGCGTGCTTACCGATTCCGGAGGCGTCACGGAAGAAACCACTGTACTCGGCGTGCCTTGCCTGACGTTACGTGATAGCACCGAACGTCCCGAGACAGTCACGTTCGGAACAAATGAACTGCTTGGGACAAGGCCCGCTGCCCTAGCTTCGGCGCTGGCACGGATGCTTGATGGACGTTGGAAAAAAGGCACCATCCCGGAAAAGTGGGATGGGCGTGCTGCCGAACGCATTATAAGTGAGCTGGAGAAGTTACTGGCATCGGCAGAACACACACGGATAAATTAGGTAGAGCAGATGAAACAAGTCTTGCAGAGTCTTGCCGATGGCCGAACAGACATCGTGGAAGTCCCGGCGCCGAGGACAAGTCCTGGCAGTATTCTTATCCAGACGACGAGGTCACTGATCTCGTCCGGCACTGAGCGGATGTTGGTTGATTTTGGTAGAGCCACACTGATCAGCAAGGCCAAGCAGCAGCCCAATAAAGTGAGGCAGGTCTTGGAGAAGGTGAGTACGGATGGACTTTGGACAACATTGGATGCTGTGCGCAGCAAGTTAGACCAACCTATCCCCTTAGGTTATTGCAATGTCGGTGTTGTCCAAGGTGTCGGTGCCGGGGTATCGGGCTTCTCTGTGGGAGATCGCGTCTCTTCCAACGGGCCGCATGCAGAGATGGTGGCGGTACCGAAAAATCTTTGTGCGCATGTCCCAGAAGGGGTGTCGGATGATACCGCTGCATTTGCCGTCATTGGGAGCATCGGACTCCAGGGTGTACGGCTTGCGCAACCAACGCTGGGTGAATGTTTTGTGGTTACCGGTCTTGGACTGATCGGGCTGATGACAGCCCAGTTGCTACGAATTCACGGCTGTCGGGTCTTGGGAATTGACATGGATAAGTCGAGATTAGATGTGGCACAGCAGTTCGGGTTTGAAACGGTCAACCCGGCAGAGGGAGAAGACCCTGTGGTTGCGGCAGAGCGTTTCTCACGTGGGCGCGGGGTGGACGGAGTATTGCTCACGTTGGCGGCGAAAAGTAGTCAACCAGTGAATCAGGCAGCACAGATGTGCCGGAGACGTGGTCGCATTGTCCTGGTGGGTGTGACCGAGCTGCAGTTATCCCGCGCCGATTTCTATGAAAAGGAGCTTTCGTTTCAGGTTTCTTGCTCCTATGGCCCTGGCCGCTATGACCCGAATTATGAGACGAAGGGACAGGACTATCCTGTAGGTTTCGTGCGTTGGACCGAGCAGCGAAATTTTGAGGCGGTGTTGGATATGATGGAAGATGGACGGTTGGATGTCACGCCGCTTATTTCTCACCGTTTTTCTATTGATCGCGGAGCCGAGGCGTACAATTTGCTAGTCTCGAACGAACCTAGCTTGGGGATTCTCTTGGAGTATCCGTCGAGCGGCAAACCATTGGCAGGACAGAGGGCTGTTGTTCTCTCGACCAGGGTCATGCCGCAGGTTTCCAGCGGGACACCGCGTGTCTCCTTCATTGGTGCGGGGAATTATGGAGGGCGCATTCTCATGCCGGCGTTTCATGCGGCAGGAGTCGCATTCTCGACCGTGGTAACGAGAAGTGGTGTCGGCAGTACCTATTATGGGAAGAAATACGGTTTTGTGAGATCAGATACGAACTCGGAGATGGTTTTCTCTGGTGATGATGATGTAGTGGTGATCGCCACCCGCCATGACACACACGCCGAACTCGTGGTGCGTGCGTTGGAAGCAGGTAAACATGTATTCGTCGAAAAGCCTCTGGCCCTGACGCTAGAGGAGGTCAATCGTGTTGAGCAGGCGGCGAATGCGGCACGAGATTGTGTGCTTATGGTTGGCTTCAATCGCCGATTTGCTCCGCAGGTCATCAAGATGAAGGCTCTTCTTGATTCGGTACGAAACTCGAAAACGTTTGTGATAACAGTCAATGCTGGCGCGATACCGCCGGACCATTGGACCCAGGACCCACAGGTCGGTGGCGGTCGAATCATTGGCGAGGCGTGCCACTTCATCGACCTGCTGCGATTTCTGGCTGGCAGCCCGATTATTTCATCTACACGGCTGGCGATGGGTGCTGCCACGGGCGACACGGTTAGCCTTCAACTTGGATTTGCTGATGGTTCCATCGGAACCGTGCACTACTTTGCCAATGGCTCCAAGGCATTTCCGAAAGAACGGCTGGAGGTGTTTGCTCAGGGACGCATTCTTCAATTGGATAACTTTCGAAGGCTCAAAGGATTTGGTTGGTCTGGGTTCAGTAAGATGAATCTGTGGCAGCAGGACAAAGGACAAAAGGCCTGTGTGGCGGCTTTTCTACAGGCCACTCGAGAGCACCAGACTTCACCCATCCCGTTTGAGGAGATCTCCGAGGTCAATCGGGTGTCGATTCAGTTGGCGACCAATTCTTGAGCCTCTCGCGTTACTTTCAGACCGTTCGCCATTTTCGATTCGTTCAGATCTATGGGCGGGTATGGTTTCGCTTGTATCAGCCATGGCCTGATGTTCGGCCCGCCTCACAGTGTAGACGTCGGATTGGAACGTGGCAGGCGTGGTCGTGGCGTCAATCGCTCATGGAGAATGCAGAAACGTTTCGGTTTCTGAACGTCACCGACAGCGTGCACACACTGGCCAATTGGGATAACCCCACTCAGTTAAAACTCTGGCGCTACAACCTGCACTATTTTGACGACCTTGTGGCATGTAATGTCGCTGTTCGATCGGATTGGCATCGTACGTTGATTGCGCGATGGGTAGGGGAGAATCCGCCAGGCTTTGGCACAGGTTGGGAACCCTATCCGACGTCATTGAGGATTGTGAATTGGATGAAGTGGTCGCTCGCTGCATCTGCCCGCGGAGAATCTGTGTTGGACACACAGGCATTGAATAGCCTGGCAACTCAAACGCGTTGGCTGCGAAAGAAGTTGGAGATTCATTTGCTTGCCAACCATCTTTGGGCTAACGCGAAAGCGCTCGTGTTTGCGGGAAGTTTTTTTGAGGATGCTGAGGCGCAACGTTGGTTAGACAAGGGCATTGCAATTCTTCAGTGCGAACTGCAGGAGCAGATTTTACGCGATGGCGGGCATTTCGAGCGTAGCCCAATGTATCACGCGATCCTGCTCGAAGACGTGCTAGACCTTATCAATTTGGCTCAGGTATTCCCAGACTGTTTTCGATTATCGTTGCTTGATCAGTTATACCATGTCAC
>DTRN01000146.1 GCA_012965905.1 Nitrospirales bacterium | reverse complement strand
TGTTTCCAATAAACGAGTTGAGGTTAGTGAGCGTAAGTCATCGTTTTATAAATCAAATATTCAAAGCATTATTTCCGACATCCCATCCACAATTGGCTTTGAAAAAGTGCTCCGTGGCTGTGAAGGCGAATGGCCACGCCTCATCGCCGAAGTCAAAAAGCAGTCCCCCAGCGGCGGTATCCTCCGCGATCCCTTCGACCCGCTTGCCATTGCCAATACGTATAAGAATTCTGGTGCGTCCGCCGTTTCTGTGCTCACGGACCGACAATACTTCAAAGGCAGCCTGGACCTCATGGCTACAATTGGCAAAGCAGTGTCGTTGCCTATCCTGAATAAGGAGTTCATGGTTGATGAAATCCAGTTTTATGAAGCCAGAGCCTACCGGGCCGATGCCGTCCTCCTCATTGTTGCAATTCTCGAGCGATCTCAGTTAGTTGAATACGCGCATCTCGCGCAGGAACTCGGCCTCGATGTGCTCGTAGAAGTTCATAGTGAACCCGAACTCGCGATCGCACTCGAGTTTCTGTCTGACATCCGGCTGCTTGGCATTAACAATCGGGATCTTGCTACCCTCACCACAGACCTCCACACAACGTTCAGGTTAATCGAACGTATTCCATCTGATCTGCGAAAAAATATGACGCTTGTCAGCGAAAGTGGGATCTCGTCCCGTCGCGATGTCGAGCGGCTGGCCGAGGCCGGAATCCAAGCGATGTTAGTTGGCGAAGCGCTGTTGAAGGCTCAGGACATCAGCAAAAAAGTGTCCGAACTGCTTGGCGGCAGCACTATTACGACGTAATGATCAGTAGGACGATCGACGCTCCTGTTGAAAGAAATGTTGGACCGGTCCGTGTCCGTGACCAACCTTGAGGGCTTGCGCAGCGGCAATGGCCCCGGTGATGTACTCTTTGGCGCCTCGAACAGCCGGAAGCGGTGGTTTCCCGTACGCAAGGTGTGCGGCAATGGCGGAAGCGAAGGTACAGCCAGTCCCGTGGGTATTAGTTGTTGTAATCCGTGGCGCTGGCAAAGACGTTACGGATTGCCCATCGTAAAATAGATCTTCGCTCAACGGGCCTTCTCCATGCCCTCCCTTCAGCACCACAGCTTTTGATCCCAATTCAAAAAGCTGCTGACACACCGTGCCTCTCCGACGTTCGATGTCGTCCACTGTGGTATCGAGCAGGATCGCAGCCTCGGGAATATTTGGAGTGATGACTGTGGCAAGAGGAATCAATTGTCTTTTGAGCACATCTATGGCTTCATCCACTAAAAGAGTTGCCTCGCTTTTGGAGACCATGACGGGATCCACCACGAGGGGGATTGTGGCATGTTTTCGTAAGAATTCTGCAACCGTGACAATGACCTCGGGTTGGCTCAACATCCCGGTCTTGACGCTGCGGATGGCAAGATCGGCAAAGACCGTCTCCAATTGAATGAGGACGAATGACGGGGGCGGATCATGGATTGCACGTACCTCTCGCGTATTTTGTGCCGTGAGTGCCGTAATCACCGATGCGCCATAGACATTCAGGGCCGCGAAGGTTTTCAGATCGGCCTGAATGCCCGCTCCTCCGCTACTGTCCGAGCCGGCAATGGTTACCGCAATAGGAATGCTCATTGCGGAGGGGAGGCAGCCTGATCCAGTTGCGCACGTAACTCGTCGTACGTCTGTGTCACGGGAAACTGAGGGAACTCTTGAACGATAGCGTCGGTTGGCCGAAAGAAGATTCCTACATCGGCGGATTGCAACATGGACGTATCGTTGTAAGAGTCTCCAGTCGCCAATACGCGGAAATTCAAATTCTTGAACGCCATCACGGATTTCCGCTTTTGGTCTGGCTGACGTAAATGGTATTGGCGAATTCGGCCATCAGGATCGACTTCAAGGGAATGACTAAACAGCGTGGGGTAGTGGAGTTTCTTCATCAAGGGCGCAATAACCTCATAGAAGGTGTCGGACAAAATCACCACTTGATAGGTTGCGCGTAACGCTGCGAGAAATTCACTGGCCCCTTCGAGCGGATTCAGTGTGTCAACGGCTGCGTGAACGTCTTGTATGCGCAAGGAATGGGCAGCCAGAATTTCCAATCTCTTTTTCATCAGGACGTCATAGTCGGAAATATCCCGCGTCGTGAGACGGAGGTCTTCAATGTGCGTCGCCTCGGCAAGCGAAATCCAGACTTCAGGTACCAGGACTCCTTCAAGGTCAAGACATACGATAACAGGTTGCTGCATCACGATCCTTTTCTCACATGTCAACATCTTAGCCTGTGTATAACGTCGAAGGTTATATCACAAACGTTGAGGCAAAACACATAGATATGGTACTATTTTAGCCTTTTCTACGCATACTTAGCGATCCTGAACAGAGGACTACAGCGGCCAAAGAGAGGCAACGATTATCCCGTATTTTGAGCTGACGCTTATCTTGTATTTTTTTGGTGCAGGGCTCTTTGTAACCTCCCTTGCCGTTCGCACCGACGTCTTGTCGAGCCTTGCCGTTGGCATGACGGCGTTTGGATTTGTGCTCCATTCAGCCGTACTCCACACCCTCTTGTTTGGAACCGGCCATGTCGCCTTGAGCAGTCTCTTCGATGTCATGGTCTTTTTTTCATGGGGTCTGATCCTTACCTTCCTTATTGTCGAATACGCGAATCGCATCCCCGTCCTCGGATCGTTTGTTCTTCCTCTCGCCGTCCTTGCATTAATCGTCGCTGCAACCGTCCGACAAGACCTTCAAGTACTCGAACCAGTTCTTTCGAATATCTGGCTGCATGTGGTCATGACCGTCTCAGGCACCATTGCCTTCGCCTTGGCCTTCGTGGCAAGCATCATGTACCTCCTCCAAGAACGTCTACTGAAATCAAGACGTTTTATTCCAATGTACTATAAGCTTCCCCCTTTGGATTTTCTTGATAACCTCAACGGGAAATCAATTCTCCTCGGGTTTCCGTTACTCACACTGGGTATTGTGGCAGGGGCGGTGTGGGCAAATTTTGCATCCGGTTCCTACTGGAACTGGGATCCGAAGCAAATTTCCACTGCCCTGACTTGGCTCTTTTACCTCATCGTCGTGCTTGGCCGTGTCATGGTGGGCTGGCGTGCTAAACACGCAGCATATCTGACAATTATTGGCTTTGGAGGAGTGCTCGTCACGTTTGCCAATGTGGGATAATTCTTGATTAGCTAATCATGCATATCGTTACCGCCGGACTCAACCATAAAACCGCACCGATCCAAATCCGCGAAGGCCTTGCCATCTCCAATGGCGACCTTAGTGATGCCCTGGCATCGTTGAAAACACTGCCGGCGGTAGAAGAAACGATGCTCTTGTCCACCTGTAACCGAGTTGAACTGTACGCGGTAGCAAAAGACGTCGATGCCGCCATCAAAGAATTACGCCAGTTTCTCATGCAGCGGAACCCGGCAAGTGCTCCCGAGCAGTTGACCCAGCATCTGTACTTTTTGTCAGACGATGATGCCGTGCGGCATCTATTCCGTGTCGCGTCGAGTTTAGATTCTATGGTCATGGGCGAGCCTCAGATCCTCGGCCAGTTTAAAGATGCGATGGAGGCTGCCGTCTCCCAAGGCTGCACCGGCGTGGTCTTAAACAAAGTCTTGAAAAAAGCCATTTCGGTCGCAAAAAGAGTTCGGACGGACACCCCGATCGGTGAACAAGCTGTTTCGGTAAGCTACGCCGCAGTCGAACTCGCGAAGAAGTTCTTTCAGAACCTTGCAGACCACTCAGTGATGCTAGTTGGCGCAGGCGAAATGGGAGAGCTTGCCGGTCGACATCTCGTGAATCATGGTGTCACGCGGGTGATGGTAACGACACGAAATTTCCAACGGGCCGTTGCGTTTGCAAAACAATTTAAGGGAACCCCAATTCCATTCGAGACCTTCAAGCAGGAGATGCTTGGCGCAGATATCGTGATCTGTTCAACCGGTTCCCCACACGCCATCATTACAACGCAGGACATGCTGAAGGTCGTTCGAGCACGTCAGAACCGCCCACTCTGTATCATCGATATTGCTGTACCACGTGATGTTGAAGATGATGTTCGAGATATTGACGGTGTCTATCTCTTTAATATCGATGATTTGCAACAGATCGTCGCCGTGAATATGGAAGAACGGCAAAAAGCCGCGATGACGGCTGAAATCATCGTTCAAGAAGAAGTTGTCACGATGATGGCATGGATGAAGACACTCGAAACGGTACCCACCATTATCGCACTGAAAAAGCGAGGAGAAGAAATTCGGCAGGGAGAACTTGAAAAGGTGTTGGCACGACTTCCCGGTTTATCCGGCCCAGAACGCGAAATTGTTGAAGGGCTTGCCTCATCCATTGTGAACAAGCTTCTTCATCGTCCACTCGTCACGCTCAAGGAAGAAGCTGCCAACGCGAACGGCACGATGTACGTGGATGCAACCCGACGTCTGTTTTCTCTGGACGAGGATAGCACGACGGACAGATGATCTGAGTAACTCGTACACCACCATGCCACAACTCGAACTGAAGATTGGAACCCGCGCAAGCCTACTCGCCCTCTGGCAGGCAGAGTGGGTGCGTACACAACTTGAGCGAGATGCAAATGTGAAGGTCACTCTTCACAAAATTAAAACATCAGGCGATAAGATCCTCAACGTTCCCTTGGCCAAAATCGGTGGGAAGGGACTCTTCGTCAAAGAAATTGAGGAAGCACTTCTACGAGGCGACATTGATCTTGCCGTGCACAGCATGAAAGATGTCCCTACTGAATTGCCGGATGCCCTTGAGATCTTTGCCATGACTGAACGCGAGGACCCGAGGGATGCGATCAGCACGCGATTTCCTATTGCGGGGCTTGACGACATTCCAACGGGAGCAACCATCGGGACAAGCAGCCTTCGACGGCAAGCGCAGCTCCTTCATGTTCGACCAGATTTTAAGATTGTGCCGTTGCGAGGCAACCTGGATACGCGGTTACGCAAGCTTCAAGACGGGGAGTTCGATGCTGTGATCGTGGCGGCTGCTGGTGTCAGACGGTTGGGATTTGAATCTCAGATCACTGCATATCTCCCCCTAGGCCAAAGCCTTCCGGCGATGGGACAAGGTGTATTGGGCATTGAGTGTCGTCGGAACGATACAGTTGTTCAGGAACATATTGGGCAATTGAACCACGCGCCCAGCGCGTTTGCCGTTCGGGCAGAACGTGCATTAGTAGATCGTTTAGAAGGCGGGTGCCAAGTCCCCATTGGGGCCCACGCGGTCGTCACCAATGCTTCCCTTCATCTGGATGCGCTCGTCGCAAGTGTCGATGGCACACGAGTGATTCGAAATGACATTGACGGGTCGGTCGAGGATGCTGTCGCATTAGGCATCACACTCGCGGAACAGCTTCTTAGTAGAGGCGCCGACGAGATCCTCGCTGAGGTCTACAATAATTAGTACGCCCACGACCACAGGGACAGGCAAGGTTTATCTCGTGGGAGCCGGACCTGGAGATCCAAAACTGATCACCTTACGAGGCAAGGAATGTCTTGAGGAAGCCGATGTCGTTATCTACGACTATCTCGCAAATCCAGCGCTCCTACGGCATGCCACAAAAATAGCCGTCGAACTTATCTATGTGGGACGACGTGGTCGCGGCCATTATCTCGATCAGGCCGACATCAATGCACTTCTTGTTGCAAAAGCCCACGAAGGAAAGACGGTCCTGCGGTTAAAAGGGGGCGATCCATTTATTTTCGGTCGGGGAGGCGAGGAAGCAGAAGTCGTGGCTGACGCGGGCATTCCGTTTGAGGTTGTTCCGGGAATCAGTTCGGCGCTGGCTTGTCCGGCGTATGCCGGCATCCCCATTACCCATCGCACCCTTGCGTCTTCAGCGGCAATCGTCACCGGACACGAAGATCCCGTCAAAGGCGCTCCACATGTGGCATGGAAATCATATGCACAGCAGGAGGGAACCCTCGTGATCCTGATGGGAATGCGCAATCTCCCGAGCATTGTTCGTTCGTTGCTCGATGAGGGGAAACCACCAACGACACCGGTCGCGCTTATCCGATGGGGTACACGATCGGCACAACGCACGGTGACAGGAACGCTTCATGACATTGTCAAAACAAGCACTGAGGCTGGGATCGTTCCACCTGCTATCATCGTTATCGGAGACGTCGTGACACTTCGTGACAAGTTGAACTGGTACGAACGCCGTCCGCTGTTCGGAAAAAAAGTCATGGTAACTCGCGCATTGTCACAGGCCAAAGAGTGCAGTGACCTTCTCTCTCACTACGGAGCAGAGACGGTTGAGTGCCCAACAATCGAAATGATTCGCCCAACCGATACCACGGAATTCCATCACGCGATCGATCACATCGAACAATACGATTGGGCGGTGTTCACCAGCGTCAATGGCGTCACCTACTTTATGCGGCATTTACATGATCGGAATCAGGATCTTCGCGTCCTACACAACCTTCGTCTATGCTGCATTGGGCCTCGGACGGCACAGGAACTCCGAAAACATGGTCTCATCCCAGATGTTGTCCCAGAGACGTTTCAAGCTGAAGGCGTGATTGATGCGCTGACCCACTTGGGGTTGAAGGGGAAACGCGTCCTGATCCCACGCGCCGAGATTGCACGAGACGTTCTTCCTGACACCCTACGTACATTGGGTGCCGAAGTAACGGTTGCTGCCGTTTATCGTACCGTTCAACCGGATCGTGATATTGCCTGGGCACGGGAGATGTTAGAGAATAATGAGATCTCGGTGATCACCTTCACGAGTTCGTCGACAGTCCGTAATTTTGTTAATCTCTTTGGCGGTCGACATCGCGCGTACGAACTCCTTTCACAAACAACCATTGCAAGTATCGGCCCGATCACGTCTGGAACGGTGAAAGAGTTTGGCCTCACACCAACTATCGTCGCAAAGGAAAACACCATTCCTTCAATGGTCGACGCCATAGTGGAGCATTTTCATGTCATTTCCACGTGACAGACTTCGGCGGCTTCGTGAAACCAAGGCCCTCAGGGGGCTCACACGGGAAACCCGCCTCGAACCGCATCGTTTCATTGCACCACTTTTTGTGGTGGAGGGCAGCAATGTCCGACAAGAGATTCCCTCGATGCCCAATCAATATCGACTCTCAGTCAATCAGCTTGTTGTTGAAGCGGAGGAGATTGCAGCGTTAGGGATTCCAGCAATTTTGCTTTTCGGTGTTCCAGATACAAAGGACGAGGATGGGAGTGGTGCATGGGATCCGAACGGCGTCATCCCAACCGCTATCAAGGCGGTCAAGCAAGCGGTCTCTGACCTCATTGTGATCACTGATGTGTGCATTGATGAGTACACGACGCATGGACATTGCGGCGTGGTTAAGGACGGCCGGATTCTCAATGACGAGACGCTCCCTCTGTTGCAAAAGATGGCGTTGGTCCATGCCCACGCTGGAGCCGACATGGTGGCGCCATCGGACATGATGGACGGACGAGTTCAGGCAGTTCGGCAGGCACTGGATACGGATGGGTTTCCCGACATTCCCATCATGGCCTATGCGGCAAAGTACGCATCATCATTCTATGCACCGTTTCGGGATGCCACGCAAGCAGGCCCAATGTTTGGTGATCGACAATCCTACCAGATGGATCCCGCGAACAGCCGTGAGGCGATACGGGAAATTGAAACTGATATCGCCGAAGGAGCGGATATCGTGATGGTCAAACCTGCGTTACCCTATCTCGATATCATCTATCAGACACGACAGACTGTGCACTTGCCCGTCGCGGCGTATCAAGTCAGCGGTGAATATAGCATGATCAAGGCTGCGGCCCAGAGCGGATGGCTCGATGAAGAGCATGCCATGATGGAATCATTGCTTGCCATTCGGAGAGCTGGCGCTGACCTGATTATCACCTACTTTGCGAAAGATGCGTCCAAACTACTACGGCACACAGTATAACTGAATCGTCACAACTAGCCGATTGCAGACATTGCTTGACAGGTCCAATGAAAATAACACGAGATATTGAACAGCTCTCACCTGGTCTTAGCCCAGTTATGACCATTGGGAATTTTGATGGAGTGCATCTCGGTCACCAGGCATTGCTCAACGAAGTGGTCACGAAAGCACAACGTGTCGGCGGAGAATCCATGGTGCTCACCTTTGATCCGCATCCGCTTGCCGTCATTGCCCCGCAACTCCAACTCCAATTTCTGACGACGTTCGACGAAAAACTCTCTCTCTTTGAACAGGCCGGGATCGCGCACGTCATTTGCCTTGAATTTTCAACCCAGCTTGCGGAGATTTCTCCTGACGCCTTCGTGAGAGACATCTTGAAGGAGCACATCGGCGTTCGCGAGTTATGTGTTGGAAAAACCTTCAGGTTTGGCAAAGATCGTGCCGGAACGATCGGAGATCT
>DTRN01000145.1 GCA_012965905.1 Nitrospirales bacterium | reverse complement strand
TTGATTGAAGAAAGGGAGCTTTCTCTGGAACAGTGCCTTCAATCGCATCCATTTCCGATACTTCCTGAGCCAAGGCGCATCGACAAGTCCGAGCTTGGCCAGCAATGTCATCAGCATCGGCAGCTCAAAAATCAGCCCGAAGACGAGGAGTAGCCATAAATTAAAGCCCACG
Source organism: Nitrospirales bacterium (assembly GCA_012965905.1). Classification (GTDB taxonomy): domain Bacteria; phylum Nitrospirota; class Nitrospiria; order Nitrospirales; family UBA2166; genus UBA2166. Next base: position 2,125 of record DTRN01000145.1, on the reverse strand, counting down.
AAAATTCCGATCGAGAGGTGCGGTGTAAATCCGGCATCGATGCCGTATCCGACAAGAAAGTTGAGCGCAAACGGAAGCACGACGAGATAACAGAACGAGATACCCAGGTAAAACATGGTGCTGCATAATGTGACAAAGGGGAGCGTAAAGCGGCGCTCGTGGACGCGAAGGCCCGGCTCGGCAAATTTCCATAGTTCGTAGAGGGCGTAGGGCATGACGATGAAGGTTGCGACAACCGCTGAGACTTTGATGCTGTTCCAGAATGCCTCAGCCGGGGAGAGGAAGATAAATGTGATATCCGACAATCCCGAGGGAACCCATGTCATCTTTGAAGGTGAAAAATAGGAATACAAAGGAGCCTGGACCCATGTCATAAGTGTTGGCGCGAAATAAAAGGCGCCCAGAAAGACAATGCTCATGATCACCGCAGCGCGAAGGAGCCTGGTTCGAAGTTCCGTCAGGTGGACAAGGAGGGGCATTCTCTTGTCATCAATGGACGGAAATATTCTGTCCTGTATCCGTTGGAAAAATCCGCGGGACCCGGATTGCTCGGAGTGTGGCGATGGCATGATATTGTCTTTAGGAGTCGTGCTTTCTGTTAGGGTTGAAGTGGGATAAACAGACTTCCCCCTTGCCGCTGGACAAGCAGAATGATCATGTCGTCTTTCCCGATTTTTCGTGCTGCAACCTGAAAGTCGGTCATGTTTGTAATCGGGATCTGTATCCCGGCAAATCGAATTTGCTGGATAATGTCTCCTTGTCTCATGCCTTCGCGGTCAGCTGGAGAATTCGGTCGCACGGCTTCGACCAGTACGCCTGAGGTGTGGCTCGGAAGATCAAGACGCGCTAATGTCTCAAGATCAAGATCGCGGACACGGAGATCGGCTAGCACATTATCAAGGTCTTCGCTTTCACCTGAAAACGAGCGAGTGCTTGAGGACAGATCGGCCGGCCGGACTGCAACGGTGACCTGGATGGTGTGTTCTTGTCCATCTCGGATCACGGTGACGTTGACACCTGTCCCTACCTGAGATTGCGCCGCGGCATTGCGAATCTGACTCACGTTGTCAATCGGCTTGCCGGCGTACTGAACGATAATATCGCCTTGTTTGAGGCCGGATTTTTCCGCGGGGCTGCCGGCCAGCACCTGGCCAATGAGCGCACCTTTCATCTCCTGTAGGCCGAACGCTTCAGCGAGCGCGGGGGTCATATCTTGGATAGATACGCCAAGCCAGCCGCGAACGACGCTTCCGGTTTGAATGAGGCTGCTGACAATGTGTTGTGCGATGTTGCTGGGAATGGCAAACCCAATGCCTTGCGAGCCGCCCGTTCGGGAGAAGATTGCAGTATTGATTCCAATCAGGTCACCATCCATGTTGACCAGAGGACCACCGGAATTCCCTGGGTTAATGGCGGCATCGGTTTGAATGAAGTCTTCATACTCCGCGATGCCGACGTTCCCACGGCCGAGGGCGCTGATAATCCCCATGGTGACCGTCTGAGTTAAACCAAACGGACTTCCAATTGCCAGAACAAGATCACCGACCTCTATCTTGTCAGAGTCGCTCCATTGCATCGAAGGAAGATCATTACCTTTCACGACAACAACTGCGAGGTCCGTTTGTGGGTCTGTTCCGACAATAGCCCCTTTCAGTTCTCGTTTGTCAGACAGTGTGACGATGACTTCGGTCGCGCCTTCGACAACGTGATTGTTGGTGACGATGTAGCCCCTCGGGGTAATTAAGATTCCCGATCCGGATCGTTCTTGGGGTGTCTGGTCGGGAGGGTGAAATGGAAATGGAAACGGTGGTGCGTCGGGAGGAAACGGAAATGGAGATCTCGGCTCAGAAGGGTCCATTCCAGGACCGTTTTGGCCGTCCTCGTTCCCCACCGAAGAGATGAATACGACCGCGGGGCTGACGGCTTTAACGATATCTGAAAAGCCACGTAGGGGTAGCGGCTGTTCTGCCGCGTGGCTTACTGGCATGAAAATAGGGGTGCCCGCGAGCAGAAGGCTGAGTATGAACATCCGAGAGAAGCAGATCATGTGAGGCACCCGTACGATTCTTTGGTGATTAGGCGTCCCGAGGAGGGGCAGAGTGCGAACGTGTTATTTTGTCTTCAG
>DTRN01000144.1 GCA_012965905.1 Nitrospirales bacterium | reverse complement strand
GGTTTGTCTTGTTCCCATGTCCTGCCGCTCTGGCCTCAACTGAAATCGCCAGCGAGGAAGAGCCAATCGACATCCATGCGGATCGCGTTGAGTATTCACGGACCGAAGACACCTACATCGCAGACGGCAACGTCGATGTGATACGTGGAGTGCAACATCTCACGTCCGACCACGCGACATTGAATATGAAAGAGGGATTCCTTGTCGCTGAAGGGAACGTCAATTACGACGATGGGGAACAAACCATGACCGCCGACCGTATGGAACTCAGCATGAAAAGCAAGGCTGGCGTCGTGTTTCATGGGACCATCCTGATCCGAGAATCGCACCAGTACTTAACCGGAAAGGTGATCGAACGCATCGATGCGTCGCACTATCGAATTGAAGATGGCAGCTACACCGCCTGCATGATCGAAGAGGGGAAACGGACGCCGTGGCAGTTCAAGGCAAAAGAATTTCGTCTAGACACCGAGGGATACTTGGTCGCCAAAGGCGTCCAATTCTGCTTATTGGAAGTCCCGGTCGCCTACTTACCCATCGTGATTCTTCCCGGAAACAGTGAGCGGAAAACCGGGTTGCTCATGCCATCTCCGGGATTCAATTCCGAACAAGGATTCAAACTCAAACAAGGACTGTTCTGGGCCATCAACCCACACCAAGATGTCACGGCAACCATCGATCATCGAGGCGACCAAGGCACCGGGGGTGAACTGGAATACCGCTATAAACTGAGCAAAAACACCGAAGGCGAGCTCCGGACTACTTTTTTTAAGGACAAACGGGAAAATAAGGATCGGTTCGATCTCCAGATGCAGCACAACACCCAATTCACCAAGAATCTCCAAGCCACCGTGGATATTGATTTCGTCAACAAACGGGACACCTTGCAAGAATTGAGCGATGATGTGGAAGAGCGTGTTCAACGATTGACCGAGTCCCGCGCATTCGCATCACAACGGTGGGATCACGGGTCAGCGTACCTGCTCGGACGTTTCAGTCAGGACTTAGCGAATAGTGACGATCCGACCTCCCAGTTTCTGCCTGAACTAGGGTACCGCCTGCAACCCTATCGCATCCCGTCGCTCCCCATGTATCTTGGCCTGGAGTCGAGTTTCACCAATATCCATCGACAGGACGGGACCTTGCGGTTTCGCCAAGACGGGGAAGTCATCCTTCAGGAACGATCCAGCATTGATGCTCGACGCACCGATCTATTTCCGAAACTCTGGTCCACCTTCCAGGTTACCGACGGTATTTCGTTCACACCACAAGTTGGAGTGAGGGAAACCCTCTATAGTCGAGGGGAAAACTCGGGCGATTGGACGGATCGGACCGTCCCGTACCTGAGTGTTGAGGCAGACGCCACCATGTCGCGCCGTTTTCGACCATGGAAAGGCCGATCGGTCACACATCGAATGACGCCATCGGTCACGTATGAGTATCTTCCAAGCATCAATCAGAGCAATCTCCCCCAGTTTGATGATCTCGATTTTGTCTTTCAAAAAAACCTGGTCACCTATTCCATCGGGAACCGCATTTCGACGACCAAGCGGAAGGGGAAGAAACTCGAGCATATTGACCTGCTCTCATTTACCGCAACACAATCCGTCCAGATGAATCCCGGATCGCGAACAACGGCCCGCACCGTCCTCGGCCGGCCGGAAACATTGGAAACTCGAACGTTCTCAGATCTGCGCCTTGAGGCATCCATAAATCTTCCCAAGTTCGCGGACTTGGATTTTGACGCATTCATCGATCCGAAAACGGGCACCAGTTCCGTGTTCGAAACTGACATTGGTTTGTTTTCAAACGAGTCCTGGTACCTGACGGTCGGACAACGGTTTACTCGCGCTGGTGACGTCCCCGTGCGTGGCGACCTGTTTAACCCTGTTTCGTTCAATACGACTTTCCATCAGGAAGAGGATATTAACTTCACGACGGTCGAAGGAGGCGCTACCCTTCCGTTTGGATTCCGAGCAGTCGCGAAGGCCTATTACGATGCCGATCCGATCGACACCGCCCCATTCCCAGAAGTCGATTACGGCTTGTTCTATACCAACCCGTGTAATTGCTGGGGTGCCGGTCTCTTCTTTATCCAGCGCCCCGACCGTGCCGGAACATCGTCCGGTTCCGATAACGAGTTTGGGTTCATGATCAGCCTCCGAGGCATCGGAGGAACCGAGACCAACATCACGTCAAAATTCCGAAGAATGTTCCAGAAGCTTGGGCTCGATCCGGTCAATCTCAAATAATGGCACCCGAAACCAACACACCGAACATGCCGCTCTTTCGACGCGAGCTGTGGCAATGGCTTTTCTCTTCAGTTCTGGCTAAGAGCCTGCTGCACCCATATCGTAGTGATGCGTCGGTGTATGACGTCGTGAGGCAATATTATCGAAATCGCCCCCTCCTTACAGTTGAAGAGAAGAAACCGTTGATCAGAATTACCTCCCGCCCTCTCAACCTTGAAACGCCTCTTCACCACCTGACACAACCCATCACTTCAAACGACACCTTTTTCGTTCGCTCCCGCCTTGCCATCATGCCAACTGATGATGCCGAATCCTACAGGCTGAACATTCAAGGCACCGTTGAGCGCCCATTGGAGCTCACACTCAACGATCTCAAAACACAATTCGAGCCGGTCAGCGTGACCGCCGTCGCACAATGCGCTGGAAACAGCATGGCGTTCTTCAATCCACCAGTGATTCCAGGATGGAATCTCACACACGGATTCATGGGTTGTGCCACCTGGACAGGAGTGCGGGTCAGGGATATCCTGGCGAAAGCCGGCGTCAAGGCCTATGCGCGTGACGTCGTTTTCACAGGCGCCGACCGACCGATCATCGATAAGACTCCTCTCGTCGAAAAGAGTTTTCGACTTGCCGTCGATCAGACGCTGGACGAAGATTTACTCGTCGCCTATGCCATGAACGGACAGCCGCTTCCAAGTTGGAATGGCTATCCTGTTCGGCTGGCTGCTCCAGGCTGGTATGGGACCTATTGGGTCAAATGGCTTGAGAGTATCACCATTATTCCCAAGGAATTTGACGGTTTCTGGATGTCCCAAGCGTATCGCGTTCCAACGCATCCCGTTGAGCCATACCAACGTCTTCGAGAGACCATCCCCGTCACACGCTACAACGTGAAATCCGTGATCACCTCACCCCGAGACAACGATCGTGTCAAGCCGATGCAGACGATCAACATTACTGGCGTAGCCTTCGACGCCGGGAACGGAATTAGATCGGTAGACGTGTCAATTGATGGCGGCAAATCTTGGCAAAAAGCCAGGCTGCGTCCAGCGGACGGGCACTACGCGTGGAACCTCTGGTCGATAACGATCACACCGAAAACAAGAGGGAAACTCACCATCATGTCCCAAGCCACAAGCATCACAGGCGAAATCCAACCCGAGCAAGCCATCTGGAACCCCGGCGGCTACAAATACAACGCCACCGACTCCATCGACCTGCTCGTCTCACAAAGCTAACTTGCCCAAACATTTCCTCCAGTGTATGTTCACATCTTGTCTCTTCATTGATGTGCCGGAGTGGCGGAATTGGCAGACGCCTGGGACTTAAAATCCCATGGGTGGAAACGCCCGTACGAGTTCGAGCCTCGTCTCCGGCACCACCTTTCCCCCTTTAGATCAAGAGGTTAAGTGATTGGCCGTTCGGAGCCGAGACTGCGCTGTCGGGGTGCTTTGAGGATATTCCAGAGAGTCAGGTGGAGGCGGCGTGAATTTCAACTTGGGGCACCTAAGGACTTTCTTGAGTGTCTTTAAAATCCTTCAATTTGAAATCAACCTCATACAAAAATACTTGAACATTTGGCATTGCCATAAGTGCCTCCTATGCGTACAGCCTACTTCCCCTTCGGCAGAATGCCCTTCTTCTCTATCTCTTCCACTCCACCCTGAAATGACTTCACAGTCCCAACCATCGTCGGTGACTTCGCTGCCGGTGAAAACCATGACTGCGCATTACCAAGAACCACCGCAATGACAATACTGGCAACAACGATCCAGCCGAGACGTTTTGCGCGATCTCTTACTTCCCGTTCCATAACGTCATAAGAATGTATTACACCCCATTTCGCAAACTGAGTGCTGAAACTGAAGAGTACTCCAAACGGGAAGGTGGTTCAACGACTGCATCAGCTCGAATTAGAAGTGTTGCACCCGTGCACTCTAAAGGGGGGGGGTAATGAGAGGGGTGTGAGGAGGTAGCTACCCGTCGTTACCCTCAAAAATCAGTGCAACGGTTGAGAGTGCTCAAGAGGATATTGCAGTGATGCACCCCAAATTGGGGGAGAAGTGGATTAGTAGATGGAAGGGAAACTGGCCCGAAAACGAATACTGAGACTGGACTCAATCAATGGGGAAAGGTCAATCCTACAACTGCCCCGCTGACCGGCCCTATTGCATGCCAATTGTGCTTAGTTGACAATACCGAGAGAATGCTCGAAGCACACAAACAACAACGGAAAACCTGTGGCGTTTGGGAATCATGCAACAACGTCTGGTAAACACCGCATAGCCACCGAGCACTATCACAAAATGGAGGTCCATGATGAGATCGATTGTGCCATGTTCACCATTGCCCATTAAGACTATAAAGGATGGGGCCATGAAACAAGGTTCTGTCAACGGCTGAACAATACCGACACGTTGTTGGAACTCCAATCAGCCGTCACCAAATCCATTTTCTGATCACCATTGAAGTCGCCCATAGCCACCGCGCGTGGTGTCACGTTCACGTCGAACGTTCCTGCGTTGGCAAACCCTGCATTCCCATCGCCAGCCAACATGGTCACGGTATTTGAGCCGGAGTTGGCAACAGCGAGGTCGAGGAATCCATCATCGTTGAGATCCCCAATCTCAACAGAGGTTGGGCTTCTACCGACACCTATCCTTCCAGATTCCTCAAAGCTGAGAGCTCCGTCCCCCAAAAGAATTGTCACGTCGTCGGTGTCCTTGTTGGCCACGGCAAGATCGAGGTTCTCATCGCCATTCACATCTCCTATCGCAACGGAAAATGATCCGCGTCCTACCGTCCACTCATCGACAATGGACACATTCCCCTGACCATCGCCGACGAGAATGGTAACTTTTCCTAATGCACCGCCGGCAACGACCAAATCGAGACTGCCGTCTTGATTCAGATCGTCAACAGCGACAAATCGCGGTGTGCGTGAAATGTCGATCAGGTTGCCCTCGACAAAATCTCCATCCCCAGTCCCTAGCAACAGCATGACGTTGTTATCGTCCATATTGACGACAGCAAGATCCAGGATGTCATCTCCGTCGATGTCGCCGATGGCGACCGAGGCCGGCTTGTTGCCAACGGGTATGGTCGTGGCTGTACGAAAGTCGCCGTCGCCCATCCCCAAGAAGATGGAGAGATCATTGGAGTTTCTATTGACCACAACGATATCGACGGTCTCATCTCCATCGAGCACGCCCACCGCAAGAGCAAATGGCGTAGTACCTGCTTCAAATCTCCGCTGGTTAGAAAAGTTTCCTTCGCCGTCTCCAAGGAGCACGCTAATAGTCCCATCATCAGCATTGGCGCTGACAAGATCTACGTTCCCATCTCCATCGAGGTCATGTGTTAACACATCAATCGGATAGTTTCCGACAGGAACATTTTCGGCTGGAAGAAAAAGAAGCGTGTCCTGATCAGCTTTCTCGATGGACAACGTAGCGGTCATCTTCACCTTGTTCTTCTCCTGATCTTTGGCCTTTACCTTGACTTCGATGTCTCCCAACGTACTGGTATCCACATCTATTTCACCGATGAAGAGCCCTTCTCCATTATCAACCAGGAGTGTTTTCTCCTTTGTTCCGTCTGCAAATTTGAATATGGCCTTCACTTTGCTCGGGTTGAGATCGCCATCAAGATCAGCAACGAATACAGCAACTGACACGGCTTGTATTCCTGTTCCTTGTGTAAGCAAGTCTGGCTTGAGGGAGAAGTTCGACAGGGTTGGAGGGTCTGCTAGAACGGGAGTCGCAAGAAAGTAAATTATGAGAAGCACGATAGGCATGTGCCATCGCAACGATTGAGCTTCAAAGCAAGAAAGCATTCATTGTCTCCTTTTTTCAGGCCAGGAACAAAATGTCGTAGAAGAGTGTCAGGCCTTTTTCATTTCGTTCTTACATTGTTGCAGGGAGACGGTCAGTTCAGCCATGGCCTCAGGAGGAACGTCGATTCCCGGCTTGGTCTGGATCAACTCTGCCGTCTTCTGAAGCGTTTGAATAAAGGCCACACAGGGTTTACAGTGGCTCGCATGGTTCTTGATCTTCTCATACAATTCCTCCTTGAGATCTCCATCGATATAGTCCGAGAGCCATTCGAGAAGGTCTTTACAACTGCGCTCATCATGATGAGGGGTTGTGTCGTGATCAGTCATGGGAATGTTCTCCATCTCGATAATAGCGGTGTAACTGTTTTCGAATCGCAAGTCGTGCACGGTGCAGGCGGGATTTGACCGCAGGCACTTGAAGATCAAGAATCTGGGCTGTCTCCTCAGCCGTGAAACCTTCTGCGTCCCTGAGCAATAGCACGATACGGTAGTCAGGCGGCAATATCGCAATCGCTCCTTCCAAACGTTCTCCAAGTTCCCGATTCAACAGTTCTTGAACCGGCGTGTTGCGCCAGTCAGCGATTTGCAACGTCTGTCGTTCATCATCCGTTGGGATGAACTCCTCGATCGGGAGCAACTGGTCGGGGGATACTCTGTCCTTGCGGCGAATGGTGATGCAATTGCGCTTCGCAATCTGGAATAGCCAGACGGAAAATTTTGATTCTCCTCTGAATCGATCGAGACCCCGAAACGCGCTGATGAGGGTCTCCTGCATCAAATCTTTTGCAATCTCGTGGGAGCCGCACATACGGACGCCAAGATTGTAGACCCTAGGGGAATACTTGTGCGCAAGCTCATCGAACGCATCCACATCACCCTGCTGAAATCGCATGACTGTCTCTCTGTCCTGGCACGTGGAAACCATCGATAGCCTCTCCGCTCTGTGGGATACACCGATACGCATCGGCCGTGGCGAAGTATAGCAGTCATCTTGTTTTCTCCGCTATCCGATTTGGCATGCATGATTACATCGCATGGAGCAAGGTTGTGCCGACAAACCAGCCAGCGCTTTGGGCAATGTTCCGAACGCCGCCAGAAGCAACGGTCCCGTCAGCGCCAGAGGTAATGGTGCCTTCCCCTGTCGTTTGACCCACCTCGCACTGCTTGGCTTTGTCGATGAGACCGAGTCGCATTGCCAGCGCGCCGCTGTCACCACTGGCAGTCGCGTCGGGTTTCCACGATTCAACAGACAGCGTGAGGACGACGACGTTGGTGACTTCGGGTGTCGTAGGGACGACTTGCCACACATTATGCTGACGTCCAAAGTGAATAATTTCGGTCTGAAGCTGTTGTAAAAACGCGGGAGGAACCCCGAGTGTCTGTGTGACGGAAGGAACCTCAACGGTTGTGTACTCCTTCCGCCTATCCTCAGTACATGCTGAATAGTGTTGCCGCACTTCTTGCTGAGCGACAGACGGTGTCCCTACTACGTGCTGTCCACTGCTACATGCGGCTATATCAGCCAAGAACAGCACGCTGCAGAGCACTGTTTTCATTGTTCTGAATGTCTGCGTTTCCTTATTCATGACGTTCAGCCGAGTGATAGGCTGAGACTTCCGATGGTTTTGGCCTGCATGTGTTAAAGCGAAGTAGCGCATACAGTGGACACACGGTGACTGAACCGGTGACGACTCCAATCGCCCCGATTGCCCAAAACACGATTTGCCACACGCCTGCGACCTCCATGAATGGGGCAAAGAATCCGAGCACAAGAAATGCCAAGCCTATGATGATACGAAGATCCCGATCAACTCCACCGACGTTACACATCTTCATGATGACCTCCCTTCAGAAAGTGTTTCCGGCAGGACTGCTCCGACACTTCGACCTACTGAGCAAATCCTGACCAATTTAGGAACGCAATTCGCACCAGCTTCCGGCTGCCTCAGCGAAGTCGAGTGCTGAGGTGATGTGTGTACCCGCCAGATGCGCCATGCCACCGGTGTTGGCAACATCAATGGCGCCTTGGAGATGCGTTATCGATTCCTCCAGCAGGGTGACGGCTTCCCGCCCATGCGCAGTTTGGCCGGAAATCCGAATCACCGCTTCGTGGGCATTCGTGGCTGCCTCGTTCGCGAATCGAGCGACTTCTTCAACGTCGCCCGCCTGTCCGTAGATGACAGCGTGTTGAATCGCCAGAATTGCCATACGGATGGGAGCCATGGGGTTGTGGGTTCCTGGCGAGGCGGCGTGCACAAATCCGGACGCAAGCACGATTGCTGAGACCAAGAGAACTGCTAGCATCAATGGCTTTGCGTTGTATCGTCGATTGGTTGCGTCTATGGCATGTGACGTTCTCATGCTGCCCTCCTTTG
>DTRN01000143.1:310-2309 GCA_012965905.1 Nitrospirales bacterium | reverse complement strand
GAAGCAAGCAATCAGGATGAACACTATGCCACAGCATCACTTGGCATGATGTATCTATCGGGCGAGGGGTTCCCGAAGATCAATTGGAAGGGGTTCGGCTTCTCCAAATCGCCGCTATCCACGGTGTACCAGACGCGCAGCTAAAGTTGGGAAATATCTTTTTCCTGGGAGAGGTAGTCGACCGCAATGTTGAGGATGCAATTTTGTATTATCAAGAAGCGGCAGAATCGGGAAATCAAGATGCCCAAATGGCATTGGGTACAATTTATCTGAACGGTCATGGCGTCGATAAGAACATCGAAAAATCCATCGAGTGGTTAAATCAAGCTGCTGAACAGGGTGACGTAATCGCACTGGGAACGAGCGACAGGATAGCTAATCAACGAGCTGCGCTACCGCATCTGTCACTTCAAATTGCAGGCCGCACGAGTCAAAGGCCGCTTTGACAGCCGCCTTTTCTTTATCCGTGAGGTTGAGCAGGGGGCGGCGGATCGGGCCGCCCACCTGACCGAGCAGATCAGCCCAGTATTTTTGTTGAGCCTGGGGTTTGTCTGCCGGACGAGTGCTCTTCAGTGCCGTCCGCACCGGGTTCAGAGTGTCACGCACGGTTCGCGCCTTGTTAAGCTCCCCAGCCATCGCCAGGCGGGTATATTCATTCATCCGCTGATCCACCTTGGTCTGCATCAGGAAAGGTGGGGTAGAGCAGAGATAGACTTGCCAACCCAGCTCAGAGATGTTTTCCAGCCATGAATCTTCAGACGACGTGCTCACGATCAGCTTTCCCCGGGTCATGTCAGTAAGTCGAGCGTAGCGGTCGCGGTCCACGCTGTATTTGATTGCTACAATGTTTTCCAGCTGAGCGATATCCGCGCAGACTTCCGGTTCGAGAATATAGTTGTAGTCGGGCTGATGCCATATGGCGACGCCAATATCTAACTGGTCGGCAATATAACGGTAATACTCTTTCAGCACCGCATCCACATTAGTATGAAAATAGAGTGGCGGCGAATGCACAATGATCCAGTCGGCGCCGATATTCTCGGCATGGCGACCTAGTTCTAACACGACATCCAAATTCTCATCAGAGCAGGACATTATTGTCCGGCAACGGTCCCCGACCTCCTCTAAGACGATTTCAAATTGCCGTTTACGCTCTGCAAGCGTCATGGAGAAGAACTCCCCTTGCTTGCCGTTGACAAAAAGACCGGCAATGCCAAGATCGTCGATCCAGTGACGCAGATTGCTGCGGAGGCCCTCTTCATCAGTAGACCCGTCCGCTTTAAATGGGGTCATACTAGCAGCAAAAATTCCGCTAAAATGTTCCTGGGCATATTCCTTCGCTTCAGATTTTTTGTAATTTGCCATCGCTTCTCAAGCTCCCCCTATGGAGTAAACCTTGCTGTGAAAATTTCCGTTATCCTGTCATAAGGCGACAAACCAAGAAAGGCTCAATAGCGTTCCGTCTCCACCATAGTATATCAGCGTGAGGAAATAGGGAGCTCGTTAATACAGCTAAGCAGATTTCAACGGCCGACCCCCACAAAGACCATTTGTCATCCAGACCGAACAATTCAAATTCAGGTGCTGTCAGTCTAATGCGAACCAGTCTCCAAAGCACCTGAAGTTGCGACGCTCACGCCGCCAGCTGACGCCATTCGGCCAACGCGGCGGTGCGATTTTCTTTGAAGGTTTCGCGGCGGTTGAGATGACGTTCGAGATTGAAATGATTGTGGATCGAAGCATGAATTGAGGCAAACTTCTGCAAGGTCTTTACGTCCCGGAATTTCGACATCGCGCCCTCCCGTCGCCTGAATGGCTGGTGTGAATTTTCAGCCCGATTATTGAGCCACCGGCCGCATTCCTGGTCAGCGGCATTCCCGATCACATTCATCGCCGCCCGGTACGACCGGAGCCGGTCGGTCACGATCACATTTGGCTGACCGTACCGCTTCATCGCACGCTTCAGAAATTTGAGTGCTGCCATGCGGTTTCGTCGTTT
>DTRN01000143.1:0-299 GCA_012965905.1 Nitrospirales bacterium | reverse complement strand
ACTTCGAGCACCTCGCCCTCATGATCAACGGCACGCCAAAGGTAATGTGTCTCGCCGTTGATACGCACAAACACCTCATCCAGGTGCCAGCGCCAGCGAGAATACGAATGGTTTTGAACGCGCCGTTTTCTGATCTCCGCTGCGAACATCGGACCGAACCGGTTCCACCAAAAACGCACCGTCTCGTGGCAGATATCGATACCACGCTCGAACAATAGGTCCTCGACCTGGCGCAATGACAGGGGATAGCGGACATACATCATCACAGCCAGGCGGATGATATCGGGTGAACTATTGAA
>DTRN01000142.1 GCA_012965905.1 Nitrospirales bacterium | reverse complement strand
AGGCTCTCTGTCAGGCCGCGTGACGCAAAGAGTTGAAGGTCCAATTGCGTGAACGTTGATTTGCTCATGGGGGATGTATTTCGAAGTCCGCGATTATCGGAAGATGATCCGATGCGCGCTTTGCTACTTTTATTCGTGACGGAAAGCAGTGGTGGAGGATTAGATTTCCGCGAAAAAAGACATGGTCGAGTGGGCGAACCGGCCGAAATGCGGGAAACGTTTTTGATAGTCCCGAGGCAATCTGAAAGCCTGCGGGTTCAAGGAGACGCTTTCCTAACGTGGCCCACAGATCATTAAAATCCCCTGCGACAATGACTGGCGCAGTCGTTTTCAATTTTTGGAATGTCGCGTTGGCAAGGAATCGGCGGATTTGAATGGTCCGCTCAAATGATACCAATCCTAAATGAAAATTATAAATAAGCAGTGGTGATGAGTGTTTGCCGATGGAGAGATGACATGTGGCGGCAAGCGAGCGCCGCCGTTTCTTCAATGGGATTGTGAGGTCAATGTCGTGAATATCTGAAAGCGGAAAACGGCTGAGGATTGCATTACCGTGCGCTCCTTTGCGGAGGGTCACGTTTGGCTGATATGCGCGGTGTTGAAATCCAAGTGTTTCGCCAAGAACATCGACCTGTTGGTGGTGGCCTGATCGTGGAATGCCGTCAGCCACTTCTTGCAACAGTGCGATATCAGGCTCATAGAATGCAAGAGTGTCAATGATTCGTGCGAGTTGATATCGACGATCAACGCCACCCACCCCTTTGTGAATGTTGTATGTTATCACGCGAAATCGCATGACCTCTATGATCCAGCCTCTGCCAGTTCGGCTTTCGTATCGATATCCTTGGCAAAGGCCAGAATAGGGGTGACCGTAAAGCGGACGGGGCGACCTTGCGCTGATTTATGGAATGCACGTCGTACCAACGTCTTCGCGACGTGATGTTCAAATTCGCGCAGGGTGAGCTGTTTTCGGACCATCTTGTAATAGGCCAGCAGACCGCGAATGGGAATTGAGATTGAAAAGAGCGGAAGCCGCAGTGAAGTCAGGCTTCGAATGTCCTCGGCAAGTAGCCGGCGAAATGACTCTATTGCGACGTGGACGTGCCGCGTACGAAGGTCACGGTTACGATACCAATAGGCAATCTGGAGGACGGAATTGACCACGCGCATGCGTAGGGCGCCAACCCGAACGATGACAATGTGGCCGGGATAGAGATTCATCGGTGGCTGGTCCATATCGGGTCGAAGTTGATAGGACTGCTTCCAGGAGCTGACATTCAGTGACTCGGGCTTTGTGTCCACCAACTGCCACCAGAATTGTGCGTCCTCGTGTGGGTCATAGTTGGTTTCGAGAAGAGAACGTATCTCGTCCGGGGTTGGCAGAATGTCGCATGCGGAGATTGCCACCGGATCAAGGTGATGAAATCGGCGCGTGATGAATTTGTACGTATGTTCGAGCGTCGTGGCGAGGCTCCCTTCGACATCAACAATCTCACAATCCACGATCCCCTCATGCACGCGGCGAGGTCCAATAAGAATGGGCTGTTCGAATCGACCGCTTGCATTAAACCGCTGAATCAGCTCGCTGATAAGTGGGACTCCTGATGACAACCGATACACTGCTTTGAACCCTGAAAGCATATCGTCTTGTGCGAGTCCGGCTGGGGCTGGGCCGGGCTGAGGATCGCTACCGGCAAGAATGAGGAGTGGAAGTCGCTTCGGCATTGGAATTTACGAGTGAGCCAGGGAAGCTCGTGTGTGTCTGCAGATGAAAGATGGCTTACGTAAAGAGGCGGGAGATGCTAGAGAAAAATCCGCCTTCACTCTGCCCTGACACCTGCTCAAGTTCTCCGGCATCGAGCCAGATGCCTTGACACTGCGTGCACGTATCTATCTTGGTACCGAGGAGTTCGATTTCAACGAGATCGTGTCCACACTTTGGGCAGTGCATATAGTGAAGTTCGCGTAATTGTTGCTGGTCGGCTTCTGCCATTGCAGCATCCTGTTCTGCCGCGTCCTTTTTCTTCTTCTCTATAACCTGTCGGGCGAAATATTCTTCTTCGTTTTCACTGGCCTTCTGAGGGGACATACGGGCCTCCTGGTGATCAACCTGATGTGAGCAAATGCCGAATCAGTTGTTCGGCCTGGTGCGCGTCAAATCCACCAAATCGCTGCATCCTGATGACGCCATCCTGGTCTATAATCGCGACCTCGGGTGTTCCCATGGTGTTGTAGCGTTGCATGGTTTCAGGAAGATGTTCGCCCGGTTTGTGGTGATCGATACCGACCAGGTGGTGAATGCCTTTTTCTTTCACAAAATTGCGCAAACGTTCCGGCATCTGATAATCATGTCCTTCGAATACCGTGTGAATGCTCACGATCTTGAGATCTTCGGCTTCTATTTCG
>DTRN01000141.1 GCA_012965905.1 Nitrospirales bacterium | reverse complement strand
GTATCCGAGAGACCATGTCGTTTAATCGGCATTCCTACGAACGTGAACGATTCAGCCAGCGAAGCAAAGCCTATTGCGAAAGCACCCTGCAGGTGATGCGGCTTTGGGCAGCGTATTCGCCCAGCATGATTTTTGTGGGCAGTTTTGGAAGCGTTCTGATTCTGTGGTACGGAACAACGCAGGTCCAGGCAGGTCATCTTACCGTCGGCGAACTCGTCGCATTTCTTGCCTACGTTGCATTGTTCTATGTCCCCATCAACCAAATCCATTCGGTCAACAACATGCTTCAGAGTGCGCTTGCAGCGGGCGATCGTGTCATCGAGATCCTGGATACCATGCCAGAGGTCCGGGACCAACCGGGCGTGACGGCACCACCATATCGACTGCGCGGAGATGTGGCGGTCAGGAATGTGACGTTCAACTACCGGCCTCATACGCCAGTCATCACGGACATGAGCTTTGAAGTAAAAGCGGGGGAACGCATTGCTCTTGTCGGACACTCCGGGGCCGGAAAGAGCACCTTCCTGAAGCTGCTCATGCGCTTCTATGACGTGAAGCAAGGGGGTATTTTTCTCGATGGGCATGATCTCCGCACACTTCCACTCGCCTACGTGCGCGATCACATCGGGATGGTACAACAAGAACCGTTCCTCTTTAACGGTACGGTCCGAGAAAGCATTGCGTACGGCGATCTGTCAGCCGATCTAGGCCGCATCGAGGCGGTCGCCCAGGCAGCCCGAGCCCACGAGTTCATTGTCGACCTGCCCGAACAGTATGAGACGTGGGTTGGGGAACGTGGCGTCAAACTCTCGGTCGGCCAGAAGCAACGAGTCGCCATCGCCCGCGTCCTGCTGAAAGATCCTCCAATCATCGTCTTCGACGAGGCCACGTCAAGCATCGACACCGAGACTGAAGTGAAAATACGCGAGGCGCTGAACGAACTGACACACAATCGAACCACCTTTATCATCGCGCATCGCTTGGCAACGTTGCAGCATGCCGATCGGATCCTGGTGCTTATGGGTGGCCGCATTGTCGATCACGGGCCACACGACATACTGCTTGCGCGCAGCACGACGTATCGTACGCTGTACGAAGCACAATTCGATCTTGTCAAAGCATAGATGCCATGCTATCCATTTCGGCGCGTTTTGAAATGGGGGCCGTGTAGATTGTGTCATTGAGCAACAAAATAATTTTGGCCGGCATCAGTATGTTCGTGTTGTTCGCGTACCCATCATATTCACCTGCGCATACAGAGGATGAAAAAAATACCATCCGTATCTACGACAGAGCCAAGGCTGCTGTCGTGAACATCACGAGTCGATCCGTATCCTACGACTTTTTTATGACTCCAATTCCGCAAGAGGGATCCGGATCTGGAACGATCATCGATCAGAAGGGACACATCGTCACAAATTATCATGTGGTGAGGGGGGCTCAACGACTTGAAGTGACGCTATCGGATGGGAGCCAATGGGAGGCTCAGCTCGTCGGAGCCGATCCGCTGAGCGACCTGGCAACACTTCACATCGATGCTCCCCCTGAACAGCTCTCAGTCATCTCCATGGGTGACTCGCTCACACTCAGAACGGGCCAGAAAGTTCTCGCCATTGGCAACCCCTTCGGACTCGATCAAACGCTCACGACAGGAGTCATCAGCTCCATTCGTAAAACGTTGCAGGCTGGCGGAGTTGAACTTGAGAACGTCATACAAACCGATGCTGCGATCAATCCGGGAAACTCCGGTGGACCACTGCTGGATTCGTCCGGAAAAATGATCGGAATCAATACCGCAATTTTTACGCCATCAGGTGGGAGTGTCGGCATTGGCTTTGCTATTCCCATTCATACAGCCAAACGCGTCATCGCTGAACTGATCCGCAAGGGATATGTGTCCTATCCCTGGATGGGTGTTGAGATGCAGACCATTCTTCCAAGATTTGCACAGACGCTGAGACTCCCTGTTCAGCATGGAGTCCTTCTTGTTCGTGTCCTCACGAATGGTCCAGCCGCCAAGGCAGGCCTTCGTGGCGGAACCCGCCAAGTGAGGATAGGGAATTCCATCGTGATCGTTGGAGGCGATGTCATTACCGCCCTCGCCGGAAACGCCGTCGCGTCGGTCGAAGAACTCAGCCGCGAGATGCGCCACCATACACCCGGCGCGACCGTAAGCGTCACTATTATTCGCGACAACACACAACGCGACGTGAGTATTACCCTCGGAGAGCGCCCGCTTTCATGAGTGAGTCGGATAAAAAAAAGGCCGTGGTCCTCACGAGTGGCGGCCTCGACTCAACCGTCACCGTCGCGCTCGCCATGGCAGACGGCTACGAGTGTCACTGTCTCATTCTTAATTATGGTCAGCGGCATGGAATCGAGATTGCCCGCGCGCAACAGATCTCTGCGAGTCTGAAAACTGCTTCTTC
>DTRN01000140.1 GCA_012965905.1 Nitrospirales bacterium | reverse complement strand
GCAGTGTTCCCCGGTAGCTCAGTTGGTAGAGCAGTCGGCTGTTAACCGACTTGTCGCAGGTTCGAGCCCTGCCCGGGGAGCCATTTCTTCTCGAATCCTGTTCATGTAGAGGGTGTATTCAGTGCTCAATTTGCGGGCATATTTATGCCTTGATAAGATGTTCTTCTCTCTTCTTTTTCTTCTTCTTCTTGTGGGAGTTGGTGGGATGCTTAGCTTCTGTAAAATTCCCAAATCCGATCACGATTCGTTCGATGAACAGAGAGCGCGCATGGTCGAACGGGATCTTGTCGCCCGCGACATTACCGACGTACACACGCTTCGTGCCATGGCTGTTGTGCCTCGCCATCGCTTTGTTCCACAGCAATACTGGGATGCGGCATATTCAGACCAGCCATTACCTATTGGCCATGATCAGACTATTTCACAGCCGTACGTTGTTGCTCTCATGACGCAGCATCTGAGTGTCAAACGTGGTGAGAAAGTCTTAGAGGTTGGGACTGGATCAGGATACCAAGCGGCTATTCTTGCCGAACTCACGGATCAGGTGTATTCCATCGAGATAATTGAGGAGTTGGCAGAGCTTGCTCGTTTATCGCTAGAGAGTCTTGGCTACACAGCGGTCAGGGTTAAGCATGGCGATGGCTACAGAGGCTGGGAGGAATTTGCTCCCTTCGACAAGATCATCGTCACCGCAGCAGCCGATCATATTCCTGCCCCGCTCATTGCACAGCTCAAGGAAGGCGGTCTTTTGATTATGCCTGTTGGGGATACAAACCGGTTTCAAGAGCTCACATTGGGAGAGAAAATCATGGGAGAGTTCAAGACCTCACAAACTAGCGGTGTGCGCTTTGTGCCCCTCACCGGGGAGGCAGAAGGACGCGCCGACTAACGGTTATCCAAATCGACCGGTGATGTAGTCCTCTGTTCGGTGATCGGCTGGAACAGTGAAAATCGTTTTTGTCTCCCCGAATTCGACTAGTTCACCCATGAGCAGAAATCCGGTGTGGTCTGAGATTCTGGCGGCTTGCTGCATGTTGTGAGTCACAATGATAATCGTGAGGGTGTGTTTGAGCGAAAAGAGTAGTTCTTCGATCTTTCCGGTCGCGATAGGGTCAAGGGACGAACAAGGTTCGTCCATCAACAACACATCTGGTTCGACCGCCAGCGCCCTGGCAATGCACAGCCGTTGTTGCTGTCCCCCCGATAGCCCCAACGCGCTTTTGGTTAAGCGATCTTTCACTTCGTCCCATAGGCCGGCCTCGGTCAAACTCTTTTCCGCAATGATGTCCAGTTCAGCGCGGTTTCGGATTCCTTGAAGGCGGGGACCATAGGCCACGTTCTCGTAGATTGATTTCGGGAATGGATTGGACCGTTGAAATACCATCCCGACGCGTTTTCTCAGATCGGTGATATCGAGTTCTGGATCGTGAATATTCAGGCCATCGAGAAGAATCGTTCCCTCCAGACGTGCATCCTCTATCAAGTCGTTCAGGCGGTTCAAACAGCGAAGCAGAGTCGATTTTCCACACCCTGAAGGACCGATCAAGGCGGTGATTTGCCGTGTTGGAACAGACAAGTTGATGGTCCACAGCGCCTGGGCAGTTCCATAAAAGAAACTCAGATCTTGTATGAGAACTTTCGGTTCGGTATGTAAAATGTTGTCAGCTGACATCGATTGCGTCCCTAGACAGTCGCGCCGGCATACTTCTTTCGAAGACGCTGACGGAGTGTGATGGCCAGGAGGTTCAGTGCGACGACGATGATGAGCAGGACGAGGGTCGTGACGTAAATCATTGGCATGGCAGCTTCGACGTTCGGAGACTGGAATCCAACATCATAGATATGAAACCCAAGATGCATGAATTTTCGATCGAGGTGCACGAACGGAAAGGTTGTATCCAAGGGGAGATCCGGAGCTAGTTTCACGACCCCGGTTAGCATCAGCGGTGCGACTTCGCCGGTTGCCCTGGCAATGGCAAGGATAAAGCCGGTCAAAATTCCCGGCATTGCGACGGGGAGCACCACGCGCCATATGGTTTCAAATTTTGTGGCTCCAAGCCCGACTGAGGCCTCCCGGTAATCACGTGGAACCGCGGCTAAGCCTTCCTCAGTTGCAACAATAGCCACTGGCACGGTCAGGAGTGCGAGCGTCAGGGCCGCCCACAACAGGCCACCGGTCCCAAACGTCGGATTCGGAAGGGTTTCAGCAAAGAAGAACGTATCAATCGTTCCACCAACGGCATAGATAAAGAAACCAAGCCCAAAGATTCCAATCACAATTGATGGGACGCCAGCGAGGTTATTAATCGCGATCCTGACGATCTTCACGATGACGCCCTGTCGGGCATACTCGCCAAGGTATAAGGCGGTAATGACTCCAAATGGGACCACGATAATGCTCGTGAGTAAGACCATCATCACCGTCCCGATAATCGCAGGGAAAAGACCGCCTTCAGTATTGGCTTCCCGTGGTTCGTCAGCCAAGACTTCCCATACCTTGACTATATAGAGCCAGGTCTTCTCAGAGAAACTCATTGAATTCGGCCGCAGTGCGCGAATGATCTTGCCAATGGGCAGAGATGTCTCAAGGCCACTACTGTCGATGAGGATGGCTGTGTAGATGTCCAAATCGACATACAGTTTTTCAAGTGAATCGATATGCTGACCGTATTGTGCCTCCGCATCGTCGATGTGGGCTTGCAGTCTCGCATAGCGTTCAGGATCGACCTTCTGAAGTGTTTGACCTCGTGGCAATGCGAGTTCAAGCTTGCGTATCTTCAATCGAGCCCGTTCGCTCGCGGCACTGAGATGGCCGATTTCATCTCTCTCAATGTGGTGAATGCGAGCGTGCAACAGATTGGCATTGTCGACAAGTGGAAGGAGAGTCTTCCAACTCTCGTCTCCTCCTGTGACGATGGGAGAATCCCGCTTATAGATCGCCTGAATGCGCGCGTACATATTTCCCCACTCTCGCCGTTCCAGTAGCACAACATCGGAAGGAGTTGTTCGTGTGACGATGCGGGCATTATCTATCCATCGGAAGTCTTGTCCGTACAGATCGCGGTTACCAACTTTAATCCGAATTCGCATCTGTCCATGTGGATGTTCTGCTGAAACAGAGTTGGGGATCTGTTCGGATCCGGTGAGTTCGCCGATGACGTGCGTGCCATCATCGAGCGTCAACTCCAATACGTCTGGAGTCCAGAAAAAACCTAATCCATTGATGCCGATCAGTGCTACTAGGCCGATGATCATGAGCAGAGCGATCGCGAGCCCGGCGCCACTGCCCCAAATGAACAGGTCGCCTGAAGCGACGACTTTTCTGAACCATGCTTTCATTAGAATTGGCTGTACTGCTTACGCATCCGCTGTCGAATCACTTCGGCGATCGTATTCACCACGAAGGTCATCATAAAGAGAAGAAGTGCCGCCAGGAACAACGTGCGGTACAAGGTGCCGCTCTGCGGCGCCTCCGGAATTTCTACTGCAATGTTTGCCGCCAGCGTTCGAAAACCGTTGAACGGATTTATGTCCATGATCGGCGTATTTCCCGTGGCCATGAGGACAATCATGGTTTCACCAACGGCCCGTCCGAACCCCATCATAATGGCCGAAAAAATTCCTGGGGCCGCAGCCACTAGCACAAGCCTGGTCAAGGTTTGCCATGGGGTGGCTCCGAGGCCGAGTGAAGCCGCGATCAGGCGTTTCGGCACGTTCGAGAGTGCTTCTTCTGAGATGCTGTAGATGATTGGGATAATGGCGAAGCCCATCGCGAACCCAATGATGATGGCATTACGCTGGTCATACGACAGACCCAGGGATGTATCAAGCCACGCTTTGTAATCTCCGCCAAACAGCAATTGCTCAAAGAATGGCGTGTTGAGATAGCACAGTGCGGTAGCGCCCCCAATAATGGGAATGAGGATGAGTGCTTCCATGCCGTGCGTCATGCGTTTTCGTATAGGCCCTGGCACAAGTTGCCAGAGTAGGCTCACCGTGAGCACGCTGCATGGGATGACGATCAGCATCCCAAGCAAGGCAGGGAAAATGTCCTCAATGAGCGGCGCGAGCCACAGACCAGCGAGAAACCCTAAGACAACTGTTGGTAACGCGGCCATGATTTCAACGGTCGGCTTAATAGTGGCTCGGAGTGACGGATGCATGAACATTGAGGTGTAGATTGCGCTGAGGACGGCTAAGGGCACCGCGAGGAGCAAGGCATAAAATGTTCCCTTGAGCGTGCCAAGGGTAATGGGGGTCAGGCTGAACTTCGGTTCAACATCATCAGTGGCTCCCGAGGATTGCCACACGAACTCTGGTTTGTCATAGCCCTCGTACCAGACCTTTCCAAAGAGCGTTTTGAGCGTGATCTCGGGGTGTGGGTTCTCGATATCGTATGTCAGAAGGTTACCGTCCGCCGTGAGAGCTACGGCCCCGTTGGCCTTTGGCGCGAACATGAGCGCGGTGATCGCGGTGCCATGTCCTGGAATGCGTAAAAGCGTCTGCTCCGATGTGGCATGGTGGATATGTACACTTCCAATGGTGTCGCTTGTGATAAAGCCCTTATTTCGTTTCGAAGCCGAAATGACGGTGACGGGTGTTGAGTGTGGAGCGAGGTGGTGAATAGCCTGCAGTCGTGACCGGGTGTGGTCTTGTCGTTCTGACAATTCGGTCCATACCGACACCGCGCCCTCAGCTGTTCCGACAATCAGAGAACGGTCTCCAATCAAGTATGCAAGGGCGGTGATAGCGACTCTTGCTGGAGCAACCCGATAGACTCCGATCAACGCTGGAGGGCCATCGTATTGCGTTTTCCAGTAGTAGAGTTCACCGGCGGACGTGCCCGCAGCAAATGCCTCCCCGAGCCCATCCATGACCAGTGATGTGACCGTTCCCGTGATGTGGGGAGAAAGGTCGACGGGGGGCTGCGTTGATTCATAGCCTGGGTCGAGCTGTCGAAATGCTCCATACCAAAGATGTCCCTGGTTGTTGAGGCCAAGGGCAGAGATGCCGTCATCACCTTTCTGATAAGCCAATCTGACAATTGTCCCGTGCGTTGGATCGATTGTGAGTGCCGGTCCGGCTGCCACTTTTGGAATTGTTTCTCGTGTTCCGGTGTCATCAAAGACCGTTCGAAACCGAATGCGCATTGGAATAACATGACCATCATCGGTCCCGAGCGCCAACTGCTGTGTGTCTCCTGTCATCTGTGCCACTGCGGTGATGTTTGCCTCTTCAAGCGCCGGCGGACGTGCGACCGGATACGCATTTCCTGAGGGTAATTGGAGAAACGAGAGAGTATCGGGTGTAAGAACATAGGAGAGCGATTGGCCGTCATTGATGCCAACGAGGGTTGCTTGCGGGAGATCAGTTGACGTGGTGCCAACATCAATTTGCCGTGTCAGAGAGCCGGTTGGAGAAAAGAATAGAGGGATGGCCTGTGCCACAAGAAACACAAAAATCCCAAGAATGCTGAGGATGATCCCGATTCCACCCATCCGAATGATGGCACCGGCGAATTGGTCAACCATCCCTCGCAGGCGTCTTCGTGGAGACATGGTCATGGCTTATGGATGTGGATTGGTGGTTATATACACGGTTGCAGTGAAGCTTGGAACAGGTGTGGATTGACTCTTGGCGCCAATGGTGAGTTCTTCTGGCATGCTCGTTTGATCCGCATCTCCGCCCTCTTCCGATGGTGCGTCAAGCGCTCGTGTCCATGTACCTTCCGGGGCACATATGTCGATCTTCGTGGGTGCCGGGTTGAATCCCAAAACGACAATAGCCTGAGGTCCCTCTATGGCCCAGCGGTGCATGATAAGCACTTGCTCAGGAAAGGTCCATAGGCGAAGCATCCCTCCTTGTGAAGCTCCCAGCGCGGGAATCTCTTTTCTGAGACCGATCAGTTGGCGATACCAGCGCAGCATGATCTGTTGCCGGGAATCAGTCTGCATGCCGGGATGAACGCGAGAATGTTCAAATGCGTTGGTGGTGGTCGGATCGTGTCCCGTCTCAGACCACCCAAAGTCTTTGTATTCCGCTTGACGCCCATCGCGGACTGCGGCTTGAAGATGAGGGTCACTGTGATCGACGAAATAAAGAAATGGCGCCGTCTCTCCATATTCCTCCCCCATGAAAATGAGAGGAATATTCGGTGCAAGGAGTACCGATGCTGCTGCAACCTTCAATGATGCATCTGGAATGAGTGTGCTCAACCGATCACCGCCTGGCCGGTTTCCGATCTGGTCATGATTTTGGCAACAAGTGATGAATTGTAACGCATTGCAACCATCGGTTGAACTTCCGTGACGCCGTTTACGAAACGCAGAGGCCTGACCCTGATACACAAATCCATCGGTGAACGCTGTTGCGAGATCATCGATAGGCCCAAAATCTTGATAATACCCGACCGTCTCATGTGTAAGCAGGGTATGCAGTGCATGGTGAAAATCATCGCTCCACTGAGCGTCGAGCCCATATCCGCCGTCTTGCATGGGTCGGATGACTCTCGCGTCATTGCTGTCGCTTTCTGCGATCACCAGCACGCGTCGACCAAGTTGTTCTCCAACTCGATGGACGGCCGACGTCAGTTCCTCAAGGATGTGGAGCACGCTGAAATCGAAAATGCCGTGAATCGCATCGAGCCTGAGAGCATCAATGTGGAATTCAGTAATCCAGTAGAGGGCGTTGCTAATGAAATAATGGCGGACCTGGGCGCTATCCGCCCCGTCGTAATTGATCGCCTGTCCCCATGGCGTGGGATAGCGGTTTGTGAAGTAGGGCCCGAAATCGCCGAGATAGTTTCCTTCAGGTCCGAGATGGTTGTAGACGACATCAAGGACGACAGCGAGGTTGCGCGCATGGCAGGCGTCTACCAGCCGTTTGAGTCCTTGGGACCCCCCGTAGTCGGCGTGAGGGGCAAACGGGTAGACACCATCGTACCCCCAGTTACGTGTTCCTGGAAATTGCGCGACGGGCATCAATTCAATCGCGGTGACGCCTACCTCGTTTGCAAGATAATCGAGAAATGGGATGATCGCTTCGAATGTGCCTTCGCGCGTAAATGTGCCGGTGTGGAGCTCGTACAGAATTAGGCGTTCGAGTGGCATCCCGCGCCAGTGGTGATCCGTCCAGGGGAATCCATCAATTGCCACGACTTCTGACGGCATGTGAACACCGTCAGGCTGCGAGCGAGAGGCGGGGTCCGGGCGAGTTTTTTGTCCATCCAATACATACTGGTACCGTGTGCCCGGCCCTGAAAGCGAAATCGTGCCCTGAAAATACCAGGAATCCTGTTTCTCAAGGGGAAAGGTATCGTGGTGCCGTCCAGGAGTCTGGACGGCCACCGTTTGGGCAAATGGAGCCCAAACGCGGAAAAAAACCTCGGAAGCACCGAAGGGGCGGGCTCCCAAGTCTAGTTGCCACTGGTCCTCGGTCGTCATCAGACGTGTGTAGGCCAGTATGCCAGAACCAGGGTGCCGATGCTACCCAAGATGACAGGTAAACGCATCAATGAATGGAGTCCTGAACCCCATGCAACACGGCATCACGTCAGATAACAAGGAAGCTCAATGCTATCAAGGCGAGGTGTAGTTGCTCGTTACAATACGAACGGTGAATCTGCGTCTGGCGGGGTCAGCGTGTGTTATGGGCGAACTTCGCGAGGTCTAGAAATGGCCTTAATGGTGAGATCGATGGTGGCCGAAATGGCCGGACCAAAAATGTAGTCCTAAACTATATCGCGGATAATAGTGATGCCCGAAGGGATAATGACTATAGCGATAGGAAAAAGGCGTCCACATATATTTGGGATAAGAGTGCCGTGGTTGCTTGTCCTGATTTTCTGCCTGGGGTTGTGCCTTCGGCTTGGGAGCATTTTCCGGTTCTTCGTACGTCGTCCCATCCAGGTTATAGAGCACACATTCGCCCGGGTAGGCATAGGTGTTGGGTGGTAGTGTGCACGCACTCACGTTCTCAGTGAGGGGAAGAACGCTTATGATGGGAACCAATGCGATGAAGCCGATCGGCTCTTGCCTAATCCAGGTTAATGATGAATGCAAACCAAACAGGGAACTACTCGGGGGAGACGACCGCACAAATCAGCGTAAGTTCGACAAAGCTGACTGGTGGGCATCCCGCATCGTTGCTGCCGGTGCAGGTAACCATTCCTTGCCACGTTGAATTGTTAAGGGGCTTGCTATTTCGTACCACATACCCATCGGGAAGAAAAAACCATCCTGCCGAAAATACATTGCTGCCTTCAGGACAGCTTCCCTTAAAGCTATTTTTAGCATCGACGGGCACTGTAATGTTGACTTGTGCATAGCCAGAAAGGCCAGAGTTACCTTGATGGCCTTGTATGCCGGCACCGCCGGTCGGACCAACAGGACCGGGTGAACCTTGAGGTCCGGGTGGACCCTGAAGCCCGGCTCGTCCTGTATCACCTAGTTCTCCTGGTGGTCCCGCACATCCCTGTAGGACCAAGCAAGACAAGGCGACCCCTAAACCGATTAGTAGAACAGCCTGCTTCAGCATACGCACCTCCCGATCAGGAAACGACGCTCTTTCCTCAAACATTTCTGACGGAAAACATCTTACACTCAGGGGCATCATAAAATCAACGTATTCTTCTTGAACCGTGCGTCATATCTGACGGACCATTTTAGTCATTGAACCACCCTCCAACAATTGCAGATATTATTTCTCGTAATTGTTGCAGGGCCTCGGTTCACAAATTCGTTTTGTCTTCTGCCCTGGCTTGACCTCTCGCACCACAGGGAGGGGGGGGTGTTATATGGATTAGTTCACTGTTGTAATCGCAGCAGTTGCTGTTTCAGTCGTTATAATCTATGTTTCTGGTTATATTGATCGAGTGTCTCAATGATATCTTAGTAGCAGGTTTTTTGATGGAGCCGGCGAGTGGGATTGAACCACCGACCTACGGTTTACGAAACCGTTGCTCTACCACTGAGCTACGCCGGCCTGTGTGACGGGTTGTAGTCGGAATGCTTTCGAAATTGCCTCAACT
>DTRN01000139.1 GCA_012965905.1 Nitrospirales bacterium | reverse complement strand
ACCCCTTCGCGCGCGGCCGAATCAGTTGAGGAAGACCAATTGGATTGCCACGAGCATCCGTGCCGACATCCTTCACCTCGGCGTTCCCCATGTTGCTGTGTGCTGAAGGGGTCCCATCGAAGATGTTTACACTATCGGGGGCGCCTTGCCACAGGTCTCGATCCGCTCGCGCCTTGGGTGAAGGGACTGATGGGGCATTGACGATGTCGACATCCGGTATCAGGACAACCTCGCCGTTGTTTTCTAAGGCGACGATCTCTTGTTCAGAACGCATCCGTGACCGTGTGGGCAGGTGCGCTGGTCATCTATCGGAGTCGACGATGGGATGAGGCCATGACATTCTTTGAAGCGTTTGAAACGACGTACGGGAAGGATGGTCCTTGCCAGTTTTATACCGAACAATGTCGCCGGTATACAACCAATCCTCCACCCGAATCATGGGATGGTGTTGTGCATCTTACGACCAAATAATGGTGATGTCATTTGGCCGGCTGGTTTTCACCACTAGTCCTCGTTGGCCATCAATCGTCGTTTGAGAATCCACATTTCATACAGCGGCAGGGCGGCCATCACTACAAAGCTCCCAATCATGAACACATCGCCAAGGAGCAAGGCGAGCGCGAACCCTTCAGCGACGTATCGGATCAGCCAGGGTGAAAGCAGGTCGAGTCCTACCCCGATGAATGCGACATAGGCCATGGTGATCTTGAGCCAAATGGGTGCCATGGTGAGAAAAAAGATATGGACCAAGATCAGGAAGACGACTGGCATGGTAAATAGGTGGAAGTGGGTGATTTCAGCCAACTCATGAAATGATTTGGGTTCGCCAAAGGTGGCATCTGATCCGAGGTAGTGGGTGACGACGCCGTTATAGGACAACCCATTCATGGTGTAGGCCCAGTAGAGGGTAAACGCGAAGCCGATGCCGATGACGCTGACGAAGAGGGTATAGGCCAAACGAATCTGGCGGTCGGTATCCAGGAGTCTGAAGCGAGTGTTAAAGTTTCGCATGTCTAATCTCCAAACAAGCGATCGAAAAATCCGCGTGCCTTTTTCTTTTTTTGGTTAACCGCCTCACATGGCGTCCCTGGTGGGTTCAAGTACAGTTCTTCGGTGAGCACCAGCGCACGCTTCACGCCGGCGCTCACAGACCTGACCGACATTGTTGCCCCGGTGATATTCATGATATCTCGATTGATCCTGATCGGATCCCCAGAATCCTTGCCTTCGTATTGATACTTAAAGCGAGGCTTGCGGACTTCTGCACCGCGACTCTCGCGATAGACTAACACTTCGACCTGAGACACTGTTGCCTCTGGTGTGACTCCAACCATATAGGTGATCGGGCGGTATTTTCCGATGGTATTCTGAATGCTGGCGTATCTATCGATGATGCCTTTGGTCTCACCGATGAAGAACGTGAAGCTCGTTTCTGGGAATTTCCATCCGATCCGTTGTTCAACGCAGATTTTTTGTTCGGACGTAAGCCGGCGTTCTTCATGTCGAATCTCCCCGGAATTCTGGAGTATATGGCGTGCGGCTTGTTCCTCAGTGAGGTAGACAACCTTGTGACCAATTTCTTTAGGACTCAGCCATCGCCCGAGTTCTTGGTCGAAAATTCGATGGCCCTTTTTCTCTCCTTGCAGTTGAGCAGCCACCGGATGACTGGTGATGAGTACTGTCAAGGCTGCGATGGCGAGCGATCCAACAACGTGCATTACAGCGGTCCGCAACCTCGCTGTTTCAAGCGATCGTGGATGCGGGCGAGCATTCTATTCTCAACCTCCGGGGATGAAGGAACATGTCTCCATCGTAGAGACCTGGTACCCCCAAGGTGGTGTTGCTGTCTGACATGTATGACACGAACCTCTGTGTTGTTTCGTTGTCGAGCCAGGCTGACAACAATGCTCGATCGTTCCTGAACGAGATCGCTTCTGCCCATGATGCCGGACGTCTGATCGGCCATGCCTTTTTCCCACTCTGTCTCGATGCGACCATGGCGTTTGTCAGTCGCGGCGAATGTAGCAGGTTCGAGTGCTCGGAGGGTTTCCTCCCAAACGGTATCATAGCCACAGCGATACGTGTCGATATGGCCTCCCGCGAGGCTCGCACATCCGGTAAGACACAGCATCATGACCGCGTGACGCATGGGTTCAGAAGTAGGTTGCGATCGAGAGGAGTACACCATTGTTGTTCATTTCACGGGATGCTATGCGATTGGGCTCGAAGTTGAATTGGTACTCGAATTTGAACACTGTATCTTCAGTCGGCCTGAAATTCAGCCCGGGAGTAATTCTGAAAATATCCCCGGCACCCCCAGACGCATCGAGGTTGGTATTTACATCGTCAATTCGGAGGACTCCAGTGAATGTCGCATCATCCCTGAAATACCTCGGAGCCATGCGCTTCACCGCCTGCGGCATAAAATGGTAGTTGGCCTGTACATAGTAGCCCGACATGCGTTCGGGATTTCCAGTGAATTGTCCCGCGAGGTCCCTGTTATTGTCCTCAATATTGGTATAGGCCAACTCGCCGAGCAATTCCCAGGGGCCTCGCTGAAGGGTCCAGTCCAGCGCACTGATGGTCAAGGATCGGTCTGAGGCTGGATCGATCGTGGCACGATAGCCGGACACACCGAGTTCGAGCCCAAGGATTGGGCTGAAGGCGACTCTTCCACTGAGTGCCTTTCCGTTGTTGTTGTCAAAATTTGATCCGATATCCGTCTTGTTCCAGCGACTGTCCCTGAGACCCGCTGCGTTGGTGATTCGAGACGTGTCATCCTCTGAGAACCCATTCATGCCGGTAGTCACGTAAAATTCGTAATCCAATTTGGAAAGTTTGGTGGGAAAGACTGTGCCGTAAAACCCGATGCCAGGTTCTCGTAGCACCCCAGGGATCACGCGGAGATTGACCTCCGGCCGCGCGGTCAAGTCGTTGATAGGGGAGTCGTGAATGAGGTTAAATTTCCCGACCGGCAACAGCACGACGCCGGCGCGAAGATTGAACCATTCCGCAAAGGCATGGTCGATCACGGCGAATTCGATGTCGATGTCATCGCCTCCATGCTCAATTTCAAGCTCTGCTGCCACGCGGGTGCGCTCGGTCACGTCCGCATAGATGAATGGGACAAAGCGGTGCTGATCGAACGTGCTGTTGGAATTCCGAATAGCATTGGTTGGGCCGGCGAGGTTGGTATATTCAAGGTCGATATAGCCGCCGATAACCGCTCTGGATCGGCTATAGCCGGGCCGCGCGTAAATGAGACTTCCACTACCGGAATAGCCTGAGCTTGCCGCGTCAGCTTCTCGTTCACGTTGTTCTTTCAAGTGTTGTTCCTCTTCCTCGTGGGCAACGAATTCTTCCGAAACCCGTTCAAGCGCCTTGATGCGCTCCTCGATGGACATTTCTTGTTCGTTTTCAGCACTGGCCATAGAGGCGAATCCAAGCAGCAACAGTCCGTTCAGAATTACGATGGCGAATGAATTCCGCGTACACTCCACAATAACCTCCTCCGACTGCAATGATAGATGACTCTAATGCTAATGATTATGATTATCAATATTACTACGGTGTGAAACACTTGTCAATGCCTGAGGGAACAATGTGTGCCGTCACTGCGGCTCAAGATTATGAGGGTCATATTGACTATGATTACGCCAATCACATAAGTTCATCATATCTCTTTTAGGCTCCTGACTTGAACTGGAACCCCAACGAAGGAAGTGACATGAAGTCATATGGCTAGTCAAGACGCAATTCACGAACTTCAGAAATTCCTTTCTGCACGCATCATCGGGCAGCAGGTACTCGTCGATCGCCTTCTGATCGCATTGTTGGCGGATGGGCATTTACTGGTCGAAGGGGCGCCCGGCCTTGCCAAAACGCGAGCCATCAAGATTCTCAGTCAAGGGATCGAATGTGACTTTCACCGCGTGCAATTTACCCCGGACCTGCTTCCGGCAGATTTAACCGGTACGGAAATTTATCGTCCGCAGGACGGATCATTCACGTTTCAACGCGGGCCACTCTTTCACAATCTCATCCTTGCCGACGAAATCAACCGCGCACCAGCCAAGGTGCAATCAGCGCTTCTTGAAGCTATGGAGGAGCGACAAATTACGGTAGGGTCTGTGACATACCCGCTACCAGAATTGTTTTTGGTGATGGCGACGCAAAATCCAATTGAGCAAGAAGGCACCTATCCGTTGCCGGAAGCCCAGCTCGATCGTTTTCTCATGCGGGTCAATGTGCATTATCCGACTGCAGAGGCGGAGAAGGAAATTTTGCAACTGAACCGTGATGAAGCACGAGCCGGCACGACGAATACTGCGTCAGGACAGGTGTTGGTGACTCAAAAAGATCTGTTTGATGCACGGCAAGAGGTGTTGGACGTCTACATGGCCGACAATCTGGAAGCGTATCTGTTGCATCTGGTGCTCACGACGCGGACGCCTCAGGCCTATGGTGATGACCTCGCGAAATGGGTGCAATATGGAGCTAGCCCTCGCGCCAGCATTGCGCTGGATCGCTGTGCGCGAGCGCTGGCATGGTTGGCTGGGCGAGACTATGTCGCCCCTGAGGATATTCAAATCATGGCCTATGATGTCATGCGCCATCGCCTCATTCTCACGTACGAAGCAGAAGCGGACGGGATCACTCCTGATAAACTGATTGGCGAACTTATTGCACGCATCGCCGTTCCATGAATTGGAAGCGCCATCAGCCAGATCCTGCGCTGCCTGACGTCGTCGACACTACCGGCGGCATCGATCCTGTCCGCGTTTCGCTCGCGTCAATGATTGGTCTTCGCCATGCCGCGCGAAGTCTTCCCCTCAAGGCTGCAAAGATCAGAGCCAAGCGAAGTGGCGGGTTTCTTTCGCCGTTTAAAGGGCGAGGGATGGAATTTGATGAAGTGCGACTCTATCAACCCGGGGATGACATCCGAAGTTTTGATTGGAAAGTTACGGCTCGGACGGGGAAACCCCACACCAAGTTGTTTCGGGATGAGCGGGAACGGCCGATTCTCTTATGGGTAGATTTACGAGCACCGATGTTTTTTGCCACCCGTGGGATGTATAAGGCTGTCGCGGCAGCACGTGCCGCCGCCTTGCTCGCATGGAGCGCGGTCTTACAGGGCGACCGCCTCGGAGCGCTGATATTTTCGGAATATAAGCACGTGGAACTGCGACCGCAACGCGGAAGCACGGCTGCGCTCCATTTCATGAAACAGCTTGTGGAACATCCGGCATGGACTGATCGCACCCAGGCCACCATCGGCGATCGTCATGCTTCGCTCCATGCCTTGGGGAGACTTCGGCGTGTCGCGCGTCCGGGAAGTCTGATTTTTTTGATCAGTGACTTTCGAAATATTGATGACGTAGCGGAATCGCATATCTCACAGATGGCTCGACATAATGATATCGATATGGTGTTCATGTTCGATCCGCTCGAGCGGGAATTGCCACCGGCTGGTATTTACCGTGTTAGCAACGAACAGGAGACTCTGACTCTGAATACGCGTGATGAAAATGTTCGGGAAACCTACCGACAGCGTTTCGATGCGCATTGGGAGCGGTGGCGTCGGCGAAGCCGTTTGAGTGGAATGTATCTCATGTCCTGTTCGACCGAACAGAACGTATTGCACGCGCTTCAACGAGGGTTTGGTTCACGCGGCGCATGAATTCTCCAGTTCCACAACTTCCGCTCCGGGACATCCATTTACCCGGCCCCATCTCATGGTGGCCACCGGCTCCAGGCTGGTGGATTCTCCTCGCGTTGTTGATTACGGGAACGATGCTCATTGTGCTCTATGCCTGGTATCAACGAAAACGGAATCGAATGCGGCGAGTATCGTTGAAAGAGATCGACGCGATCCAGGAAGCCTTCCATGCCCACAAAAACAATACACGCTTGGTACGTGAACTCTCTGTCTTGTTACGGCGGGTGTGTGTCAGCCGATATCCTCGAGTCGACGTTGCCAGTCTGACTGGCGTCGCGTGGATGTCTTTTTTGGATCGCAATCGTGAGAGTAAGCCGTTTAGTACAGGGGGTGGCATGGTCTTGATGACCGAACCATATCGAAAGAAACCGGATCTCGACGCGAACGCGCTGCTCTCATGTTGTCGATCCTGGATTGCCGAATTGCCAACACCGAAGTAACCATGGAATCAGCACATGATTCACTTTGAATGGCTCTGGGCGGCAGCCTTGCTTCCTCTGCCGTGGGTCGTTCGATGGGTATTTCCCAATGTCGAGCCGATACAAGACTCCGCGCTTCTGGTCCCCTCTATCGAGGATTTCAGTTGTGCCAGTGTGATCTCAGTTCGTCGTAGCATGGTCTATATTCCACTGATTCTGGCAATACTTGCGTGGTTGCTCGTGGTTCTCGCACTCACGCGCCCACAATGGTTGGGTGATCCTGTTGCGCTTCCAACCACAGGACGGGATCTCATGCTTGCGGTTGACCTCTCAGGCAGTATGGAGGCCCAGGATTTTCAACTCCGAGGCGCTGTCGTTGACCGTCTGACCGCAGCAAAGGCGGTTGCCGCTGACTTCATCGTTCGCCGTACCGGGGATAGACTCGGCCTGATCTTGTTTGGACAAAAAGCATATATCCAAACGCCGTTGACCTATGATCGCGAGACGGTGCGTACGTTGCTGATGGAATCCGCAATCGGTCTTGCCGGGAGGGAAACCGCGATTGGGGATGCGATTGGTCTTGCGATCAAGCGCCTCAAGAAACAGTCTTCCAGTAGTCGAGTTCTCATCCTGCTCACCGATGGCGCCAATACTGCCGGTGAAGTGAAACCGCGTAAGGCTGCAGAGTTGGCCGCGGAACAAGGACTCAAAATCTATACCATTGGTATTGGTGCGGATGAAATGGTGTTGTCATCGCTGTTTGGAAGTCGAATCGTCAACCCCTCTGCCGATCTTGATGAAGAGACACTCATGGCGATTGCGGATCGTACAGGTGGACGCTATTTTCGCGCGCACAATACCCAGGAGCTTGAGGAGATTTACAGTCTTCTCGATACCCTCGAACCGGTCGAACACGATGTGCAGATGTTTCGCCCTCGGAGTGCCCTGTTTTATTGGCCTTTGGGAATGGCGTTATGTCTTGCGAGTGTACTCGTCATGGGTCGGGTGTTAGGTAAGTATGGGGTGTGAGCGTTGATGGAACAGTTCCATTGGATCCGGCCTATCTGGCTCTGGGCGTTTCTCCCATTGGGTATGTTGCTCTGGTTTATGTTTCGACATACGGTGAAGGGCCTGAGCTGGCGAGCCGTATGTGACCCTCAACTGTTGCCTCACATCCTCATCGGGCGGGATGGGGAACGCCGACGGTGGCCCCTCATCGCCGTCGCGTTGGCTGGCGTGTTTACGATTCTCGCGTTGGCAGGTCCTGCATGGGAGCGCTTACCACAACCGGTGTTTCGTGAACAGTCTGCGCTGGTTTTGGTTCTTGACCTTTCCCGTTCGATGGACGCGGCCGACATCACACCGACTCGCTTGACGCGCGCTCGCCACAAGATTCTGGATATCTTGACACATCGCATTGAAGGATACACTGCGTTGATTGTCTATGCCGGGGAACCCTTTGTCGTCACTCCCTTGACCGAAGATGCCGAGACGATTGCGGCGTTGGTTCCGGCCTTGAGTACGGATTTGATGCCGGCTCAAGGGAGCCGACCAGATCTCGCATTGGATAAAGCTGCGACGTTGATTACACAGGCGGATATGGTTCGGGGCCATGTTTTACTTCTTACCGATGGGGTTGATGACTCGCGTGTTCACGATGCTGCCGTCCGTCTCCGCAATCAGGGCCATCGCCTCTCGGTGCTTGCGATAGGCACTGAAGGTGGCGCTCCGATTTCTGTGACCAGCGGCGGGTTTTTAAAAGATGCTCACGGGTCCATTATTATTCCAAAAATGGATGAACTCCAGCTTAGCATGGTCGCTCAAGAGGGTGGGGGACGTTACAGCTTATTTCGACTTGATGACGGCGATATTGAACATCTCATGGCTGGCATGACAATAAACCGAATGCAGAGCCAAACGGAGGGTACCGGCCTTCATGCCGATCGTTGGCACGAGGAAGGCCCGTGGCTTTTGTTGCTTGTGCTTCCACTGGCGGCATTGGCGTTTCGTCGAGGGTATCTCGTGGCAGTTGTGTTGGTATTTCTCGTGTTTCCGGAGCGCGCATATCCATTCGATTGGGACGCGTTGTGGTCGAATTCAAATCAGCGAGCGAGTCAGGCCTTGGAACATGGAAATCCGGAACACGCTGCGGAGCTATTTACGGATCCACAATGGAAGGCGACGGCGCAGTATCGTGCGGAGCAGTTCGACCAAGCGGTGACATCGTTGGAGAACATTGAGACACCTGAGGCCCTGTACAACAAAGGCAATGCACTTGCGCGCGGCGGCCGGTTTCCAGACGCCATCGAGGCGTATGAGACCGCATTGGGACTAGACGATACCCATGAGGATGCTCGTCATAATCGCGATCTTATTGAAGAGTTTCTTGTGCAGCAACAACGACAGCAAGATGGTCAGGGAGATGAGAGTGATGATGAACAGCAATCATCACAGGAGTCAGAAGACCAACAGGGTGATCAACAGCAGCAAGATTCAGCGTCTGCGGATGCCAATGCGGGGAATGAGCGTCCTGATCAGCAAGACGGCCAAGAGGAGACACAAGGTGATCAGGATGAGGTGCAGCAGGCCCAATCGAATCCTGATCAACGCTCCACTGACTCGCGTGATCAGACCGTCGCTGATGCTCGCGAAGATTTAGAGTCACAGCAAGCGTATGAGCAGTGGCTTCGCCGCATTCCAGACGATCCTGGCGGGCTATTGCGTCGCAAATTTCTGCACCAGTACCAACAACGACCCCAGCAGCCGGCTGAAAATATTCTATGGTAATGAGACGTTACATTCCACTCGTCGTTGGGATTGTCCTGGGGGTATTATGTTGTCTGGAAAATACGTGGGCTTCCAGCATTACAGCGACTGTGGATCGCGATCCGGTGCGCCTCGACGAATCGTTTACTCTTGTGTTCGAT
>DTRN01000138.1 GCA_012965905.1 Nitrospirales bacterium | reverse complement strand
AGCGCATCCATGGTGCTGGCCGAGGTATCGGGGACAGGAAACCAATGTGGAGACACCAACAGCATCATCAGCGCAACACTATGCCCAACCGCTGAGAAGGTTAGCGCCTTTCCAAGGTGCGGATTTCTATAGAGGACATGTGCCTTTACCGCCATTTATGAAGGCGCCGGGAACAGTGACGCTCCTTCCTGTTGTTGCGTGGCCATCCCGATGCGATGAATGCCGCTGAGTCGTACCGTATCCATAACCTTTATCACCGTTCCATAGGAAATGCCTTTGTCGGCTCGTAAGACCACCGCAACTTCAGGATTGTCATCCTTCGCATCACGGAGCCAAACGGGAAATGCCTCAAGATCAACCTGGTCTTCTCCAAAGTAGATGACGTCATCTTTCTCAATCGAAATCACGATGGGGTCTTGAGGTTTATACGTACTGTCGGTTTTCGATTCCGGAAGGGTCAAGTCAAATCCACGATAGAGCATCGGGGCCGTTACCATAAAAATCACCAGGAGCACCAGAGCAACATCAACAAACGGAATAATATTAATATCCGCCATATACTGTTGTTGTCGCTGCTGCGATCTCAGCACAAAGACGCCTCTCCCCTAGATAGATCCAATGGCGGTCTTGGTATCAGCCTTGAGTAGCTTGCTTGCCATCGTCATGAGAAACTCAATGGAAAATGATTCCATCGTTTGGACTTCTCGCCGAATTTTGGTGAGACAATAGTTATAGAAGATGACTGCCGGGATAGCCGCAAACAGTCCCGCCGCCGTCGCAATCAACGCTTCGGCCATTCCCGGGGCCACTGTCCGAATATTCGCGCTCGCCTGCTCACCGATCGCAGAAAATGCGTTAATAATCCCAAGCACCGTCCCGAACAATCCAACAAAGGGACTCACACTGCCGATGGTCGCCAACACGGGAAGAAATGATTCCAGCCGGGCACTCTCTTCCTGCACCGCGAGATCCATTAGGCGATCGAGATCCGCTCGGTGAGAAAAGCGTTCTGATCGTTCCCCTTCTCCGGACGACACTGCTGCAACGGCTGGAACCCGATACTCAATGCCGTCCATGCCGCGGAGAAATAACACGGCCACAGAACTATGTTCCATCTCCTTGTCAGCAGCGATGGTTCGAAGCTGCTCCGCGTCATGCGTCTTCGCGTAAATGGCCAGAAATTTCCGATTATGTTCTTGTTGCTTTCGGAATCCCCACCATTTGTAAATCATGATTGACCAGGAAATGACGGAGAAGACCAAAAGAAGTGCAAGGACACTCAGAGAAAGAGGACTCAACAGCCCTAACATCTTGGCGATTGGCCCAAGCTCTGGAAGGACTGTTAAAAGCCCGGTTACTTCATCCATGCGGCGACTGAAGAATGCGTTGAGAGAAGAAGTCGTGACTCTCTGGAAGCAGCAAATATATGGCGGGGTCGACGAGACTCGAACTCGCGACCTCCTGCGTGACAGGCAGGCGTTCTAACCAGGCTGAACTACGACCCCGCAACGTGTATCTTATCGAATGGTAGGCGGAACAGGGATCGAACCCGTGACCTCTGCCTTGTAAGGGCAGCGCTCTCCCGACTGAGCTACCCGCCCGCAATGTTCGTAAACGGCGCAAGGTATCAATTTTACTCATTATTTGTCAATGATCAGCTCCACGTAAAGCCGCACAATACGAGACTTGAGCGCTTGTTTTAAGTGATCTTCATTACGAAACGGGTCCGCATATTCCGCACTCCATTTACCCTCGTGGATGGAGCGTGCGATGAAGGTGTTTTAAATGCCCACGCTCGATGTGGGTATACACCTGCGTCGTCGAGATATCGGCGTGTCCCAGCAACGATTGAACGATGCGGAGATCTGCTCCACCCGCGAGTAGATGTGTCGCGAAGGAGTGGCGGATCGCATGGGGCCAAATCGGCCGGTGAATGCCCGCAGCCTTGGCATGGCGCCGAAGCAATCTCCAGAATGCTTGACGGGTCACCCCTCTTCCCTGACGCGTTAAGAAAAGGAGGCCGCTTCGCGCCGTCCCAAGCAAATGCGGACGTGCCCGCTCGAGATATCCCTTCACTTTTGCCAATGCCACCTCACCCATAGGAATGACCCGTTGCTTGGATCCCTTCCCGGTGGCGATGAGATATCCCAACTCCAAATTCAGGGCTAATTGTTCTAGGGTCACAAGCTCAGATACACGCATACCCGTCGCATAGAGCAACTCAATCATCGCATCGTCGCGCTCTGCCACCGGCCCCATGCCCTTCGATATGTTCAGTAATTGACATACTTCCTCCATCGACAGGAACGTTGGCAACGCATGGCGTCCGGGAGAGATCTGCAGGTTAAACGTCGGATCAGCGGCCAACACTCCCTGGGCGACGGCGAAACGAACGAACCCTCGAATGGCAGTCATACAGCGCGCAATGGTGGGCGCAGACAAGCCCCGTTCTCGTAATGCTTTGAGAAAGCCTAAGATATCTTCACGATCGGCATGAGTGAAGCACTTGCCACT
>DTRN01000137.1 GCA_012965905.1 Nitrospirales bacterium | reverse complement strand
CAGGTCTCCGAGCAACGCTTCTCGGTTTGCTTGGGAGAGTGGGGTCTCGGCCCGGTAGTTGGGATGATCGATGCTCAAAGCCGTGGCATATTGGGGATCTTGAAGAATGGCGGCGGCTTCGTTGGGAATCTGAAATCGCACAAAGTGTACCGCGCTAATCTTGTCTTCTTTGCTGTGACCCGATTCAAATATACCGGATATCTGGATCGATCCACATCGAAAAATGGCGACATCGTCTCGATCAATCCCCATGAGCATGTCCAGCTGCTCGATGAGTTTTTCTTGATCGGTAATTTGAATGAACATGGTCGCACTGAGTTCGCCGGGCTGTGGAAGGATGGCGTTGTAGGTGTCGAGTTCATCTTGGATCTTGTCCGGCTCAGTTATGTGTTCGACGCGGATCATTTCCTGGATTTGATAGAGCAGGGTTTCCCGATTCTCAAATAGGAACGCAATCGACTCTCCGACCGTCACTCGTCGACGCGCTTTGACTTGAATAATGCGCTGCCGCGCTTCTTTGTAAGACTTTGCGTAGGTGTCGAGCGGGGCAAGATCGTTGATGGTGAGTGGAAGCATGCTTACAACTCGTACGCTTTTTCAATCACTTGAATGGGATGGACGACAGGTTTTCCGGTCTCCTGGGTAATTTGAAGGGCTGAAAGCGGGCAGTCGGACGCGATGAGATCGGGTTCAACCTCCTGAAGCTCTGTCCCCAGTCGTGATGCCATGTTCATCGACATATCGAAGTACTCGCTTTTCACGCCCCAAGATCCATCATGACCAGAGCATCGCTCGATCACTGACACTCGCGCCCCGGTCAGTTTCATCAAATCGCGTGATTTGAATCCGATGTTCTGATCGCGAAGGTGACAGGGTATCTGGTAGGCGATGGTTCCCGGTTTCTCGCGAAAATCGGTCGACAACCGGCCGTCGCGGTGCAGCAGCATGAGATATTCGCAGATATCGTAGGTGTGTTCGGCGATGGTGCGGGCCGCGTCGGATTTCAACAGATAGGGGTATTCGCGTTTCAACATCAGGCTACAGGTCGGAACCGGCGCGACAATCGAATAGCCTTTGTCAATCCAGGGCAAGAACGCCGCGATATTCGCTTCAGCTTTTTTGGTAAGAGCCGCAATGTCGCCGGTATCGATGTAGGGCATGCCGCAACATTGTTGTTCCGGGTAGACGACCTCGACGCCGTTTTTCTTCAAGACTTTCGCGGTGGCTTCTCCAATGTCCCTGGTCTGATAGTTGACAATGCAGGTTCCGAACAACGCGACCTTGCCATTGGTTTGCGGAGGAGATGAGTTGGCTGTCTGCGTGTGCTTGAACCAGGTATCAAAACGCGGTGATTGGAATGGCAAGAGGTTCCGATCCTGGTGAATTCCAAACAGACGGTGCAGCACGGCCCGGATTGGACCGGATCGCATCGCCCAGTTCGAGAGTCCAGGGAAACGGGTTCCAAGCTTTCCAATGAGATCCGTCTCGACGAGCACAAGATCGCGGAATCGTGTGAGCAGCCCCTGGTCCTTGCGAATCTCAGGAAGAGTTTTCCAGGCCGCCATGAGTCGTGGAAAATCGATTTCGTACTGGTGTGGTGGGGTGTAGGGGCAGTTGTTCCAGCACATCTTGCAGTAGAAGCACTGATTGACCACGTCGGCGAAATCACGTTGAGCGAGCTTCGTGACGTCGCCATCTTGGTCGTCCGTACGGTTTAGCAGCGTCTCAAAGGAAGGGCAGAGATTAAAACAACGCCGACAGCCCTCGCAGACGTCGAAGACGCGGAGCGTCTCTTCTTTGAGGGCTTCCGGAGTCCAGCCAGGGGTGGTGAGATCGAAGCCTTTCAACGTGTATGTGCCGTTATCATTGGTTCAGAGATTCCAAGCCCTTGGTGAACCGATTGGCGTGGGACCGTTCGGCTTTTGCGAGGGTCTCGAACCATTCAGCGAGTTCCGAAAATCCTTCGTCGCGAGCGGTTTTGGCAAAGCCAGGGTACATCTGGGTGTACTCATAGGTTTCACCTTCGACGGCCGATTTGAGATTGGCCTCCGTGTCGCCGATCGGAACGCCAGTGCAGGGGTCGCCGACCTCTTTCAGAAAGTCCAAATGCCCAAAGGCATGGCCGGTTTCGGCTTCTGACGTATCGCGAAAGAGTCCGCCAACATCGGGGAAACCCTCAATATCCGCGCGGCGCGCGAAATACAGATAGCGACGATTTGCTTGCGATTCCCCAGCAAACGCATCCTTCAGATTTTGGTGACTCTTTGTGCCGTCCAGTTTTCCCATTGCGTATTCCTCCTTATTGACGATGATGGGTTGAATAGACCTTATGGGTTTCTCTCGGCCGTCCGCTGACATTGACGACAACGGCCATAAAACTCGACCCGGTGCTAACTTTAAAAGTAGTCTTGCTGGGCAGTGTGAGGTGATTGAGGCCATCGTCATACACGTCCTCGATAGCCCGACAGGACACACAAATCAAATGGTGGTGCGGTTTAAGATTAGCGTCATAGCGGGTATGTGCGTCGTTGATGGGCATGACGAGGC
>DTRN01000136.1 GCA_012965905.1 Nitrospirales bacterium | reverse complement strand
ATCTCCATTCCATTGATTCGTTTCAGCACGTCTTGGGGCTGTAACCCAATATGATCGAAGAGACTGTCTGATTTCACGGAAACCACCCGGAACCCAGCCATTTTCCCGCCGGAATAATGGGGCATCACGCGTGCTTGCGTCAGGAGCCGCGGGAGATTAGCAAACGCCGCATCAACCTCTTTGCGATCCACCGTAAAGCGCTGCTTTCCCTTTTTTCGTTTCGGTTTACGCGGGGTCACGGCAGTAGCTTTGGTCCCGCGTAATGAGATCGATGCCCCAGTGGGCATGCCGGGTTGGACTGTAGGTTTCGATCGCACGGGCTCGAATTCCGTCCGCAGCAACGCCGGCATCCCCCCAACATCAACAGTCACTTCATTCCGCGAAATCCGCACCACTTTGGCCACATCAAGAACCATGTCGTGAAGATGATACAAACGCTGCCCCTCATCGCCGGCATCGATAATCGCATAGGTCAACCGAGGGGGCCCAACCACCGTGCCCATCAGACGAAGCGAAAGGGGCCCATCAGGCGTGACAACCTCTCCGGACGATGAGACTTCATACCCAAGCAAGGAATCGCCGTCCCTGATAGCCGCCGATTCGAGTTGTTCGGGCTGCGGAAACAGGTTCCCCTCAAGGATGACCCGTACAACCTCATCAATATCAACAACCTCTGGCAGTGGAGGCGGAGCATCCGCAGGCTTGGAAATGCTAGACGGAGCTTCCAAGGCTTGCGCAAGGAAACTATTGAGAATATCCGCAAGCCCAAACGCCACAAGGGTAATGATGAAGAGAATCGTCACCACCCGGCCTGATGAAGTCCGTTTCACAAGAGTCACCTGTCCCGAATACTGGTAATAGGTGGAGCGGGAAGATTTATTGTAAGGATACGACCCATCTTTTGCAATGTTTTCAAACATTTGGTGCCCCCAGAGGGAGGATATGTCAAATCCATGGCACCCGAATCACACCTACGACACGTGGACTACGTGAGCACGATAACGGTCAGAAAAACCGTTGTTAGTGGGCTGAAAGCGATTGCAGAAGCTCTGCGGGTCGATTTGGATGACGTGGTTTGACCCGCCCCTGCAGAGCTTAGCGCGCGACGGGAAGGGTCAGCACGGGTGCGGTCGTCGGGATGTCGCCGGCTTGCAACGCGAAGAGGTTCATGAGCAACGCGAACGTCGACTTTGAGGTCAAATCGGAATCATCGATGTAGAACCAGGTTCCACGATATCGAACACGCACCGCGGCAGATTCTGGTTTGTCGCCACTTGAGCGTATCTGCATTACGTCCCCCGTCATCTGCTTCCAATCAAACGGCTGACCATTGGCATCACGCGTCACCGTCACACGACCGCGTGTTTCATCTTCAGCCGGCGGCTGTACACCTTGCGACACATAAAAGAGGCTTGCCATCAGTGACCGCATCACAATGCTCGCTTCTCCGACGTTGTTGGGGTCCGCGGTGGGGGTGAAGACGTAGTCGGTCTGCCCGGGAGGTAACCGAAGATGCCCAATCAGTTGACGTCCTGCCGGTGAATCAACCGCCCGCGGCGCGATGCGCAACACCAGGGATTCAGACGCATCACTTCCCTCCGTCTGTCCAAGGGTCACATCCCCCCGCTTTTGAAGAATCCGAAGGAGATCGGTTATGCGATGAAAGTCTCCATATTCAGGCGCCTCGGCCGGTGTCGGACCCGACGCACTCGGCGCGTTCGGAATCCCGTTGAGGTATTGCACGGTAACATTCAAGATCCGATCAATCGCCCACCCGGAATGGTACAACAAGAGCACGGTGGACAGACGCATGGGCGAAAGCAATTGTTTGACAAATTGATCGCCTTGCAGCGGCGTGTAGGTAATCGTGGGCGATTCGGTTGCCGTCCCCCCAATGCCTAGACCGTACACGTTGGAACCCGTTTGCAGTGCCGCGCTGGCATCGGTGGAAACTTCAAACTCGAAGTTCGTGGACACGCTTGCCACCTGCAGAAAATAAGGCGTGTCACGGTACCGCAGACGAACCAGATTGAGCAGCATCTGTTCATTGTCGGTCTGTTGAACGGCGACATTGTAGTGGCCGCGACCTAATTCAATTCTTCCGGGTCCAAGCTGGCTACACCCATTGAGGACGGTCAGAAACACTCCAAGGGTGAGTGCCAGTATTTTCAATTGCGTCGTCATTCCTTACTCTGCCTTATCCTGTCACGTCACACAAACGCCACATAGTAGCGAGTCTCCAACAAATTTGAAACACCCGTGACGATAGGATATTGTGATGTCCACGATGGACAAGCGCATGAATCCCGTTGACGTCAACACCGCATGGTCCTTCCGACGCACCCTGGTGTTCTGGTGGATGGTGTTCATCATCGTCCAACAGGCTCAACGGCTCTTCCTCCTCCCCGAAGCCATGTCTGTGGAAATGCCCACGTCCGGCACACTCATCACAACGCTCATCGCCGGATTGCGAGCGGATGTGTTCGTTGCCACGCTTAGCATTGGAGCTGCTGCGCTGCTCGCGACGATAGGATTCATGGGCAATCGCGTGCTTGCTCAGTCACAAAACATCTCTACCGGATTCAGGCTGCACGCCCGTTGGATGATGGCGTCCTCCCTGTTGGTCGGGTTACTCCTGATGGGGCTCCTCACCATAGATATGGGGTACTACGTCAATAACAAACAACACCTTGACTTTGTCTTTTTCGAATATCTCGGCAACCTCATGACACCGACGGCTGAGACACCCTCAGAAGCGAGCCTACAGACCACGACGGAGTTGCAAGACACGACAAAATGGGGGCCGAAGTTATTGGGGTTGTTCACGGTACAAGCGTTGATGCTGATCGGATGGTGGTATGGCTTTGTCCGGCTCGTCATGCCAGCTGCAATTCGGATCAAAGCGGCATTTCCAAACGTCATAACGCTAGGACTGATAGGGCTATTGGTCGCTGGAGCGTCCGGCCTACACCCCTATGGACCATGGGCAGTCCAACGCGTGAGTATCAGCAGTTCGGTCTATTACATCCTCGCACAAAACCCGGTCTGGTATGCCAGCGAGACGATGCTCAGCACATATTTGTTTGGTGGCCTCGGAGAGACCTCGCGATTCCTTACGGTCCTACCGCAAGCTGAAGCGATACGCACAAGCCAAGCGGTCCTCGCCTCAGAGCAGACATTTCCATACCCGCAATACCCATTTGTCAAAACCGTTGACACCAATCATGGTGCTAAGATCGCCGATCAACCGAACAT
Source organism: Nitrospirales bacterium (assembly GCA_012965905.1). Lineage (GTDB taxonomy): Bacteria > Nitrospirota > Nitrospiria > Nitrospirales > UBA2166 > UBA2166. The sequence goes on along the minus strand of DTRN01000136.1, from coordinate 6,095 downwards.
CCTGCTGCTGTTTTTAGAAGGGCTCGATCGTCGTTACCTGGGTCGAACCCTCAATCTGGATCACCCCCCACACCTCGACATGAAGTTCATTTATCACACTAAACAATATCAAGGCGTCGATTCGGATGCTTCCAACGCGAGTCGCCGCATTCAGCTCACGCCGTTTCTCGACCGTTTCAGACAGCGCAGCATCTATTTCGAGAATTTCTTCACCAGTGGGGATCAAACGGCACGGGGGTTGTTCGCCACACTCTGTTCTTACCACTCTAAGCTTGGGTGGACGACGATGCGAACGCGTTATACCCATGATTTTCTCTGTTTGCCCTCGTTACTCGAACGAGCAGGATATCGCAATGAGATGGTCCTCGGGCAAAACCGAGATCGCAGCTATGATCATCTCGGATTATTCCTGGCGCGCAATGGCCTGCACGAACTGTTGGATTCGAGCGACTTTCCACCCGAAGCCACGCGGCTGGGGTTGGGCATGACCGATGGGGCTCTGTTCGACTTTCTCCGTAGCCGCATCGAGCACCTTCGACAATCAGACCGCCCGTATTTCCTGACAACGCTCACAGTGAGCACCCATCCTCCGTACACGGTGCCTGTTGATCATCCTGACCTTCAGGCCCTCCACATTCACGACGACCGATATGCCCTGGCGCTGCGGTATCTGGATCTACAGTTTGAACGCTTTTTTACCGGGCTAGAAAACGAAGGATTGCTCGAAAACACCGTGGTCTTTGTTCTGGGAGATCACGGTCGTCACGAAGGATTTGGGATTCCAGACGTCGAGGCCAAGCGCAGCCGTTTCACCAGCCCACTCTATATCTGGATCGACCCCTCTCTACGCACCGAGAGTAACTACACACCACGTGTTATTTCGTCTGTTGCCAGCCAGGTCGACATCACGCCAACAATTCTTACCATGGCCGGTCTCATGCCTAAGATCGCCCCTTTTGTCGGCCACGATTTGAGTTGTGCGCTGACAAGCGATTGCCTCCACGACAACGTTGCCTTTGTCGCCAGCGCACATGACGACTTGATCGGCATCATCGATCAAGATGAAACGTTGCTATACTGGCTTGAACGCGACGCGCTGTACGTGGACGACGTTGTCCTGACCAACCAGGACATCACGAACCCAAATGTGAATCCGCAACAGAAGGAAAAATACAAACGCATGTTGGGAATGTACGCCAGCTCGAATATGTTGTTGGAGCAAAACCGAATCTGGTCGTGGAATAAATTCAGTGGCGAACTATGACTCAGCAGGAAAAACCGATCACAATACGCCACGCTGCAATTGATGACGTTGATACTATTGCGGAATACAACATCGCGATGGCATTGGAGACGGAAGGGATTTCACTCGACCTCGATCGGGTGACACAGGGTGTGCGTTCGGTCCTACACGATCCCTCAAAGGGTTTCTATATCCTGGCGGGTATCGAATCCCGCGTGGTTGGGCAAATGATGGTGACGTTTGAGTGGAGCGACTGGCGAAACGGTGTCTTCTGGTGGATTCAAAGCGTCTATGTACATCCCGACCACCGACGATTATCGATCTTCACCCAACTGTATCGGCATGTTGAACGGTCGGCGAAAGAGACTGATGATGTCTGTGGTCTCCGATTGTACGTGGAAAATGAGAACGCTATCGCTCAATCCACATATCAGTGCCTGGGAATGACACAGGCCCTGTACAAGGTCTACGAAACGGACTTCGTCATTTCGCGAAGTCCACATGGCAATGGAGAACTCATATGAAGTCAATTGCATCAGGCATCGAACAGTGGTCGTGGTTTTCTGAAGAAAAGCAGATGGATTTCAATGGACTTGTGCTTACTACCAACGACGAGTGCGTGATTGTAGACCCGCCTCCGATTAATGCCCACGACACGACAAGGCTTCTCAGTCTCGCTCCAACACACATCGTGCTTACCAATCGCGATCACACCCGAGAAGCTGAAGCGTTCAGAACCGAGTTTAAGATCCCAGTCTACGCGCCGGCGGCTGATGCCCCGCAGATGGAGATTGCGATTGATACGACCTACGACGACGGTGGCGTGCTGCCTGGAGGTTTGGTGGCGATTCACTTGCGAAACATGAAGTCACCTGGCGAATCAGCATTACTCCTCAAGCAGGACAGCGGCTACCTCATTCTCGGAGACGCGCTTATTGGTAAACCAGTCGGGGAACTTAGACTACTCCCGGCAGAAAAATTTGCAGATGTGGACAAGGCCAAGGAAAGCCTTACACGTCTTCTTGACTATGGATATGAAGCAGTGCTGGCAGGAGATGGAACGTCAATTCTGTCTGGAGGGAAAGACGCCGTTCGGCGTGCGCTTACCGGCTAGGTCGCTGATCAGTCTGGCCGTTCCCCATCCTCTGGATAATCCCACAATGGACCGCGTACTTGAACCAGAGCTTATGGATGATCAGGAACAAGCACAGGCCTACGCGCGGGCAGATTTCTCAGAAGAAAACCAGTATTTCATCGACGAGTTTTGTCGGCGATTTCCGGACTTCCTCTCCGGCCACGTGGTCGACTTGGGATGCGGGCCAGCCGATATTCCAATCCGGCTCGTCCGAGCACGTCCAGACTGTACGGTCACCGGTATCGATGCCTCGCTTCCGATGATCCAGCTGGGAGAAGCAGCCATTGCCGTGGCCCAGCTACACAATCGTGTTCAACTACGTTGTGAACCAATCCAGCAAATTTGTTTGCCGGAACCTGCCGGTGCCGTCATATCCAACAGCTTGCTCCATCACCTTCCCGACCCCATGGATTTCTGGACCGCGATCAAACAGGTGGCCAAGCCCGCTGCGCCGGTGTTGATTATGGACCTTATACGGCCTGAATCCACCACGGCAGCTCAAACCATCGTTGATCAGTACGCACATCACACGCCGGACATTCTTCGCCGCGATTTCTACAACTCTTTGCTGGCCGCATTCACTCTCGAGGAGATGTCTGTTCAACTGGCCGCATCAGGATTAGGCCATTTCGTCGTCACCCAACCTGACGATCGCCACTGGATTGCCGCCGGGCACCTTGCCGAGTGACCTGGCTGGTGTCGACAACCAGAAATCACGCGATGTTCAGGCCGCCATCAAGGGTGATCACGTTTCCAGTCATCCATTCGGCATCTTCGGATACCAGATACAACGCCGCCTTAGCAACTTCATCCGCCCGCCCCATGCGTTTCAACGGGGTCATCTCCCGAAAGCTGGCTTTGGATGCTGCAAGGTCCTCTTTGGGAATGAACGTGTCAAAGATGGGCGTTTCAATAAACCCCGGGCAGATGCAATTGACTCGAATGTTCATGTTGGCTGTCTCAAGGGCGACGATCTTGGTCAGATGAACCACGCCGGCCTTCGTGAGGCCGTAGACAGAGGACGCCGGCACCGCTTTCAATCCCGCACCGGATGAGATATTCACGATCGAACCGCCACCCTGTTCGGCAAGCGCAGGAATCGCGAACTTTGTGGCGAACAAGAGACCCTTGAGGTTGATACTCGTCTGGTACTCGTACTCCTCTTCGGTCACCTCAAGAATGGGACGAAATCCGGCAACCCCAGCGTTGTTCACTAGAATATCCAGCGTCCCAAAGGCGGAACGTGCTGCGTCAACTGACTCCTCCACCTGTTTCACCCGCGCATAATCTGCGACCACGTAGGCAGCCTGTCCCCCATTCCTATGAATCTCGGCTACGGTTTCGACCAACGGATCTTTCCGCCGACCGGCGATCATCACCCGCGCGCCTTCCGCGGCGAAACAAAGGGCCGTGGCCTTCCCAATACCGCTCCCTCCGCCACTAATGAGCGCTGTTTTGTTCACCAGTTTCATGTGTTAGCGAACGACGATGATTGCACAATGCGTAATGATGAAGGCTGGAATTACGAGGTGGCTCGCAGAAACTGTTCGAGGTTTTCTCGAAGCTGTCCTGGTTTCTCAATCGGCTTGGAGCAGAGCAAGTCGGTGCACACATAGGCCGCCGGTTTGGCAAGTTTTGGAAAGCTGACTTCGCCAATGGCAAGCTTGTCCTTGGAAGGATCAAGCAGCATGACGGTTTTTCCTGGCGCATACACGCGCAGGCTTTCGTTCCACAGACTCTGTGTTGTTGGTTCTTTCTTCTCTCCAACAATGACGATATGCAAGGGATAGTTGAGATGCCGATCAACTGCGAGCGCACCCAGCGCCGGCGGATATGGCGACCGGCTCCCCAAGAGGTATTGCAACGTCCGTTCCGCACTCTGCTTGTACATTTTGTTGTCGGTGAAATAATAGAGTTCGCTCAGCAAGATTGAAGCCCGAGCATTTTCTATGGTGGGCTTTTCCGGCCTGAGAAGCATCCCCTTTGCATCCGGGTCGAACGCCATATCGAAGAAGCCTCCTGCCGTTTTGTCTTCCAGCAACGTGTGCATATCGGCGACGATCCTCTCGGCCTTCTGGAGGTATGACCGATCCGCTGTGACCACATAGGCCTCAAGCAAGGCGCGCGCAAATGCCACTTGGTCCACCAGCAATCCCGCTTGTTGTGGCTTGCCATGCGCAAAGTAGTGGGCGATGCCGGCTCCTTCGCGATACCGAGTGACATACAACATATCAAGTGTTTTCAACGCGAAATCCCTGGCGCGCTTATCACCCAGCACCTGATACACCTTGAGATAGCTTTCAGCCATCAATCCATTCCAGTGGGTAAGAACAGTCAAGTCGACATGTGGAATCCCGATGGCCAATCGTTCCTTCTCGCCCAGCAGGTAGTATTCCTCTCCATCAACAAAGTTCGCGTGCGGATCATGGCTGCCGACATCAGCATCCTGGCTCGCGAAGAATCCCCCACGGCCTGGATTCGACAGGAAGCGATCGACATACCGCATGATACCTTCGACAGCCGCGCGATATCGCCGCTCTCCGGTAAGCTGGTAGGCGTCAAGATAGTTCCGAATTGCCATCGCCTGCGTATCCAGCATTTTTTCATAGTGGGGCGTCGTCCACGCCGCATCCACTGCGTATCGATAGAACCCGCCCCATACCGGATCAAAAATTCCCAATTGTTTACGCAATGTGGTGAGCGCGATGTCTTTCAACTCTTCATCCCGGGTCCGATGGTGCATGAGGAATGCGAAGGTAAGAGAATCGGGCTCGAAAAACTTCGGCGCGGTACCAAACCCTCCATTCTCCTTGTCAAAATTGCCCTTGATCATGGAGACGGCGCGTGTGAGGATCGCGGGATCGATCGCGCCTTTTGTCGCATCATGCGATACCCACGCCGCCTTCATTTCCTCTTGCATGGCTTTTGCCCGCTTCAGAATTTCAGGCTTGTGATCCTTATATAATTGTTGATATTGACGCAGCGTCGACTTCAATTGCTCAGGACGAAGGTAGGTCGCTCCAAACACCATTTCTCCACTGGGGACAAGAATGTCGGTCGACGGCCATCCCCCGCTAAGATAACGTGCCTGAAGATCCGGACGGCGATCGGTATCGATCCGGATCGCAACAAAATCGCGATTCAGCATTGCGATAATCTCCGGGTCAGAATAGGAGGTCTCATCCATCACATGACACCAATGGCACCACACCGCCGTCAGATCCAACAGAATGAGCTTGTCTTCAGTCACCGCGCGTTGAAATGGCTCGTCTCCCCATTCATGCCAGTTGATCTCATGGTCGCGCTTGTTGCGAAACAGCGACTGCGCCAGCCCTTCTCTCGTTCCCGCACCACCCAACGCTTTCTTTTCGTGTTCTTCATCCTCGTGCGCTAATACGCCACCCACACCAATTCCTGGCGCCAACACAAACGCAACCATGAGAGACAACACGAGGGCATGCCGCCCCATCCGTGAGAAGTACATCATTGTTTCAGCCCCTATTTTCACCGGCATTTTATACTTCCGCATACCAATTCCTGTGTCGAATTGTAGGATATTGGTTCACAAAAAGTCTATGAACCATTCGTTGACCCTCTTGAGGATAGGCTGTTATGATGCGCACGCATCGCCGACAGATATGCGCATCAGTCGCTGTCTAAATGGAGTAACCAATGCAGGAAGGCTCAAAAATCTGGATGGATGGCCAATCGTTCCTT
>DTRN01000135.1 GCA_012965905.1 Nitrospirales bacterium | reverse complement strand
GCGCGGCTCCATTCAAGCTTGGCTCTACGCAGGCCTCGCGCAACGTTTCTAACGAGTTGGGATTCAAGTTTGAGGTGAAATCTTTGCCTTCCTCAGCAACTCCGGGATTGGGTGTCGCGAAGAGATGGTCATACATGCGCACTTCGGCCGGTAGCGACTGAGCGGATGACACCCAATGAATCGTTGCTTTCACCTTTCGTCCGTCGGGCGTCGATCCGCCTCTTGTTGCAGGATCATAGGTGCAGCGAAGTTCGATGACCTGGCCTGTTTTTTCATCCTTCACTACCCCAACGCAGGTGATCAAGTAGGCATAGCGAAGACGAACTTCGCGCCCAGGGGTTAGTCGAAAAAACTTCTTTGGCGGGTCTTCGCGAAAATCATCCTGCTCAACATATAGCACGCGCGAGAATGGCACTTTTCGCGTGCCCATGGTTTCATCGTTTGGATGGTTGGCCGCATCCAGTTCTTCGACCTGATCTTCCGGGTAATTCTCGATGACCACACGGAGCGGACGCAACACCGCCATGACCCTGGGTGTGCGTTGATTGAGGTCTTCGCGCACGGAATGTTCCAACAACGCCATATCGATCACACCATCTCGTTTGGCCACTCCAATGCGATCGCAAAAGTTCCGAATCGACTCGGGGGTATAGCCGCGTCGTCGTAGCCCCTGCAATGTCGGCAACCGCGGATCATCCCAGCCTGAGACACAGCCTTTGTCGACCAGCTCATGCAACATTCGCTTGCTCATGACGGTGTAGCTCAAATTGAGGCGTGCAAACTCAATTTGCTGTGGATGGTTCTCGGTGCCCAACTCGTCGAGCACCCAGTCATACAACGGACGATGATCTTGAAATTCCAAGGTGCAGAGGGAATGCGTCACGCCCTCAATAGAATCGGAAACACAATGTGTAAAGTCGTACATTGGGTAAATATTCCACGTGTCGCCAGTACGGTGATGTGCAACCTTGCGTATCCGATAGAGGGTGGGGTCACGCATATTCACATTCGGGGAGGCCATGTCGATCTTGGCCCGAAGGACATGCGCACCTTCCTCAAACTCGCCCGCACGCATCCGCACAAACAAAGCTAAATTTTCTTCGACTGATCGATTTCTATGCGGACTATCCTTTCCCGGTTCCGTCAGTGTCCCCCGATAAGCTCTGATCTCTTCCGCGCTTAAACTATCGATATATGCCTTGCCCTTTTTGATCAACTCAACCGCGTACTCATACAGTGCATCGAAATAATCAGACGCATAGAACAAACGATCGTCCCAATCAAAACCCAACCATCGCACGTCCTCTTTAATGGACTCGACATACTCCACATTTTCCTTGGTCGGATTGGTGTCATCAAAACGCAAATGACAATTGCCACCTTGATGTTCTGATGCCACGCCGAAATTGAGACAAATCGATTTTGCGTGCCCGATATGCAGATAGCCGTTGGGCTCTGGCGGAAAACGGGTGACCAACCTTCCGGCGTTCTTTTTGTTCTTGAGATCTTCGGAGATGATGGTGCGAATGAAGTCAGATGGAGGGGAGGGGTCAGGAGCGGCCATAGCTGGACGTGTTATGCTAAATCCGCCAGCAGCGTTTTCACGACCTCTTCCCATTCACCATCCAGAGAAAACGAAGAGACGTCACGACCTGCACGCGAATACCAGTACGCGGCATTGGTGAGATCCCCTTCTTTGCGATGAAGATAGGCATGGACCCACGCGGCTGAGCGGTCACTCGAGTCTTGAATAATCTTGTGAGCACCATCCCAATCCCCGCGAGCCTCTAACCAGAGTGCCCGAAGGACCGGGTCAATCTCGGCCGGAGGGGCATCATCGACAAGCGTGGCTTTAAATAGGTCAAACGTCACTTCAGTTCAGATATTACGGCACAGGATCTGTGGTGTTGAAGGTATACGAACTCACCACCCCATCCTTGTCAAACCGGATGACGAGATCCTCCGTCTTCGCCTCCCCAAACAGCGAGTATCGGTAGTGGCTGTATGTCCAGGTCTGATCCCCATCGTCCATTCCCGTTCGCCATGGCGAACCGAACAACGTCCGAATCTCGTTTTCGGTTGTTTTACCCACCCTGATATCTGGAACCGCATAATCCGGAAATGATTTCCCCACAGTGAAGCACGCGCTGAGTAAGACACTGATGGCAAACAGAAGAATGATCGCGGAAAGCAGAGGTCGCCGTTGTATCGAGTTCATCTAGTTTACGCCTCCACTCCGGTCATATCTGCCATTATCAAAGAGATCAAAACATTGATGAAGAAAGGGGTGATGAATTGGGTCCCCACTGTGATCAGGTTCAAGATTCCGTTCGGCGACATAGGTCGTTTGGTCACTATTATGGACCAAGACATGGTACCACGGCTTGTCTTTGGGTGGCCGACTCACCGCAATCTCATCGTACCATTCGTCTGTGAGTTGAAAGTTTGGATCGACGTCGACGATCACACCACGATATCGAAAACGCCTGTGGTGAATGACCTGTCCTATGGAAAACTGGGCCTTCACATCGAACACGTGATGATTTCCATTTTTCTTTTCTTTCT
>DTRN01000134.1 GCA_012965905.1 Nitrospirales bacterium | reverse complement strand
CAAATCGATACACGCGCCAAGCTGTTTTAGAACATCCGCACTCCCCGATTGCGACGAGACCGCACGGTTCCCATGTTTGGCAACCGTCATTCCAGCGCCAGCCACGACAAACGCCACAGTTGTTGAAATGTTAAACGTCTGCGCGCCATCTCCACCCGTTCCGCAGGTGTCGACGACAGAGGGAGAATGAACCGTAATGCTGGCTGCGCGTGCCCGCATCGCCCGTGCCGAGCCGCACACCTCGGATAACGTCTCACCTTTCATGCGCAGGGCCGTCACGTATGACGCGATCTGTGCATCCGTGGCCTGGCCATCCATGATTTCCGACATGACCGTCTCAGCTTGTTCTTCAGTCAGGTTGGTGCCGTCGACGAGCATTGCGATGGCTTCTCGAATCATGCCGTTTTCCCAATAACAAAGTTCCGCAACAGATCCATGCCTGCACGTGTCAGAATCGATTCAGGATGAAATTGCACGCCTTCAATCGGCAACTCCCGATGACGCATTCCCATGATATCGCCATCGGATGTTTCCGCGGTCAGTTCGAGACAGGGAGGCAGGGAGGCACGGTCAACGACGAGCGAATGGTAGCGGGTGGCTTCAAATGGATTCGGTAGGTCAGCGAAAATCGCCTTCCCATCATGTTTAATCATTGAGGTTTTGCCGTGCATCAGCCGATCTGCACGTTTGATCTGGCCTCCAAAGGCTACCGCGATCGCTTGATGCCCTAAACACACCCCTAAAACAGGCACCGCGGGAGTTTTCTGGGAAAAATGCCGAATGATGTCAATCGAAATGCCTGCATTCTCCGGGATTCCAGGTCCGGGAGAAATCACGATATGATCTGGACGGAGTTCCTCGATGTCCTCTACCGTGACCTTGTCATTTCGAAATACCTGAATGTCTTCACCAATGTCCCCAAGGTATTGCACGAGGTTGTAGGTGAACGAATCGTAATTATCGAGCATTATTAACATCGACGGTCTCTCATGGAAAGCCGTGCTCGGCCATTTCAATGGCAGCCATCATTGCCTTGGCCTTCGAACAGGTTTCCTCGAATTCCCTCGTCGGGTCGGAATCCGCCACAATTCCGGCGCCAGCCTGAATGTAGGCACGATTTCCTTTCACCACAATCGTTCGAATTCCGATACAGGTATCGGTGTTTCCTGAAAACCCGACATAGCCTACCGTCCCCGCGTAAGAGCCTCGTCGCGAAGGTTCTAGTTCTTCGATGATCTGCATTGCTCGAATTTTGGGGGCTCCGGACACCGTGCCAGCAGGAAAACATGCCTTGATGACATCGAAGGCATCATGGCCCGGTTGCAGGGCACCTTCCACCCGCGAAACAAGATGCATCACGTGCGAATAGTATTCGACGATCATGAAGTCGCTCACGTGTACGGTACCGTAACGAGCCACGCGGCCCACATCGTTTCGTCCAAGGTCGACGAGCATGACATGTTCGGCACGCTCTTTCTCGTCCGCTTTGAGTTCTTCCTCTAATTGCTGGTCTTCGGCGGCAGTCTGTCCACGTGGACGCGTTCCGGCTATCGGACGTACCTCAACCCGGCCTTCTTCACATCGCACCAGCACCTCGGGCGACGAGCCGATGAGCGCCATATCATCAATGCGTAAATAGTAGAGGTATGGGGACGGATTGGTCAGACGAAGGGCACGATAGATATTAAAGGGCGTTGCAGTAATTTCTGTTTCCCACCGTTGGGAGAGCACGGTTTGGACAATATCGCCGGCGCGAATATATTCCTTGGTGGTGAGAACCATCTTCTCAAAGTCATCTTGGCTGAGGTTAGACTGAAAGGTCACCGGCTTCGGCATCGTTGGCTGAGGGAGGTCGGCTGACCCCGGTTGTTTGAGCCGTTTGATCATGGCGGCAATTCGTTCAAGAGCTTCGCTATAAGCGTGCGAGAGGTCTTTTTCAGTTGTATGCACACAGGCGACGACTTTAATCGTCTTTGCCACGTTGTCAAAAATAAGCAGCGTATCGGTGAGGAGAAACACAAACGAAGGCTGATCAAGCCGTGGTTTTTCACGCTCTGGAATCTCGTCGAGCTGATGTGCCACATCATAGGACAGATATCCAACGGCTCCGCCATAAAACCGTGGCAGCCCCTCAACAACGACTGGACGATACTGGCTCATCACGGACCTCAGCGCTTCGAGGGGGGTGGAGTCCGCAGGGTATTCCGTGATGGTGTCGCCCTGGACGACATGAATTCCCTGCTGATCACCTCTTAAGACAAGAAACGCTCCGGTACCCAGAAAGGAATAGCGTGCCCATTGCTCACCGCCTTCCACACTTTCGAGGAGATATGCGTATGCACCGTCATCGATCTTGGCCATAGCCGAGACCGGGGTTTCCATATCGGCCAGAATTTCTCGATACACGGGAATAATATTCCCCTTCCGTGCCAGAGAGGTGAATGTCTCTAGATCTGGGACATACTGCGGCCGGCGGAACCGGTCAGCGCGCGGTGTCATCGCATGGTGCGAGGGTCACGAGTCGTCGAGACCTTCGTCAAGATTTCGCGCGTGAAGTGAAGCGCCGTTGGTTTCCCCTTCGAGACGGTCTTCGAGATCGAGAAGGTGCGCGCGAAGTGAGTCGATACGGTCATCTAATCGCCCAATGCGGGCTTCGAATTTTCGCTCTATGGCCTTCATTCGCGCGTCAACGTCGGTCGGTCGCGCTTTGCCGCGTTCGGCAAGCCCGGTTTGCAGCAACGCAACTTGTTTCTCAATGCGTTGGAGCTGCATAGACACGGCATCCAATGACTTATCTTTGAGCGGAGCCCGAGTTCGCTGCGGAGTTCTCGAGGAGACTCGCTGCTTGGGCCGTGTTTTCGGTTTCACCGGTCGCCGCGCAGCCTTCTTTTTTGCCGCACGTTTTGTCGTCCGCATGGGCTTCTTTTTTCCAGTTTGCTTTTTCTTGGTCTGAGCCATGCCTCCTCCTTCCTTGCAAAATTTCGCTGTGACGGGTCCTCAGGCCGGGTCTTCGGGTCTCACCAACCAACCCTGATCCGCAAAACTCACATATCGACCATCGCCAATAATGAGATGATCTAATACCTTAATTCCCAAAATTTCTCCAGAGGTAAGCAAGCGTTGGGTTAACGCGTGATCTTCCGGACTCGGCTCCGGATCGCCACTTGGGTGGTTATGAAGAAATACCACCGCAGCAGCAAATTCTCGAACAGCGGCATTAAAGGCTTCGCGGGGATGCACGATGCTTGACGAGAGACTGCCCTCGGAAATGGTGACATCTTTAATGATCGAGTGTTTACTATCTAACAGGATCGCCTTGAAACATTCCCGACGCAGCGTTCGCATCAAGGGTTGATAGTGTCGATAGATATCCTGGCTTGAACCGACACGCCGACCGGTGGACAGCGGATGGGCCGATGTGCGTCGACCCAGCTCAAGCGCCGCGACCAATTGGGCGGCTTTCGCTGACCCAATTCCCGGCACGTCACAGAGTTCTGCAATCCCGCGATTAAGCAGCCACTGCAGGCCGTCAGTGCGCTTCAGGAGATCGACAGCCACTGCGACCGCCGTGCTGTCCTTGCGCCCCGTCCAAAGTAGAATCGCGATAAGCTGTGCCTCTGAAAGGGCTTCCGGGCCTTGGCGAAGCAGACGCTCACGTGGCCGCTCATTTTCCGTCCAGGATTGAATTCCTTTGACAGGACGCGCGCCCCGCCCATTCGAGTTCAGTGGCATAGCCAGAATTCCAGCCTCCATTCGTTCGATGCGCTGATACTAGTACAGGTTCATAGAGACTGTCAAAAACCAGCCCTACTCCCCTTCTTGATAGGCTTTTGCGTATGAAAGGTAGTTCTTGGCTGATGTTTTGATCCACTGGAGCTCGTCGTCAGTCAGTGGCCGTTTTGGGCGTGCTGGAGAACCAATCATGAGCGTTTTCGGGGGGACAATCGTTTGTTCCACCACCAGTGCCCCTGCCGCGATGATGCTATCCTCGCCTATTTTTGCCCCATCCATCAGAATGGCCCCCATCCCGATCAAACAGCGGTTGCCGATTTCACAGCCATGGAGAACCACGTTGTGCCCAACGGTGACGTCATCGCCAATGTGCAACGGGTGAAGTTCCTTCGTGACGTGCAGCATGCAAATATCTTGAATATTCGTTCGATTCCCAATTCGAATGAAATGGACATCTCCTCGAATCACCGTATGGAACCAGACATTGGACCATTCTCCGATGACCACATCTCCGATAATCGTTGCAGAATCTTCAATGAACGCGGTCTCATGAATTGTGGGAAGAATCCCCTTAAATGACTTAATCATCGTCCCTCCGCTATGGCGAAAGCCCTATGCTACAATTGGTCTCAATTGTAGGATCAAACAATGCTTCAGGCAATTATCTTTGATTTCGATGGGGTCATCGCCGATAGCGAGCCGCTGCATTACGCCGCCTTTCGACACGTGCTAGCCGAAGAGCTCATTCCGCTTACCGAGTCGCAGTATTATACCGATTACATCGGCATGGATGATAAGGGCTGCTTTTCAGCCGTTCTCACCCGCCATAGCCGCATACCCTCACCCGACGTCATTGCCGACCTGATTCGGAGAAAATCGACCTATTTCAACCAGCATGTTACGGCGAACCTTCGCCTGTTTGAGGGTGTCATCAACTTTATCCCTATGGTCGCGAAACGATGGCCGTTGGCCATCGTTTCCGGTGCCTTGCGTGACGAAATTGAGCTGATCCTCGGCGGCGCGAAACTCCGCGATGCTTTTCACGCCATTATCAGCGCGGAAGATGTGAATGAGGGGAAACCCTCTCCTGAAGGGTTTCTCAAAGGCTTGGATGCCTTAAATCGATTGGAGGGACAGCCCACCGTGAAACCAGCAGATTGCCTGGTCATTGAGGATACGATTCCAGGTGTCGAGGGAGCGAGGGCGGCGGGAATGCGCTGTCTTGCAGTGACCAATACCTCCCCACGCGAGGAGCTGACGCATGCCGATGCCGTGACCGATTCGTTAGCCAACTACGATATCGATGCGCTTGAACGGAAGCTGTGGGATGAGTGAGGACGCGATGACAACCGATCAGGCTCAGCGGCACTGCGAACGCGTCACCAAGCAGAGCGGGAGCAATTTCGTGCATTCGTTTTCGTTTCTCTCCCCAGATCGCCGCGAAGCCATGTATGCGGTGTACGCGTTCTGTCAAGAGGTTGATCACGCCGTCGATCACCCGAAACCAGGCGTTGATATCCAAGAAAAGCTTGATACGTGGCGAGCGCAAGTGATCGCGATGTATTCCGGAACACCAACGTTTCCTGTCGCCATCGGACTTGCAAAACATGCGAAGAACTTTGACATTCCGCGTGAGTATTTTGAGGAGTTGATCAGCGGGGTTGAGATGGATCTCACCATTCGGCGATATGCAACCTTTACCGATCTGTACCAATATTGCTATCGCGTCGCCTCTGTGGTGGGTTTGATCAGCATTAAGGTATTTGGCACTCAATCCCCACGCGCAAACGAGTACGCGGTGAATCTTGGAATAGCCTTTCAACTGTCGAATATCCTTCGCGATATCGGCGTTGATGCCAAGCGAGACCGGATCTATCTTCCCCAAGAGGATTTGATCCGCTTTGGATATCCTGAACGTGATATGTTTGCCAACGCGAATACCCCGGCCTTTCAGAAACTCATGGCGTTTCAGGCTCGGCGCGCACATAAGTACTATGCCAAAGCCCAGGCAGCACTCCCTCCCGAAGACCGCAAAGCGCTGTTGGTCGCCGAGATTATGCGGGGGGTCTACTTCCGTATCTTATCTCAAATTGAGAAGGATCCAGCACGCGTCTTTCAGGAGCGGGTACGAGTGCCCTCCCCGCTCAAAGCCGCGATCGCGGTACAAACCTGGATACGAATCATGATTCAACAGATGGTTGCCTCTACTGCGCCAAAGACCTCTCACATTGGAGAAGAGAATGACGCTCGATGAACTCGGTGCATCCTTACGTGATTGTCAACGCTGCCGACTCGCGTCTAAACGAACCCAAGTGGTGTTTGGTATTGGAAATCCAAACGCCTCCATTCTGTTTATTGGGGAAGCGCCCGGATTTCATGAAGACAAGCAGGGGGAACCGTTTGTCGGTGCAGTCGGGAAGTTGCTGACAGAATTACTAGAATCAGCTGGACTTTCCAGAAATGATGTCTATATAGCAAATGTCATCAAGTGTCGGCCACCGGACAATCGCGATCCAATGCCGGATGAGATTGAGACATGCAAGCCATTTCTCATGCAGCAAATTGAGCTGATCAATCCCAGGGTCATTTGCACACTCGGGAACTTTGCGATTCGCACGATGTTGGGGAAACAGGTGTCGATCACGAAAATACGAGGGCAACAGTTTGAGGTGCAGGGATTTCACGTATTTCCCATGCTGCATCCTGCAGCGGCCTTGCACCAGGGAAGCTTTCGAGCATTGATTCAAGAAGACTTTCAGAAGTTGAAGATCTTCCTCGATAATCTTCCTAGGCCAACGTCGAAATCGGCAGAGCAAATGGGGCTGTTTGGCTGAGGTATTCTGATGCCCGTAGCGGAAATTGAAAAAGCAACCATCCCGATCGAAGGGATGTCCTGCGCATCTTGCGTGTCGCGGCTCGAAGGGGGTTTGCGCGAACGGTCAGGAGTAACGTCAGCGTCGGTGAACTTTGCAACCGAGCAGGCCGTCGTTGAGTTCATGCCACGCCAAGTGAGCCTTCAGGATCTCGCAACGACCATCACGGAACTCGGATATACGCCACACATTGCCTTGGAGGGCACCGATCAAAATCCCCTTGCGCGAGAGCGGGAAACACGAGAGGCCGCGTTGCAGGCTCTCACCACAAGGCTCATGGTAGCGATAGGGCTTGCTATCCCGATCTTCGGATTAAACATGATCGAAATGTCGACCCTGTCAGTGCAGCAAGAATTCCTATTGCAATGGCTCCTCGCAACCCCCATTCAGTTCTGGGCGGGATGGCAGTTTTATCAAAGCACCTGGGCAGCCGCGAAGCATAAGACAACCGATATGAATACGCTCATCGCCATGGGGACGACCGCCGCCTACGGGTATAGCGTGGTGGCGACCCTTTCTCCCGATGTGTTTGCCGCTGCTGGAATTGCTCCAGCGGTCTATTTCGATACGGCTGCAGCCATTATCGTACTCATTCTCTTTGGCCGAAGACTTGAAGCCCGCGCGAAAGGGAAAACCTCGGAAGCCATTACCAAACTGATTGGGTTACAGCCCAAACAGGCGCGAGTCGTTCGAAAAGGCGAAGAACACGATATTCCCATCGAAACTGTTCGTGTGGGCGACGTCGTGCTTGTCCGGCCGGGAGAAAAAATCCCGCTTGACGGCACCATCGAAGACGGCGCCTCAACGGTTGATGAATCGATGCTGACCGGAGAAAGCGTCTCAGTGGATAAACATCCAGGGGACGAGGTGATCGGTGCCACCATCAACCGGACGGGCAGTTTCCGCTTTGTCGCCAAGCGAGTGGGCAAAGATACCGCCCTCGCCCATATCGTCCAACTGGTTCAAGAGGCGCAAGGTTCGAAACCGCCCATTGCGAAACTCGTTAACACGGTGGCGTCCTATTTCGTTCCCGCGGTGATCGGAATCGCAGCGCTCACGTTTGTCGTGTGGTGGTCGTTTGGGCCGGAACCGGCCATGACACTCGCGTTACTCAATCTCGTTGCCGTCCTGATCATTGCCTGCCCCTGCTCACTTGGACTGGCCACCCCCACATCAATTATGGTTGGGATTGGAAAGGGGGCGGAATACGGAATCCTCATTCGAAAGAGTGAAGCCCTAGAACGAGCGCGAACCCTGACCACCGTCGTGTTCGACAAAACCGGCACGCTCACCAAAGGCACGATGGAGGTTCAAGAAATCATTCCCCTACACAGCGGATGGGAGCCTGATAGAATTTTGTTCTACGCGGCATCGGCAGAAAAAGGATCCGAACACCCCCTCGGTGAGGCAATTCTCAAAACGGCCAAAGAACGAAACGCCAAGCTTGACGATCCAAAGGACTTTGTGGCTACGTCTGGTTTGGGCATTCGAGCCACGGTTGGCGAAGAAGTTGTGCGCGTTGGCAACCTTCGATTTTTAAAATCTGAAGGTCTGGATCTCAGTGGTATCCAGGAGAAAGTCACGCAAACATCCGAGCACGGCTTCACCGCCATGTGCGTCGCGGTCAACAAGGAGATCGTCGGCATCATCAGCGTGGCCGATTCGGTCAAGGAACACGCAGCCGAAGCCGTTGCAGCGATAAAGAAAGCCGGTCTCGAAGCGGTGATGCTAACCGGAGACAATCAATACACCGCAACGGCCATCGCTCATTTGGTTGGCATTGACAGGGTGTTATCCGAAGTCCTCCCCGATCAAAAATCCGAAGAGATCAAGCGGCTTCAGGCTGAGGGGAAGGTCGTGGCAATGGTTGGGGACGGGATCAACGATGCCCCTGCGATCGCCCAGGCAGACATCGGAATGGCCATCGGAACCGGAACCGACGTGGCAATGGAAACGGCTGACGTCACCCTGATTGGAGGCGATGTGAGAGGTGTCGTCACAGCCATGGCCCTAAGCCGCGCCACTCTACGAAATATCAAGCAAAACCTCTTCTGGGCCTTCGCCTACAATGTGACGCTTATTCCCATTGCCGCCGGAGTCCTCTACCCACTTTGGGGCATCCTACTCAACCCCATCTTCGCCGCAGGCGCGATGGCCATGTCCTCGGTCAGCGTCGTCAGCAACGCCCTCCGCCTCAGGTGGTTTCGACCACCGATGACGGGCTGAGTCCTCCATACGGAACAGCGGGGGATATTTCTTTCTCTCCTCCCAGCATAGGTACGGTTTCAGCGACTCGCGCACAACGAAACCAGTGACGTGAAGGTGTATTATGTCTTACGACGAGCACGAAGTCTCCGCATGAGTGCAAAGCATAATGCCACATTGGGAGGCAGCACAAGCGCGATAATCTCAGCATTGACCTGGTCGAATGCCGGGAAGACTTGAACGCCGAACCCGATGAGGGCCGAACCCGCAACAAGTTTGGATACGACCAGCGCGGGACGCGCGGCGAACCTTCTGCCGTATACAGCCAATGGAAGGAGAATGGCCAATGGCAGCGCCAAGGGGGTCACGAAGAAGAGGTTTTCGTTATAGGTGGCATCGAAGTGATCGG
This sequence comes from Nitrospirales bacterium, assembly GCA_012965905.1. Taxonomy (GTDB): domain Bacteria; phylum Nitrospirota; class Nitrospiria; order Nitrospirales; family UBA2166; genus UBA2166. The sequence continues at coordinate 186 of DTRN01000134.1, read as the reverse complement.
TCAGAAGCCAGATGCTGGCAAGGATTATTCCTCCCATCCCGATCACAAAGGTCCAAAATCCCGTCACTCCGGCAAACACTAACCGTGCAAGCCGGTTTTGTCCTGCGGCCCTCTCCAATGTCAGAAACAGCATCGCCACCGTCACACCACCTAGCAAATACCAGATAACCCAAAACGGCGGCTGTG
>DTRN01000133.1 GCA_012965905.1 Nitrospirales bacterium | reverse complement strand
CGCTGAAATAATGGCCTCGATGTCTTCCTCAAAAATTTCTTTCTTTTGCTCCGCAAGGCGCTTAAACCGCTGAAATGCAGCGTTCAACTCGCTGTCCGATGGTTTGTAGCCCATCTCTTCGAGGTGATTACGAAATGCATGGCGGCCAGAAAGTTTGCCCATCACCATTTTGCTCTTTCCTAGTCCAACCGATTGAGGCTGCATGATTTCGTAGGTTGTTTCCTCTTTCAGGAGTCCATCTTGATGAATGCCGGACGTATGGGCAAATGCATTTGCGCCCACGATGGCTTTGTTTGGCTGAACTGGCATGCCCGTCGTTTTGCTGGCTAGACGGCTGGTTTTCATGATTTCCTCAGTGACAACGGCCGTATCTGCGTCATACCACTGCCGTCGCACACGAAGTCCCATCACGACTTCCTCAAGGGACGCGTTACCGGCACGCTCGCCAATTCCGTTGATCGTACATTCCACTTGTCCTGCACCCTCGGCAACCGCGGCAAGAGAATTTGCGACTGCTAATCCAAGATCGTTATGACAATGGACAGAGATCACGACATTCTCAATCCCAGTCACATGCTCACGAATTCCGCGAATTAGCGCTCCAAATTCCTGTGGACTAATATAGCCGACAGTATCGGGAATATTAAGAGTTGTCGCACCAACTTCAATCACGGCGGTCAATACATCGTACAGGTATTTGTGGTCTGACCTGGTCGCATCCATGGGTGAGAACTCGACGTCATCGACGTATCCCTTGGCCCGCTGCACCATCTCAACCGACTGTTTAAGTGCTTCGTCCCTTGTGAGCTTAAACTGATGCTGCAGATGGATGTCGGAAGTAGATAGAAACGTATGAATCCGGCGCTTCGGCGCCTCTTTGATTGCTTCCCATGCGCGATCGATGTCACCCGGCTTTGCACGCGCCAAACTACAAATCGTCGGCCCTTCGACTTCCCCAGCGATCCGTTGCAGCGCTTCAAAATCGCTTTGGGAACTGAACGCGAATCCAGCTTCGATGACGTCGACATTCAGCCGTGCCAATTGCCGTGCAAGCATCAACTTCTGATCAGAGGTCATACTTGCGCCGGGAGACTGCTCCCCGTCTCGTAACGTGGTATCGAAAATCTTAATAAGACGCGGCATTATTTCTTCGTATCTCGCACATCGTGAGTAACCGGTTGCCCTATCGGCTTTTTCAGTAGCTTGCGAACAATTTGTTCTAAGGGGCCTGAAACCGCATACCCAGCAAACAACACGAACAATGTGAGTTGAGGCGCTGCGGCCACAAGCATCAATACTAAGACTGCCATGACGAGGTAGTTAAACTGACGGCCTCGTCGAAAATCGAAATCTTTAAAGCTTCGATATCGGATTGAACTGACCATCAAAAAAGCCAAGACGAGTGTCATGATTAAGATGAGGAGTGGCTTCACTTCTCGCCCTAATCGCAGAATATGATGATCAAAGAGCACTAATGTCGCGATCACCCCAGCGGCTGCGGGAACTGGAAGACCCGTAAAAACCCGATTGTCGCCACCACCGTCCTGTGCGTTAAATCTCGCCAGCCTAAGCGATGCACATGCAACGAACGCGAAGACAACCGCCGACCCAAACATCCCACGGGCGCTGAGCGCCCACGAATAGATCAGGATGCCGGGCGCAACACCGAACGACACTACATCGACCAACGAATCGTACTCAAGACCAAAACGACTCGTCGTATTGGTCAACCGTGCGAATTTTCCGTCTAGGGCATCGAAAATCATAGCAACCAAGAGGGCAATCGCTGCAAAAAGATAGTTTGCATTCATGACCGCGATGATCGCGTACAGACCGGCAAACAGATTGCATGTCGTCAACAGACTTGGGATGAGATAAATACTATCCTTTGCTCTCATGAGAACTCCCCAAGAATTGAACTGCCTCCTTTGACGTGATCTCCGACCTTCACCCGAAGCTTCACATCCAAAGGAAGAAATGTATCCACACGTGATCCGAATTGAATTAGGCCAAATCGATCCCCACGCGTCACCTGATCGCCTGTTTTGACCCAGCACCGGATACGACGTGCAATCAATCCCACAATTTGGACAACTAACATCTGTCGTCCGCTTGGCGTCCGAATGAGGATGGCGTGTCGATGATTCACCTGAGACGCTGCGGGCTTCATCGCAGCCAAATATCGTCCCGAGGTAAACCCGGTTTCCCTGACCTCGCCGGAACAAGGAATGCGATTAATATGCACATCGAAGATATTTAAAAAGATGCTCACGCGTGTCACACGTTCTTTACAATATGTCGTTTCTTCTTCCTCAGAGATCTCCATCACTCGCCCATCCGCCGGCGCAACAATGGAGCGGGGATCATCAGGAATCGTCCTGGTTGGATTACGAAAAAACCACACCACCCAACCCGCGAGGAGCGTCAGAATGAGGCTAGTTAATGACTGGGCATGGTGACGACTTCAGTTTTATTCGAGTTACACTACTAATGTAACTATTGTGGACTCCTGTGTCTTCCCGGCGCCTTTGTGCACTCCTAGTTTTTATATTCATCTACTCACATATGTATGTAGCGCG
>DTRN01000132.1:858-9535 GCA_012965905.1 Nitrospirales bacterium | reverse complement strand
AAGGGCAGTTGCCCTTTTTTTTTGTAGCAATACGAATGCCCCAGAGCCAAGGGCGAATGTTGGGTGTTTATTCGGACGCCTGATGGTTGGTGTGGGCATTCAAAGTTGTTAATATGTAAGGGGAATTTTAACACGCTGGAAAACTGATGAGTCGAGAACTAATTACGGTTATTGAGCAGATCGGAAGGGAAAAGGGGATCGATAGCGGCCAGATTATCTCCGCTGTCGAATCCGCGCTGGTAAGCGCCGCCAAAAAGCGGTATGGATTGGCGGAGAATATTCATGTCACCATTGATCGGACCACAGGCAACATCGAGGTCATCTCTCTCAAAACCATCGTCGATCAGGTCGTGAATCCACGGTCTGAAATTCTTCTTGATGAAGCGAAAAAAGTCGATAGTGAAGCCGAAATGGGCGATGAAATCGGATCTCTCATTGAAATTGGAGACTTTGGACGTATCGCAGCGCAAACCGCTAAGCAGATCATTTTCCAGAAAGTCCGCGAGGCTGAATGGGAGATTATCCAACGCGACTATTCAGCTCGGCAGGGAGGCCTCGTCAACGGGATCATTCTCGGCCAAGACCGAAGAAACTACGTCGTCGATCTCGGCAAAACTGAGGCCATACTGCCACTATCAGAGCAAATCCCACGCGAGACCTATCGGCGCGGAGACCGCATCAAGGCATACTTATATCAGGTCAAGCGAACTCCCAAGGATGTTCAAGTCATTCTGTCACGAGCCCACACGAACTTCGTGGCTAAGTTATTTGCACTGGAAGTCCCAGAAGTATCGGAGAAAATTGTCGAGATCAAGGGGCTGGTACGCGAAGCCGGTGATCGGACCAAAATCGCTGTCATATCCCACGACCGCGCGGTCGATCCTGTCGGTGCCTGTGTGGGTGTCAAGGGCTCCCGGGTTCAAGCCATTGTACGCGAACTCAGAGGGGAGAAAATTGATATCATCACCTGGACCTCTGATCCTCGAGTTTTCATTGCTGAAGCCCTCAATCCAACCTCAATCGAGAAGGTCGGGATCGACGAGGAAAAGAAATCTGCACTGGTTGTCGTCTCCGACCAGCAACTGTCGCTCGCGATCGGAAAAAACGGGCAAAACGTCCGATTGGCTGCCAAACTGACGGGATGGAAAATCGATATCATTGGCTTGAGCGAATATGAACAAGAAAAGCTTGAGAGAGAGCAAACGCTCAGTGGCGCGGCCGTTGCGGAGGGAACAATCTCTGACGCTGATGCACCCGATGGCGTAACAGCGACATCCGATGTTGAGTACCATTCCGATGCTGTTGATGCCGCTGGGGAGGCACTCGTCACAACGCCTCCATCGCATGAATCGACAGAATCTCCAGGAATTACCGATAGCGATCAAACCACAGGAACATAATATTCTCGGCTAATACGGAATTGCCTAATGCGTGTATTTGAACTTGCGAAACAGGTCGGCAAACCCAGCAAAGAACTCCTACTACAACTGAGCAAAATGGGTCTGGTCGGCCTTAGTCACATGAGTTCCATCGATGAGGCCACCACCCAACAAATCCTGAAAAAGAAATCGTCCGCGTCTCCCACCCCGTCGCGGACGCGGCGTCCCAAACTAAAAACCGTACCCCAAGTTGAGCCAGAACAGAAGAAAAATCTCATCCTCCTCAAGCGACGGAAGGTTGAAGACCCACCAACGACGACCGCTCAAACCGTACATCCTCCATCGTCGGAATCTGAGCCAATAACACCGTCGCTGCAAGAAATCCAGCCGCCTCTTGGTACGGCACCCGACCAGCCAGAGTCCTCAGAAATCATAAATGCACAGATGACGTCAGCCCCCGAGCACGTGGCAGAAACACCACTCACGACACCCCTTATACCTGAAGATGTCGCGCCACCTAAGGCCCCAGACCTTTCCCCCACACCTTCGACTACGCTAACTCCTTCCATCCTGGCAGAACACACCTCCGACACCCTCCATACCAGTGAAACCCATATCTCCACGCCACCACCACAGGCGATGATCGACACTCCAGCTTCCTCGGCAAAAAAGGCGCCAAAACCCCCAGAACCCGGGGCCAAACTCAAAGGTGATGTTCGCGAAGATGCCACTCGATGGAAAGACCTTCGCGCTCTGCCCTCTCTGCGTCGTGAAGAGCGCACTCGACCTACCTCGTCGCCCACACACTCAACAGATGTCACGCGGCCCAGAAAAAAGACCATCAAAATCCCAGACGGTCTCAGCGTCAAGAGTTTTGCCGAAGCCATTGGGCACAAGCCGACTGATGTGATTCGAAAACTCATGGCATCTGGAGTCATGTTGACATTGAATCAACCGATCGATCCCGACGCCGCGATTCTTATCGCTGATTCCTTCGGACTCAAGGTGGAAGTCACGACAGAACAACCGCCAGAGGAACTGCTCCAGGATCCAGAAGATGCTCCGGAAAACCTGCTCCCTCGCCCGCCCGTTGTCACCATCATGGGACACGTGGACCATGGCAAGACATCGTTGCTTGACGTCATACGAAAGACCAAAGTGACGGACAACGAAGCGGGAGGAATTACCCAACATATCGGTGCCTACACAACGAAACTTGGGGATAAATCGCTCTGCTTCTTGGACACCCCGGGCCACGAAGCATTTACAGCAATACGTGCCCGCGGATCCAAGATCGCTGATCTGGTCCTCCTTATCGTCGCCGCCGATGATGGGGTGATGTCTCAGACACTTGAAGCAATCAACCATACGAAAGCTGCGGATATTCCTATCATTGTTGTCATTAATAAAATGGATCAGCCAGATGCCAACCCCGAACGCATCAAAAGCGTTCTGGCAGAACACGGGCTGATTCCTGAAAGCTGGGGAGGACAAACGATCTACGCGGAGGTATCGGCAAAGCAGGGAACAGGAATTGAGAACCTGTTGGAACTCATCCTATTACAGGCTGAGGTCTTGGAACTCAAGGCGAATCCCAAGCGCTTGGCGAAAGGTGTGGTGATCGAGGCGAGACTTGATCGAGGACGAGGCCCAATCGCAACTGTCCTCGTTCAGACGGGCACGTTGAAAGTCGGGGACGCGTTCCTCGTCGGTGCCCACAGTGGACGTGTCCGTGCTCTGCTCAATGACGAAGGCCACAAGGTGACCGCGGTCACCTCCTCCATGCCAGTGGAAGTCATTGGTATTCCGATGGTGCCTCAGGCTGGTGACGTGTTTCTCGCGGTCAAAGATGAGCGAGTCGCACGCGAGATTGCGAAGCGACGACAAGAAAAACTCCGCACTCAAGAGCTCGGTCGGTCGAAACGGCTTACCCTCGACGACCTTTATACGAATATCCAGGCCGGAGACATGAAAGACTTGAACCTCGTGATTAAAGCTGACGTACAGGGGACCACGGAGGCTCTTGCAGAAGCCTTAGGGAAAATTGAGACCCCCACTGTCAGGCTCAACATCATCCACAACGGCATCGGTGGAATTACCGAGACAGATGTCTTGTTAGCCTCCGCATCACGTGCCATTGTCATCGGCTTCAATATACGACCAGAGCCCAAAGCGGCAAAGGTCGCCGAACGCGAGGGCATTGATGTCAGACTGTATAGCATTATCTACGATGCCATCAACGACGTGAAAGCCGCAATGGAAGGCTTGCTCGCACCCGTTCTCAAAGAGCGTGTGATGGGTCGAGCCGAGGTTCGACAGGTCTTCTCAGTACCCAAAGCCGGAACAGTGGCGGGGTCATACGTCACTGAGGGGCTCATTTCTCGTGCTTCAGAGGGCATTCGTGTCATCCGAGACAATGTTGTCGTTTATCAAGGCACCATCGGATCATTGAGGAGATTCAAAGATGACGTCCGCGAAGCCACCATGGGATATGAATGCGGGATCGGGGTACAGAATTTCAACGACATCAAGATCGGGGATGTGCTCGAAGCCTTTCAGATGGAGGAAGATACAACGAGGCGGGCCTAACAGGTCCATACTGTTCACTGCGCTGTATCCCCTCCAGCCCATATGGTCGTTGCAGTTTACACGATTGTCCTTATCATTCCTGAGAGCCATTCGCTCAAAGATAAGCGCCGAATCCTGATGCAATTGCGTGACAAAATTACCAAAAAGTTTAACGTGTCCATGGCCGAGCTCGACCACCACGAGCTGTGGCAGAAGGCGACATTGGGCATCGCCTGTCTGGCCAATGAACAACGGCATGTGAATCAGGTCATGGACCAAGTGATGAACGCCATCTATCAACTGCCTCGTATCGAAGTCGTCGACTGTCGCAAAGAATTTCTGTAGCAGCAGGATGAAACTCGTACCAGAATCTCAGCGTGTGTCTCGCGTTGGCGAAGCCATGAAGGCAGAAATCGCCGACATCCTGAATAAAAAGGTGAAAGATCCACGCATCGGGTTTGCCACCATCACCGGCATCACGGTGACGCGTGACTTTCGTCATGCGTGGGTCCGAATCACCGTTCTCGAAGGAAAAACAACCGAGCAGGAAACCCTGCTTGGTCTGGAACGAGCGTCAGGATTCATTCGTTCTGAACTTGGACGCCGCCTCAGATTACGGCGGATACCAGATCTCACGTTCCAGTGCGATAGCCAGATGGAAAAAACCCAGCAGGTGCTCGCACTTCTGGAAACGCTGAACTCCCCATAAATGGACGGCATCCTCAACATTGATAAGCCGCCTGGCTGGACGTCCCATGATATCGTCGCGAAGCTTCGAAGGCTGCTCAACATCCGGAAAATCGGCCACACGGGGACGTTAGACCCCGCAGCCACCGGAGTATTACTTATTTGCATAGGAAAAGCCACGCGAGTCGCAGAATATCTTGTTGAGCGTGAGAAAGAATATCGTGCGGTGCTTCGTCTTGGAGAAGCGACGGACACCCAAGACGGAACCGGCCAGGTCATCGAACGACATGACGTCGGCGACATTACGGAAACACGACTACGAGCCGTGATACAGCAGTTTACTGGAAATATCCTTCAAGTACCTCCAATGTATTCAGCCATTAAGATCAATGGCGTGGCTCTGTATAAGCTTGCTCGCGCCGGCCAGACGATTCCACGCTCAGCGCGCGCCATCCATGTCAGCCACATTGGAATCGGCGACATACGGGGTAGAGACGTGACGCTTGATGTGACCTGTTCAAAAGGTACTTATATTCGAACACTTTGCCACGATGTCGGTGCAGCCTTAGGGGTCGGTGGGCATTTGCATCAACTCACTCGTCTCAGAGTTGGCTCATTTCTGCGCGCCCATGCACTCACCATCGAAACCGTCGAGCAACTTCATCGAGAACAGCGGCTCGAATCCTCGCTCTATCATGCAGATGACGTGTTACATGACTTCCCCGCCGTAGATGTGATTGAGCCAACGGTCACACGGGTACGACACGGTGGCGGAGTTCGAGCCGAAGAAGTCACGGCGATACTTGGTGCAGGAACATCAGGAATGCTCGTGCGAATCCGTGAGTTCCAACGAGGGCTGCTTGCTCTGGGACGCCTCTCATACCCGATCGGCGAACTTGGACGACCCGGAGATACTCGCCTGGCCGTCTCGATTGAAAAAGTTCTTGTTTAGTGAGGCAATGAGAATGATCAATATGTTCTTTAAATTTCAACGGTGAATTATCACATGTGGAGGAGTTATGGCTATCAAGAACCCGGCAAAAAAACAAATTATTCAGGATTATCGCCAGCACGCAACTGACACAGGATCTTCAGAAGTGCAGATCGCGGTTCTGACCAATAGAATCACGTATTTGACTGAGCATTTTCGATCCCATAAGAAAGATCATCATTCACGTCGCGGTCTCCTCCTGATGGTGAGTCGACGACGGAAACTCCTCGATTATCTTCGCAGAGGAGGAGAAGATAAGTATCGAGATCTGATCCAGAAGCTTGGAATCCGGAAATAGTCAACGCAGGTGGCGGGAGAGGGAAGAACGACATGAAACAGAGAGTTGAACTCGAAGTGGCCGGACGGCCACTTATACTTGAATCGGGGTGGATCGCAAAGCAAGCACATGGGTCAGTGTGGGCACGATACGGAGATACCGTTGTGCTCGCAGTCGCAACCGCGGCAAAATCTCCAAAACCAGGACTTGATTTTTTCCCATTGACCGTAGAATACCAAGAAAAGTCATATGCTGCCGGAAAGTTTCCTGGAGGGTTTTTTAAACGTGAAGGGCGGCCTTCTGAAAAATCCACGCTGACCAGTCGACTCATCGACCGCCCACTTCGCCCGCTGTTCCCCAAGGCCTTTAACTGTGAAACTCAGGTCATAGCAACGGTGCTCTCCGTTGATGAGTCCGGTGCCTCGGATGTCCTCGCGATGACAGCAGCATCGGCGGCCGTGACGATCTCCGACATCCCATTTGGTGGACCGATCGCTGGAATTCGGATTGGGCGGGTGAATGACGCCTTCGTCGTCAACCCTGACCTCGCAGCGCTCGAAGAGAGCACCCTCAACCTCATCGTTGCGGGAACCGCCGATGCGGTGATGATGGTTGAAGCTGGAAGCGCTGGCTTGCCGGAAGACACCATGCTTGAAGCCATTGCGTTGGCGCACGAAGAAATCAAAAAGATTGTGCGTGGAATTCTTGAACTTCAGTCACTGGTGGGCCGGCCAAAACGCGTCGTCGTGGAAGAAACGATCGATTCGGCGCTGCAAAGCAGCGTTGAAGGCGCCGCCCTTGAACCCATGAGAAAAGCACTCACGACGGCGAACAAAGCCGATCGGGAGCTTGAATTACATACCCTGACACAAGAGATCGTCGAGCAGTTTGGCCATTCCGAGTCTGATCCAGATCCCGCACGCCAAAAACAGATCAAGAACATTCTCCACGACATGGAATCCCGGGAGGTCAGACTCAAGGTACTCGACAAGGGCATTCGCATCGATGGCCGTGGGGTCACGGACATTCGTCCGATTACATGCGAAACCGGAGTTCTTCCTCGAACTCATGGCTCGGCGATTTTCACCAGAGGGGAAACCCAAGCCCTTGCGGTCATTACTCTCGGAACGAAACTGGATCAACAGAGGATGGATGCCCTGGAGGGCGAAGGATACCGAACGTTCCTCTTACATTATAATTTCCCCCCCTATAGCGTGGGGGAAGTTAAACCACTCCGTTCGCCTGGTCGACGCGAAATCGGACACGGTGCCTTGGCCGAGCGTGCGCTGATTCCCGTCATCCCATCGCAGGAAGAGTTCCCCTATACGATTCGTCTCGTATCCGAGATTTTCGAGTCGAACGGATCATCGTCCATGGCAACCGTTTGCGGAGGATCGATGGCCATGATGGAGACAGGGGTTCCCATCAAGGAGCACGTCGCTGGAATCGCCATGGGTCTGATTAAGGAAGGACAACGCATTGCGATCCTTTCCGACATTGTGGGCGCGGAAGATCATCTCGGAGACATGGATTTCAAAGTGTGCGGAACGGCATCAGTCATCACCGCCCTTCAGATGGATATCAAGGTCGGAGGTGTCTCGATGGATGAGATGCGGCAAGCGTTAGAACAAGCCAAGACTGGACGCCTTACCATCCTTGAAAAAATGCGCGAGGCTATTCCTCAGCCGAACGCGGATCTCTCAACCTATGCCCCGCGAATCTTTACCCTCAAAATAAAACCAGACAAGATCAGCAGCGTCATCGGCCCAGGAGGCAAGGTCATTCGCAATATTGTCGCCGAGACAAACGTCAAAATCGATGTAGACAACTCTGGCCTTATCACCATTGCTTCAGTCGATGAGGCATCCGCAGAAAAAGCACTGGCGATGGTCAACGCGCTGACCGAAGAGGTTGAGATTGGAAAGCTCTATTTCGGAAAAGTGAAGAAAATAATGGAATTTGGCGCGTTTGTCGAGATTCTTCCAAATGTTGATGGGCTCGTTCATATCTCACAACTCGCGCCTCACCGCGTCAACACCGTTGTTGACGAAGTCGCGGAAGGCGACCAATTCATGGTGAAGGTGCTGGACATCGACAAGCAAGGCAAAATCAGGCTAAGCCGCAAAGAAGCGATGACTCCCGAGGAAGTCGCAAAAGCCGCGGAAGCCAATGCATAGTGCCACCATGCGATCCTTGCGATGACGCGACGGACAGGACGCCAACAGAACCCTCACTACCATCGCGTGACGCTGAACAACGGTATTCGCGTCGTCAGCGAACGCATTCCCTCGCTGCGATCCGTTTCACTCGGTGTCTGGGTTGACGTCGGCTCCCGAGATGAACTGCAAGGGGAAGATGGCATCTCACACTTCCTTGAACACATGTTTTTTAAAGGAACTGCGCGGCGGTCAGCCGACACGATCTCGCGCGAGATCGACCAGATGGGTGGCGAACTCAATGCATTCACATCTCGAGAGACGACGACCTTTTACCTCAACGTGCTCGACGACGACCTCATCAAAGCCATTGCACTTCTCAGCGACCTCTTTCAACATTCAACCTTCGCTCCGCGCGAAATCGCGAAGGAGAAAAAGGTCATTCTCGAGGAAATGCGTATGGTCCAGGATGATCCAGAGGATTACGTCCATGATCTTCATACCTCCAATGTCTTACAACGCCATCCGCTCGGGCGACCGATCCTCGGAAGTGAGAATACGATTACGCATCTTCGACGGTCGGACCTTCTCGATTATCGGAAGCGCCATTACCATCCCT
>DTRN01000132.1:0-848 GCA_012965905.1 Nitrospirales bacterium | reverse complement strand
ATCGTGATTGCTGTTGCCGGCCACTTTGACCACCACATACTCATCGATACACTATCCAAAGCATTCGGACGACTTCAGGCAACAGCCCCCCCTCTCAATGGCCGATCTCGGCCAACCATCACACCCGGAGTGATCGTTCGTAAAAAACGCCTCGCACAAGCACATCTCTGTTTGGGGATCAAGGGACTTCCTCGCAATCATCAAGACCGATATGCCCTTTGCCTCTTGAACGCGATGCTCGGTGGCAGCGTCAGTTCTCGTCTGTTTCGTGAGATTCGGGAAAAACGAGGCCTTGCATACTCGATTTATTCTTGCCTTTCGAACTTTGAAGACGTCGGCATGCTCACGATATATGCCGCCACTCGCGCAGCCGAAACGGCCCGCGTTATGACACTGATTATGAAAGAACTTCGAAAGTTCCATGCCGGTGCGCTTGAGACCAACGAACTGCGGCGCGCCAAATGTCACATCAAAGGCACCCTCGTCCTCGGTCTTGAGAGCCCCAGCAGCCGCATGACTAAATTGGCCAAGGATGAAATGTATTCCCGCCGCGATGTGCCATTGCAGGAGATCATGACTGCGATTGATCGCGTCACACCATTCGATATTAAACGATTGAGCCACGAACTCGTTGACAAGCAATTTCAAACTATGACTGCACTCGGGCCACTTTCACGCCAGACGCTACAAGGAATTCTCTAACACCTCAGTCAACAACATCGATTCCTCCAATTGCGATGCATCCACTGTAATCGCACCTTTCCCCTATTGACAACTTCACGATGGCCGGTTATTCTTCGCCACAGTTGCTCACGGCACACGATAAAATTCACCATCGCGGGGGGAGT
>DTRN01000131.1 GCA_012965905.1 Nitrospirales bacterium | reverse complement strand
GTTAGCGACTGAGAACCTTTCACTCGGACCTTAACAGGCACCTCCTCCGCCATCGGAATTACATGATCCCAACTACAAGAATAGACCCACATCGTGCTAGATGAGGCGGCCAGGCGACGACGTGTAATGAGAATCTCTTCAACATCATTCGAGTCACAATGGACGGCCAGTTCGGCCTCCACAGCACGAATCACATCGAGAAGGGTTTCCTGAAAGGTCATGGTTAGTCGACGCGACCGGACTCCATTTGACGCTCTTGTACACGCCGCTGCCGCTCGGCTATGCGTGCGCGAATGACTTCTGGATCCTCATCGGCCTCGGTGATGTCGCCACCTGTCTCGTTCTCGGATGCATCTCCCGGGCGCCCTGCCGTTGGGGTGGAAGGCAGAATGTCAGACTGGACTTCCTTCTTAAATCCCCTGAGCGCGCGTCCAACGCCTTCTCCCAACTGTGGAAGTTTCCCTGCTCCGAATATGATGAGCACAATTACAAGAATCAGGATGAGTTCTGTAAATCCCATCGTCCCAAACATCGTCAATAGCCCTCCACGCTATATCTTTGTTATTATGCAGCTTCGCTCAAAGATGACACTTGCCGAAAGGATTATGATTCCATGAGTATGCCGAGCCTGCTACATCTCCAAAAAGAGGGCGTGTTAGAGAAACACCAACTTGAGGGAAATGATCCAAGCACACGGTCGTTCAATCGAACCGTCGTCATTGCGCGAACCGCCAAACGCTATGTGGCCTCAACCATATACGAAGACCTCAAAGTGCAGAGTGATCCGCATTCGACTGTCGCGGCTGCGATTGCAGATTTGGTTCATCAATTGCATGGGTTCGGGTTTACGAACATGCGCACTCGCTTAAACTTTCGCGGAAAGCGGTATCTCGCGGAGAAGGAACCATGGGTTGATCACCAACCCATGACCTAACAAAAGAATGTGCAGCCCCAGAGTGTGATGAGGGTGCAACAATGCCTTATGGATCGACGGCCACCAACTCTGGCGGGAGACTAAACACCACATCCTCTTCAATCACGTTAATCTCTTCCACTGCTGCAGGACCAAAGGTTTTTAGGTAGGATACGACCTCCTCAACCAGAAACTCGGGCGCCGAAGCCCCAGCCGTAATCCCAATCGTTTCTACCCCCGCCAGCCATTCTGGATTGATGTCACTCCAAGAATCGATGAGGTGCGATCGAATACCGCACCGCTCACCAAGTTCGCGCAAGCGATTGGAGTTTGAACTATTTGGGGATCCCAAAACGAGGATGACCTCGACACGTTCTGCCATGTGTTTGACGGCATTCTGGCGATTCTGCGTGGCGTAACAGATATCTTCTTGCTGCGGTCCTTTGATTGTGGAGAACCGTGCCTGTAACGCCTCCACGATATCCCGGCATTCGTCTACGCTCAATGTGGTCTGCGTGACATAGGAGAGGTGGGTAGCAGAGGAAATATCGAGTTGATAGACATCCTCGACTGAACTGACCAGATGAAATCGGTCAGGGACCTGGCCGAGCGTTCCGATCACCTCGGGATGGCCAGCATGTCCAATGAGAATCAGTTCATATCCTTGGTGGTAGTCTCGATTCACTTCTCGATGGACTTTAATCACCAGTGGACAGGTGGCATCGATGACTTGGAGGTCTCGGCGTCCGGCCTCTTCCCAGACTTCCTTCGCGACCCCGTGTGCACTAAACACCACCGGCACTCCATCAGGGACGTCGGCAAGCTCTTCGACAAAAACAGCGCCCTTGGCTCGTAGCGACTCAACGGCATGCCGGCTGTGCACGATTTCGTGGCGTACGTACACCGGAGCACCGTACACGCTGAGAGCACGCTCCACAATCAAGATAGCTCGGTCGACGCCCGCGCAAAATCCTCGGGGCCCGGCGAGATAGATCTGTCTCATCATAGCCATTCTCCCGTTGTTGTATGGGATTGCTGTTTCATGAACGAAATTGGAAAGCAGGTGAGGAGGCCTATAAGCCGGATTCTGTTCCGTCGTGAGTGGACCTCAGAACGGTGACGGCCATTTCTCTTGAACCCGAATTGCTTCGGGCCTCTAGCGACCTACCCGAGGGCAACGGCCGAGCCAGCCTCTTGTTCAAGATTCCCTCCTATTTGGTCTTGCTCCGGGTGACGCTTGCCATGCCGTTTGTGTCACCACAAACGCGGTGAGCTCTTACCTCGCCATTTCACCCTTACCTGTGATGAGGAATACCTTCCCCCACCCATCGGCGGTATGTTTTCTGTGGCGCTGGTGTCGGATCGCTCCGCCTGGGCGTTACCCAGCACCCCTGCCCGTGGAGTCCGGACTTTCCTCCCTCCATGATAAAACCATGAAGCGCGGCCGTCCAGCCTCCTCACCGTACCTCGCAATGCTATACCTTTGCATCTGTCGTTTCTGATGGCCAGAACAAGAACCGTTGGCAGTGAGAACAGACGTGGAGTGCCTCGCCACGCTTGACCTCAGAGACTAATTGTGGAGGGACCTGGAGTTGGCATCCGGAGCAGGTACCCCCGTGAATTGGAACCATGGGACGGTCCGAGTATGATGATCGTACCTGTTCATATTCTGCGAGCAGTTTCTCATCCAATTGCCGGGCAAGCCGTTCATGCGAGCGTGAAAGC
>DTRN01000130.1 GCA_012965905.1 Nitrospirales bacterium | reverse complement strand
ATGCCTTCCTTCAAATGATCCATTCCCAGCAGGTGGTCTTTCCACTGCGCGTCAATGACTTGTAGCATCACCATCTTCTCGGCGTGACGGAACATTTCAGGTCCGATATCTTCTTCTTTCTGGCGATAAGCCTCATGCACCTGTTCGAGTATCTGCTCCCGAAGCGCGTCACGTCCCATGTCGCGAAGATTATTGCTATTTTCTCCCTCATTCTCACGGATGTTCACAGCGAACTGACTCTTGCACACATCTGCCAACCCATCGAGATCCCAGGCTTCCTCATACTGCTCTTCATCGCAATGAATCGATAACATCCCATCGACAACTTCTTCGATTGAAGCATTAATTTCTTCTTTCAATTCATGACCACTGAGAATGTCATGTCGTCGTTCATAAATCACTTCTCGTTGCTTATTCATCACATCATCATATTCGAGCAACTGTTTGCGAGTATCAAAATGATGTGCTTCGACCTTTTTCTGGGCATTCTCGATCGATCGCGTGATCATTTTGTGTTCGATCGGAATACCTTCCTCCATTCCAAGTTTTTCCATGATGCTCGAAATCCGCTCAGAGCCGAAAATGCGAAGGAGATCATCTTCCAAGGAAAGGTAGAACCGTGATGAACCCGGATCTCCTTGTCTGCCGGTTCGTCCTCGTAACTGATTGTCGATTCGCCGACTCTCATGCCGCTCGGTCCCAACAATGTGCAACCCCCCCGCCACCAACACTTCCTGCTTCTCGGCATCACAGTCGTGTTGTATTTGTTCAAGCCGACGATCTCGCTCTTCCTGGGAAAAATCGGGATATTGAGCAACCACCTGTTTGAACAGAAACTCAGGATTCCCACCCAACACGATATCGGTGCCGCGACCGGCCATATTGGTTGCGATTGTCACTGCCCCTTTTCCCCCTGCTTGCGCGATTATCTCGGCTTCTTTTTCATGAAACTTCGCATTAAGCACGGAATGTTTGATCCCCTGTTTCTTGAGCATGGCCGAGATCTTTTCTGATTTTTCGATGGAGATTGTTCCCACCAATACCGGTTGTTGGCGGTGCGCACAATCGATGATGTCCTCGACGATGGCGGTATACTTTTCTTTTTCGGTCCGGTAGATCACGTCCGAAAAGTCAACCCGAATCATAGGCTTATTCGTCGGGGCAACCACCACTTCAAGGTTATAGATTTTCGCAAACTCTGCGGCCTCGGTGTCAGCGGTTCCCGTCATTCCCGCTAGAGTGTGATACATCCGAAAATAGTTTTGGAACGTGACCGAAGCAAGCGTCTGATTTTCATTTGCGATTTTGACATTTTCCTTTGCTTCGACAGCCTGGTGAAGTCCATCACTCCAACGACGCCCGGGCATCAGTCGTCCGGTAAACTCGTCAACGATGGTGACCGCTCCATCGTTGACCACATAGTCGGTATCCCGATGATATAAGGTATGGGCACGCAAGGCTTGAACAAGGTGGTGGACAAGATTGATATTGGCAAGATCGTAAAGGTTATCCACACCAAGAAGCCGCTCGGCCTTGGCATTCCCTTCCTCGGTCAACGAAGCCGTTTTCGTCTTTTCTTCAATCGTATAGTCCTCGTTGGCTTTGAGATGTGGAATGATTTTATCGAGCCGATAGTATAAATCGGTCGATTCTTCGGTCGGTCCTGAAATGATCAGCGGCGTCCTCGATTCATCGATCAAGATACTATCCACCTCGTCGACAATCGCGAAGTTTGGTGTCGGCTGATTTCGATGCAACACATCAACCACCATGTTGTCGCGTAGATAGTCGAATCCATACTCATTATTTGTGCCGTACGTAATGTCGGCCCGATAGGCTTCGGTCCGGCTCACTGGCCGCAGCGATTGTAGTCGCGGATCCGGCGATTCATACGAGGGGTCAAACAGAAAGGACGCCTCGTGCTGAATGACACCAAGAGAAAGGCCGAGAGCGGAGTAGAGAACGCCCATCCATTGCGCATCGCGTTTTGCCAGATAATCATTCACCGTGATCAGGTGCGCCCCCTGACCCGCTAGCGCGTTGAGATAGAGCGGAAGCGTCGCAACCAACGTCTTCCCCTCACCTGTTTTCATCTCGGAAATCTTGCCTTCATAGAGCACAATACCGCCTAGAATCTGCACATCAAAGTGCCGCATGCCGAGTGTGCGCGTCGACATTTCTCGGCCCACTGCAAAGACGTCAGGTAAGATGTCATCCATCCCTTCGCCTTGGGATAAACGGCCCTTAAACTCATCGGTTTTGGCCCGGAGCGCGCCATCACTGAGACTCGACACCTGCTCTTCAAGCGATGCGATATGTGTGACACGCGGCCAGAGCCGTTGAAGTTCACGATCATTCTTGCTTCCAAAGATCTGATTGAGTAAGGCAGTTATCATCGTTGCTCTATCCTTTTCATCACATTGCCCACGTGCGTAAATCCCTGAACAATGTAATTGATCCAAGCTCATCTGACCACCCGTGACACAAATAGGCCACCGGTGCTCTCAATGCTGGCAACGGATCAGCGCCTGGAATAAGCCCAGACACCTCTGCAGTAAGCCACACATGTAAATCATCTAAACGGGTGACACTTCCATCCGAGATTTTCTCACGTAATTTCGGCACCGTTTTTTGTTCGAATGCGCACTTTCGATCCAGATCGATAATATCGGGCAGCAGCAACCCAACAGGACCAATTGACACATCAATCAGGCTTAGCAACTCGGAATACAGCAAGCATGCGATTGAATCAGCCTTGCCCCTCAGTTCATTCAACAACCCCATACCACGTACTGACGAGAGCTCACTTCCTGGTATGAGCTGACAATAGAACTTTAGCTTCGGCTCCGTCCCGGACGGGCGCACTGTGATCACAAACCTATCAGTCATCATTTGCACGACGTTTCTGGGCAACTTATCCGACTCGCTTACGAAAGGACCGAATGCGTCCTCGTTCCAATAATCGACAACCTTTTGGACGGCTTGTCCAGCGAGAACTTGCGGAGGTCGGCGCCGTAGCGCGTCCATAATGCGATCTTTTCTCAACACCCCGTCCGCCCCAACCATCATGATGGAGCGATTGACATCGGCATAGCCCCCGAGATGCGCCAAGACATCTAGGTAATAATCAAGGATCGTGTTGCCCTCACGCCGCAAGCGCTGGTATAGGATGGCAAGGTACAGACAGGCTGGGGTGGCATCCTTGTCTCGAATCGTAGGGAGGACCATAATCCCATGGCTTTCCTCCGCAGCCAACACGAGTTGGTCGGGAGAGCACGTCACGTGACGATAGCGGCCATCACGTTCCAGCGTCTTGAGTACGTCAGCCACATACTTAAACCCAACCAATAGGTCGTCAATGATCCAGGATTCACCAGCCTTCGCGACGATCGCGCCGAGCATCTTGGTCGTCACAAGCGTTTCGATCACGAGCCCTTTACGCTGAGGTCCTTGCGGATCGAGCATCAGAAAGTAACATAACACTGCAGCGATTTGATTTCCGTCAAAGTGATACCACGAGCCATCCTGGAGTTTGACCTCCAGACCAACGCGGTCAGCATCCGGATCACTGGACAAGACGATCCCAACACCTTCTGCATCGGCGAAAGCTCGGGCGGGTTCGGTCGCCTGAAATACTTCCGGATTCGGCGCCTTGAACGGAATGACCGTAAACATCCCATCTGGCCCTTCATTTGGTGGCACCAAAAACGGCAACCCCACTTGTGTGAACACATCACCAACTGTGGTCAACCCACAGCCGCACAAGGGGGTATAGATCACCGGGACATCCTGTTGAGGAGCGTGGATGTTGTCGTGCAAGGTCACGTACGTCTTCACATAATCCTGGTGCAGTGTGTCGGGGATGCCCAACACCATGCCCTGTTGAAGCGCGTCATCAAATGGCGTCGAACAGACATTCGTCGCGTGTTCCATAGAATCCATTAACTGCTGATCGTGAGGAGCTACAGGTTGACTCCCATGCTGATCATATATCTTGATGCCATTGTCGTCAGGGGGATTATGAGAGGCTGAAATGTTAATCCCACCCACAGCGTCAAAACGATCGATCAAGTATGACAACTCCGGAGTCGTCAGAACCGCAGTGTCGTCCAACGGCGAAGGTAAAAAACAGTGAATCCCGTTGCCGGCATAGATCTCACATGCGAGCTTCGCAAGAGTTCGGGAGGAAACCCCAATGAGGGGATGGGAATCTCCCAAAAATTCATAGACGCCTGCGATGTCGTGAAACACCCGCACGTCGTGTGCGATCACGACCACCATGTCACGACGACCTGGATAGGCATTGCGTAGATACTGACAGTGCCCTTGAACTGTCATCGCGATGGTAGCGTGATTGAGGCGGTTCGGACCATATCCCACACGCCCCCGTCTCCCTCCTGTGCCGAACGGGAGTACCTGCCAAAACGCATCAAATAGTAGATCAATATGCTGCTCACGCAAATGCTTGTCGATAATCTCCGGATACCCATACGGAATCTCTCCGGCAAGCCATATCTGCAGACGCGCTACCGCCTGTTGG
Source organism: Nitrospirales bacterium (assembly GCA_012965905.1). Lineage (GTDB taxonomy): Bacteria > Nitrospirota > Nitrospiria > Nitrospirales > UBA2166 > UBA2166. Next base: position 5,132 of record DTRN01000130.1, on the reverse strand, counting down.
CCGGACCCCTTATAGCGCTGAACTAGACGCTCGGATATTTTTGTCACTACGTCAGACCGCAACATCAATGTCCCAGCACAACGTTACGGCGATGCCGTGGATGCATACGCTCTCGATCTTTATCAACGATGGAACAAGCTCTTCCAGCGTTGCCCAACCGATGCTATAGTGGACCAGAATTCGCAGTCGAAACATTCTCTTTATCACCTTACCAGGGAGTTTTCTTGCCATGACTGATCTTTTGTCGAAAATCAAAGAAAAGACAGCAAACATCGCCGTGATTGGGCTGGGATATGTCGGGCTCCCATTAGCTGTAGATTTCGCCAAAGCGGGCTTTCACGTGGTTGGCATCGATAAGAATCAGGCTCGTGCTAATGCGGTCGACAACGGGCGCAATTATATTGGTGACGTTTCTGATGATGACCTGAAGACTGTCACAAAGAACGGACGCCTGACGGGCACGACCGACTTCTCCGTGCTTCAACAGACTGATGCCATTTGTATTTGTGTTCCAACACCGCTCAGCAAGACAAAAGACCCCGATGTTTCGTTCATCCTCCACGCCACGGATGCGGTTCACCAACATCTGCGTTCCCAACAACTAATCTGTTTGGAAAGCACCACCTACCCGGGAACGACACACGAATTAGTGTTGCCGCGTCTAAGTAGAACAGGACTAACCGTTGGAAAAGATTTTTTTCTGTCATTCTCTCCTGAACGAATCGACCCAGGGAATGCACACTTCAAACTCAAGAATACCCCAAAAGTGATTGGAGGAACGACGCCTGCGTGCCTCAAATTATCTGAAGCACTCTACGGAAATATTGTTGATCACGTTATTCCCGTTTCCTCAACCGAAGCTGCAGAAATGGTCAAACTCCTTGAAAACACCTTTCGTAGTGTCAACATTGGCCTGGTGAACGAAATGGCAATCATGGCACAGAAGCTTGGACTCGATGTATGGGAAGTGATTCATGCTGCATCGACTAAGCCCTATGGCTTCATGCCGTTCTATCCTGGGCCAGGGTTGGGCGGCCATTGCATCCCTGTCGACCCTCACTATTTGGCGTGGAAGCTCAAGACCTTAAATTACAAGGCTCGATTCATTGAAATGGCGGGTGAAATCAACGCAGCGATGCCTCAATATGTTGTGGATCTGATCGTGGGGGGGGTTGAATCAGAATAAGAAGAGCGTGAATGGGTCAAATATCCTCGTCTTGGGGCTGTCATATAAGAAAGATATCGCAGATACCAGAGAATCGCCAGCATTGGATATCATCACCATTTTGAAAACTCAAGGAGCAAACATCTCGTGGAACGACCCATACGTCTCAGACTACCCCACGACTCCTGCTCCAACCTTCGTCAAAAATCTTACCCCTTCTGCCCTCAGCGCTACTGATTGCGTGGTGATCGTCACTGACCATTCGAGTTATGACTGGGCCTCCATTGTTGCAAATGCGACGTTGGTCATTGATACAAGAAATGCCACGAAGGACGTACAGTGTCCTTCGGGCCGTGTCCTAAAGTTGTAATCATTCCAGTACGCACCAAAAACCCCATCCAAATATGTCAGGACGTTCTGCTCGTCACCTCGTGTATCCAGGATAGGTACTCGCGAGATCCTTTCAGGATCGGTGTTGCAATGATCTCCGGGACGGAATAGCTATGATGCTCTTTGATCAGCTTCTCGATATCATCAAATCGTCCCATCGTTGATTTCATTAGCAGAAGCACTTCCTCCTCAGTCGCAACCGAATCTTCCCACAAAAAAATCGACGTGATTTGTGGAATGATATTAACGCAAGCCACAAGCTTCTTGTCTACCAGCAACCTTCCGAGACGTTCGGCTTCGGCTCGTGTTGGCGTAGTTGATAAGACAAGAATCTCGGGCGCAACTGTCATGCAACACTTCCTGACTGTGTCCGCTCTGCCTTAAATGAATCAACCGTTCGGCGAAGTCCCTCTTTGATCGAAACTCTTGGCTTCCATGATAGTGTGCGCCGAATCCGTGACGCGTCTACCACGCTTCTCATTGCTTCGCCTTGTTTCGCAGGCCCGAACGATGGTTTAAGCATTGGATCGATACAGCCGGCAATGTAGCTGAAGATTTTTCTAATTGAGGTTTCCTTGCCAGTTCCAACGTTAAAGATCCCTCTTGCCTTAGCGTGAAACGCTCGATAGTTTGCCTCAACCACATCATCTACGTAGACAAAATCACGAGTTTGCTTTCCTGACCCATTGATAACTGGAGACTCACCTTTGAGTAACTTTTCCGCAAAAATAGCCGCAACGCCAGCTTCGCCGAAGGGATCCTGCCGAGGACCGTAGACGTTTGCGTACCGTAGACTGACATAGTTCAGTCGATAGATATGCCAAAAATACCGGAGGTAAAGGTCGCCGGAGAACTTTCCTATTCCATATGCAGACAATGGCTCCACTACACCGCGCTCAGATGGAGGCGTAGTTTTTGGCTCACGATAGATTGCCCCACCCGACGAGGCAAAGATGACTTGTCGTACATTGGCAACGATACATTCTTGTAGGAGGCTAATTGTTCCAAGGATGTTCACCCGGGCATCAAATACTGGATTTTGTACCGATTGCCATACACTGACCTGCGCCGCATGATGGCTTACAACCTCAGGTTTCTCTTTAGCAAAAATTCGACGCAGTCCACCAGGGCGCGTGATGTCTACTTTGTAAAAGCGGGCCTTCGGATGAATATTCTTCTGCTTTCCGGTGGAGAGATTGTCAACCACAGCAACCGTGTGTCCTTCATCAAGAAAGCGGCTAACGAGATGGGAACCAATGAACCCCGCCCCTCCAGTCACTAAGACTTTCATCTCAAGAGGTACATTCCTCGCGCACCGCCAAGGCGGTATCAGATACCAACTCCGGTGTGAGGTGTAGGAAGATCTCAATGTTTCCATCACGCCCAGAAATAGGAGATGGAGCGGTTCCGTTTGAACGTAACCCAAGCGTGTGAGCTGCGGCAATCACCTCCTCGACAACCTCACTCCGTTGCTGAGGATCTTTCACAATTCCGCCACGGCCAACCTTGCCCTTCCCAACCTCAAATTGTGGCTTGACCAACGCTACAATGTCTCCTCCTGGTCTTACCAATTTGCGAACGCGAGGCAACACGTTCCGCAACGAGATAAACGAGACGTCAATGGTGACAAGGTCGACGAGTTCAGGAATGCAATCATCTGGCAAGTACCTGATATTCTTGCGCTCGAGAACAATCACACGTTGATCCTGCCGCAACTTCCAAGCGAGCTGTCCGTACCCGACATCTACGGCGTAGACCTTTGTTGCACCTCGGCGAAGGACACAGTCGGTAAAGCCCCCAGTGGAGGCCCCAACATCCAGGACCACACAGCCGTTGGGATCAATGCGCAACGCATCAAGTGCGGCAGCGAGCTTGATCCCCCCTCGGCTTACGTACATACCGTCAGTTTTTTTCACATGAACAAGCGCGTCAGTTGGAGTCGAGAAGCCGACCTTATCGACTCGCTGTCCATTGACAGAGACAGCGCCAGCAAGAATAAACCGTTTTGCCTGCTCCCGACTTGACACGTAGCCTCGGCGTTCGAGGTGACAATCAAGCCGTTCCCTTTGACGACTAGTGCTCTTCATCTAAAATCGTCAATGCGGCTTCATCACTGACCGTGTCATGGTTCGCATGCTCAGAGTCGATGGGAAAAGGCCGTGGACGTATTTTTCCATCTGTGTCCTCAAGCAAGACCTCAACCTTTTTTTCGGCATCCTCTAACATCTTCATACATTGTTTGGACAGCCGAACACCTTCTTCAAAAATTTTCAGGGAGGCATCCATCGGAAGCTCCCCTTGCTCCAAGTCAGCAACAATAACCTCAAGACGCGCAAGAGCAGCCTCAAATTTTCGAACGGCCACGGCTGACACCCCCGAAGAAACGCATTATTGCTGGACCTCCTGTACTTCGCAAAGCAACCGTCCATTCGAAAGCTGAAGCTGTACGCGATCATGCATCCGTATGTCGGTGACGGTCCGCAACACATTCAATGAGGGCCAGTGTCGGACAATGGCGTAGCCTCTCTCTAAGACCGCGAGCGGACTTAACGCATGAAGACGCGCTCCAGCGCTCTCCACCGCATCTCTCATACGATCTATGTTGCGTGCGACACACACACTCATTCTCATTTCTAGCTCATCCACTCGTTGTAGATATCGTTGCAGCACTGCCCGCGGATCTAACCTCATGACGTTCAGAGTCTCCACTTGGTCCCGCCATTGCTGAAACGCCCGGCTAAAAGACTGAGCAAGCCCCGTGTGATAGGCGCGCAGTCTATTCACGAGCTCTGTGCGATTAGGCGTTGCAGCTTCTGCCGCAGCGGAGGGTGTCGGAGCTCTGTAGTCTGCAACAAGATCCGCCACAGTATAATCAACCTCATGACCCACTGCTGAAATCACCGGAATCCGGCTTTGATAAATCGCACGGGCCACCCGTTCTTCATTAAACGCCCACAAATCCTCAGCAGCTCCGCCACCTCTTGCAACAATAAGAACATCTGAAGACCCTCGCGTATTCAACACACGAATCGCACGGGCAATGTCCTTTCCCGCCGATTGCCCTTGAACCGCAACGGGATAAATCAGGATGTCTGCCAGAGGGAAGCGGCGATGAACGATCTTGAGAATATCCCATACCACTGCCCCACCAAGCGACGTCACCACGCCAATCTGTTGAGGGAAGGAGGGAAGCGCGCGTTTTCGCGCGGGATCAAAGAGCCCCTCCTCGGCAAGCCGAGCCTTCAATTGATCGAGTGCGAGTTGCCGTGCGCCAATCCCTTTCGGTTCGAGAGCATCGACAATGATTTGGTAGTCACCGCGAGGTTCATATACCGTAAGGCGACCTCGACACACCACACGTAGCCCATCTTCCAAGCGAAATCTAAGACGTTGCGCGACCCCTCGAAACACGACGGCACGAATCCCGCTTGTGGCGTCCTTCAAGGTCAGGTACATATGTCCGCTCGGCGCCAAACGGAAGCTCGATATCTCACCTTCCACCCACATCGTCCCGAATGCAGATTCCAGAGACGCTCGTATCAAGCCCGTGAGTTCAGACACCGTATAGGCAGCAACG
>DTRN01000129.1 GCA_012965905.1 Nitrospirales bacterium | reverse complement strand
TCAAGGGTGACATCAATCACGCCGCCGGCCAACACCACAGGGGCCATCGAGACCACGATCAAAAACTTCAGGACGCCGGCGCCGAGAGAGAATGATTCTCTGAGATTCGGATTATGCCGCGCGTAGATGATAAGCAGTGCCGCAACGGCAGAGACCACGAGGGCAAAGAGAGGTCTGAGGGAAAGGAAGGTATCCATTACCATTTCATTAAATTAAACTCTTCGACATTCACCGTCGCACGGCCCCGATAGAGTGCAATGACGATGGCTAACCCCACGGCCACCTCCGCTGCGGCGACGGTCAGAACAAACACCACAAACACCTGGCCTGAGACATCTTGGAAGTAGTGGGAGAATGCCACGAAATTAATGTTTGCGGCATTGAACATCAGCTCGATCGACAACAGCAGAATAATGAGATTTCGCCGGATCAAGACTCCCACGGCCCCAATCGTAAATAAGATCGAACTCAATATGACATAGGCCGACAGTGGAACCATTGACGTTTAGTCTCGGGACGTGGGAGGTGTCCCTACGACTCCTTCTCGAACATCTTCTCTTTCGCCAAAAAGATTGCTCCGATCATGGCGACGAGCAAGATGATAGATGCGACTTCAAACGGAAAGAGGTAGCGTGTGAACAGGAGATGCCCAATAGATTCGGTAGTACCGGGTGGATTCTCTATTGCTTTGATTGTGGCGGTGAATCCCTCTCCGAATGTCGAACGACTCAAGATGTAGATCATTTCTCCGATGATGGCGAATCCAAGTAACAGTCCCATCACCAGTTGCCGGTGATATCCTTCTTCTGCTTTCACGTCGAGCAGCATTACGACAAAGAGGTAGAGGACCAAAATAGCGCCAGCGTAAGCGATGACTTGGACTGCAAAGATGAATTCCGCGTCCAGCAGGAGATAAATGCCAGCAACGTGAAAGAAGAGGACCAAAAGAGAGAGGGCACTGTACATGGGCTTGCGGAGGCCCACCACCATGATCCCGGTGATCACGATCACCCCGGCAAAGTATGAAAATAGAAAAATTGCCATGTCCGTAAGCCTTAAGTCCTATATGTAGTAGGCACAATAGCCCTTTTTTCCGCCAGGACTATATCAAAAAAACATCGGCTAGAGGAAGCGGGTTCTGGGGACACAGCAATTTGCAACCCTCGCAGGGTTTTGCTAGCATAACTGCACACATCCTATGTGGCTATTACTCTCAGCCATCTTCATCCTTATTCTCCTGAACGGTTTCTTCGCTTGTGCCGAACTTGCGGTGCTGAAGTCTCGACGAAGCCGAATGCAGGAGCTTGCTGAAAAGGGGGATGATCGCGCCAAACTCGTTCTCCAACTGCAGGAGAACTCCGATCGATTTCTGGCGACGGTTCAGATTGGTATCACCGTGCTCGGCGCCACAGCCGCCGCACTCGGGGGTGTTGGCTCCGTCGAACTCCTCAAACCTGCTATCGAGCGCCTCCCCAGCGGACTGTCTCAGACGCTGGCTGAGTTTTTGGCAGTGGGGACGGTGGTTCTCACGATTTCTTACCTGTCGCTGGTATTGGGGGAACTGTTTCCTAAATCTCTGGCCCTGCGGAACCCAGAAAAGATGGCGTTGTGGGTGGTCCACCCGATTCATCTGCTTTCCAACGTCGTCTCATCAGCAATTCGACCGCTCACCGCTTCAAGTCAATTGTTGCTGAAGGTCTTTGGACGAGTTATTCCTGAAGAAAAGGTGTCGGTATCTGAGGAGGAGATTAAGCATCTGGTTGAAGAGGGCTTAGAAGAGGGTGTCTTTGATAAGACGGAGCAGGACCTCATTCAAAGCGTCTTTGAGTTTACCGACACTTCTGTCAAAGAAATCATTGTGCCTCGACCCAAAATTTATGCGATCTCGTTGGACATGCCGATGGATGAGGTGTTGAACTACATCGACGAACATAAATTCTCGCGATATCCAGTCTTTGAACAAGGGCTGAACAATTTGAGTGGGATTCTCTATTATAGAGATCTTCTTGGGGTGATGGCTTCCGGGCGTCCGGTACAGATCCTCGAGCTGCTTCACCCCGTGTATTACGTCCCGGAAACAATGAAAGTGAGTCTGCTGCTCAAGGAGATGCAACGGAGGCGCGTGCATATGGCCATTGTTGTGAATGAGCATGGGAGTCTTGAAGGGCTGGTGACATTAGAGGATCTGATTGAGGAAATTGTTGGTGAGATCCACGATGAGTATGATGACAGTGAGGAGCAGGCGATAGAACAACTGCAGGATGGAACGTTGATCATTGATGCTGCGTGCACTGCGGATGATCTTCGGACCGAATATGGGCTACCCGTCCAAGAGTCTCCGGAATATGAGACGCTCGGTGGGTTTATGCTGGATCGGTTACAGAGTATGGCGCGGGGCGGGGACGTCATTCGCCATGATGGCTACAAGTTTACCGTCGTTGACATGGATGAGCGCCGGATCAAGAAGGTGAAGGTTGAGCGTGAGACCTCGGATCAAGAGCCCGTGGTCCCGCAAGATGCGGCCTGACCCCTGTCACCTCGACTGATATATTGTGTGACGTACAGTTGAAACTCGTCGTGCAGTTGGTTCGTCACCGGCCCTGGTCGGCCATTCCCAATCATGCGATCGTCAACCTGCGTTACCGGCATGAGTTCCATTGACGTGTTCGTCAAAAAACATTCCTCTGCCGAATAGAGCTCCTCGACAGTCAGCGGCTGTTGGTGGCATGAAGTCCCATTGGCCTCAGCAAGCTCGACCACGACATTTCGAGTAATCCCTGCCAATATCCCGCAGGTCACGGCGGGAGTGAAGAGTTCCCCGTGTCTCACGAGAAAGAGGTTGCTGGTTGTGGCTTCAGTGAGGTAGTTGTCTTGATTAAGCATTATTCCGTCAACCGCGCCTTTCTGCGTCGCCTCGGCTTTGGCCAGAATGCTGTTCAGAAAATTCAACGATTTGATACGCGGGGATACAGCGTCAATAAGGTTTCGTCTGACCGTTACGATGACAACTGATACCCCGTCAGCATAGTGAGTGGCTGGATATGGTAGATAGGGTCGCGTCGTGATGACCGTGGTGTGGTGGCTATCCGGTTCTGGATCCAGCCCAGGTGAGGTGATGCCACGCGTAAGTGTGATGCGGATCAACGCATTGTCGAGTGTGTTGCGATCGATCAACTCTTGCAGAACGGCAGTGAAATCTTGTTTCGAGTGTCGGATATGGAGATAGATCATCTCCGCAGATTGAAATAACCGATCGAGATGCTGTTCGAGCCACGCGATACGGCCTTGATATGCCCGCATCGTTTCGAACACGCCATCCCCATAGAGAAAGCCGCGATCGAACACCGAAACGGTCGCGTGTTTCTCATCCACAAATTGACCGTTGAGGTAAATATACATAGTCAGCCTCGCATTGCGGCAAACAAGGCTTCTGCCTTCAACAGCGTCTCTTCGTATTCTCGCTCTGGTATCGAGTCCGCAACGATACCGGCACCAACTTGAATATATCCACTGGTACCTTTGACGATCACGGAGCGAATGAGAATGTTCAGGTCTAAATCTCCGGACAGGCTGAGGTAGCCGAGCGACCCGGTATAGGGTCCGCGGGTGGTGGGTTCGAGTTCATCCAGAATTTCCATGCACCGAATTTTTGGCGCGCCGGTGATGGTGCCACCCGGAAACATGGCTTGGATGAGATCAAAGGCATCGCGTGATTCTGCCAACTCGCCTTGAACCGTCGAGACAATATGGTTGACATGCGAGCATTGCTCTACGGCCATAAACTCATTGGTTTGTACGGTGCCATAGCGACAGACGCGTCCAATGTCGTTTCGCTCGAGGTCGACCAACATGACGTGCTCGGCTTGCTCTTTCGGATCGGCGAGGAGTTCGTCAGTTAGTCGAGAATCGTCGTCCGTCGTCTTTCCGCGCTGTCTTGTTCCGGCGAGAGGGCGGGTTTCAGCGACACGGTCTTGCAGTCGAACCAATCGCTCAGGGGATACGCTGGCGATGGTGACCTCATCAAACTCAATGAACGCGCCAAAGGGGGAGGGGTTCACTTCACGAAGCCGTTGATACAGGGTTTGGGGCTCGTACCCAGCCAGATCCGCAACAAATCGCTGTGAGAGGTTGGCTTGATAGATATCTCCTGCGGCAATGTACTCTTGGCATTGTCTCACTCGTTGCATGTAAGTTTCTTTCGAGAGGGTTGAGGTCAGGGTTGGTGGGGTTTCCGGGACATCTTTCATGGGCGGTGGGGGCGTGTTGAGTCTGTTGTCAAGATCAGCGAGTTTGCCGTTCCACTCTGCGCAAAGGGAGTCATACGATTCCATCGTGCAGCGGTCTTTGGGTGGCGCAAAAATAAGATGCAGTTGTTGCTCGACATGATCAATGGCTACTACTGAATCCACAAAGATAAGGTGCATGTCGGGTAGTTGAAGGTCGTCAGCAGCGACCCGTGGAAGGTCTTCGAAATGATGCACGAAGTCGTATGAGAAGTACCCGACAGCCCCCCCGAAAAAAGGGGGCAATGGCGTTCGATTTGGATAACCAATGCGAGAGAAAATGCTTCGTAGCTCCAACCACGGATCTCCATGCGACACATGGGTTCCAGATGGTCCTGCGATCTCGATTGTTGAGCCTTTACACGTGAAGGAGAGATATGGGTCTGTTCCGATGAAGCTATACCGTGCGATGTCTGGGGTGCCCTTCCCGCTTTCCAGAAGAAATGACTCTGCGCCCGGCGTCGCAAGGCGACGGTAGATCTCAAATGGGTTGAGGCCGGGGAGGGGGCGGGTATGGTGGAGCGGAAAGAGTGAACCCTTATTCATCGAAGCGGCCGATATGGCGAAATTTCGCGTATCGGCGATCTACCAGCTCATCAATCGGAACGGCGGCGAGTTTCTGAAAATGTGATGTCAAGGAGGTCAGGATTTTCTTGGCCATCCCCGATGGATTTTCGTGAGCCCCTCCTGCAGGTTCTGGAATGATCTCGTCGATAACGCCAAACGTGAACAGGTCATCAGCGGTGAGTCGCAGGGATTCTGCAGCCTCTGGCACCTTGTCTCCGCTTCCCCACAGGATGGCTGAGCATCCTTCCGGCGAGATCACCGAATAGATGGAGTGTTCCAGCATGAGAATTCGATCGGTGACGCCCATGGCCAAGGCCCCGCCACTGCCGCCTTCCCCAATCACAAGTGAGATCATCGGCACCCGCAGGGTCGACATCACCATAAGGTTTTGCGCGATGGCCTGAGCTTGGCCGCGCTCCTCTGCGCCCATGCCAGGATATCCCCCAGGTGAATCGAGCAGGGTCAGAACGGGTTTATTAAACTTTTCTGCGAGTTTCATCAGACGCAATGCTTTACGATAGCCTTCCGGATTCGGCATCCCGAAATTCCGTTTGACTCGTTCTTTCAGCGTTTTTCCTTTGTGGTGTGCGATGAGCACGATGGATCGGCCTGCAAGCGTTGCGAGGCCTCCCAGGATGGCTGGATCATCTGCGAAGTTGCGATCGCCGTGGAGTTCGGTGAACTGTTCGAAGAGGAGGTTGGAATAGTCGAGGGCGGTGGGGCGTTGCGCATGGCGCGCTATTTGGGTGCGTTCCCAGGGGGTGAGCTTCGCGTTGTTGGTCATGCCACGCGATCCTGGACTGGGACAGCCTCTTGAAGTTGAACGGCCCCGTCGCCAATCAAGCCTTCGATTTCATCGACACAATGTTCCGTTGCTTCAACATGAAATGGTTGCGGCAATGTAATGGTTGCCATTGCCTGGTTGGGAATGCGCAGGCGTAGGGTCACAGGACATGGTCCGTGGTGCGTTTGAAGCAGGCGTTTTATCTGTGCGAGAAACTCTGGAGTGAGACGCTGGGCATTCAGAGAAATATTCATGTGTCCAATCGGTGGACGATCGGGCAGCCGCTCAATGGTGGTGGCTTTCACCTTCAGCCCTTTTTCCGCGCGATCGAGGATGCCGGTGACCATGATGAGCGTCTCTTCGGCTAACAACTCAGCGGTGGTTCGAAAGGTCTTGGGAAAGGCAATGACGTCGATGCGTCCGTGCAGGTCCTCTAATTGAAACGTCGCCATCCGTTCGCCTTTCTTGGTGGTGGTTTGGCGGCAGGTCGCAACAATTCCGCCTAGTCTGACCTGTTTCCCGTCAGCCACGTCCTGGATCGTTTCTGATGTTGCGGTTGCAATCCGCTGGAGCGTTGACGCGTAGGGCGTCAGCGGGTGAGATGTAATGTAGAACCCCACGAGTTCTTTTTCCCACTTCAGTCGTTCCTGTTGGTCCCACTCTGGAATGGCTGGAAGCGCCAAGGGAGGGGCCTTCGCATCAGACGTGATGGTGGCAAAGAGATTGGTTTGCCCTTCTTCCTTTTCACGCTGCGCACGCATGCCCTCATCCATGGCGCGATCAAGCACGGCCATGAGTTGCGAGCGTTTCGCCCCGGTTGAATCGAATGCGCCGGCTCGGATCAGACTTTCCAGTAAGCGTTTATTGACCTTCCGGCCATCAACCTTTCTGGTGACGTCGGTCAACGTGGCGAAGCGGCCTTGTTCGGCTCGTGCGGAAAGAATGGACTCGATGGCTCCTTCTCCCACGTTCTTGATAGCGGCAAGGCCAAAGCGGATCCCGTGTGACGTCACCGTAAAATGCTTATGGCTTTCATTGATGTCGGGAGGCAATATTGGGATTGCCAGTTCACGACATTCGTTCAAATAGCGCACGATTTTGTCAGAGTTTCCGCTTTCTGTCGTCAGTAACGCCGCCATAAATTCCTGTTGGAAGTGGGTTTTCAGGTATGCGGTCTGGTAGGTGATCATCGCGTAGGCCGCGGAGTGGGATTTGTTGAAGCCATAGCCGGCAAAATAGGCAATGAGATCGAACATCTCTTCCGCCTTTGTTTTGTCCATGCCTTTGCTGGTGGCACCCTCGATGAACTGGACTTTTTGCTTTGCCATTTCTTCGGGCTTCTTCTTTCCCATGGCGCGTCGAAGCAGGTCTGCCTGTCCGAGTGAAAATCCCGCGATCTTATTTGCGATGGTCATGACTTGTTCCTGGTACACGATGACGCCGTAGGTATCAGCAAGGATTTCCTCCAGCACGGGTGTGTCATAGGTAATGGGAATGGTGCCGCGTTTGCGTTTGATAAAGTCATCGACCATGCCGCTTCCGATTGGTCCAGGGCGGAACAGCGCAAGAATCGCCACCAGGTCTTCAAATTTCTCCGGACGGATTTTGGTGAGCAGGTCGCGCATGCCGCTACTTTCCAATTGGAAGATGCCTGTGGCTTGCCCGGTGGACAGCAGTGCATAGGTCTTTGGATCGTCAAGCGGAATCGTCTCGATGGCGAAATCTTGGCATGCTGAGCTGGGGTCTTGTCTGACGATTTCGACTGCACGGTTGATGACGGTGAGTGTCTTGAGCCCCAGAAAATCGAACTTGATGAGGCCGATTTTCTCGATGTCGTTCATCGGGAATTGCGTGACCGTTTCACCATTGGCTCCACGGAACAGCGGAACATAGTTGGTGAGTGGCTCATCTGAAATGACGATACCGGCAGCATGGGTTGACGCGTGGCGCGCAATCCCTTCGAGGGTTTTCGCCGTCTCCATGAGTTCGTTGATCTGCGAGTCTGTTTTGGTTAGTTCTGACAGCTGGGGTTCGTTTTTTAATGCTTCTTCTAAGGTGATATTCAGTTGATTCGGAATAAGTTTTGCAACGCGATCGACATCGGCATAGGGGATTTCCATGACGCGACCGACGTCACGCACCACAGCCTTGGCTCCCAGCGTTCCAAAAGTGATGATTTGCGCGACGTGATCTTTTCCATACCGATCGATCACGTAGTTGATCACTTCCTCTCGACGATCCATGCAGAAATCCATGTCGATATCGGGCAGCGTGACGCGCTCGGGATTCAAAAAGCGCTCGAAGAGGAGGTTGTAGGTCAGCGGATCGATATCGGTAATACGGAGCGCATAGGCGACGAGGCTTCCAGCGGCAGATCCACGACCCGGCCCGACGGGAATCTTTCTGGATCGAGCGAACTTGATGATGTCCCAGACAATCAAGAAATATCCGGCATATCCCATCGACGTGATGATGGCCAGTTCATCGGCAAGGCGAGCGGAATATGCTGGCGACGATTGGGTGCGACCAAGTTCGTGCAGGCGTTGCTCTAAGCCTTTGCGCGCAAGTTGTTCCAGGTGCTCTTCACGTGTGAGGCCAGGCGGTGGAGTGTATTTTGGGAGGTGGGTGTGGGAGAAATCTAACTGCAGATCACATTGCTCGCTGATGGCATAGGTATTGTGCGTGGCACGCGGGACTTCGGTAAATGCGGCGACCATCTCCTCCGGCGTTTTCAAATACAACTCGTGCGTGTGAAAGCGCATACGATTGGGATCGTTGACGGTCTTGCCGGTTTGGAGGCAGAGCAGAACGTCATGTGCTTTCGCGTCTTCCTTATTCAAATAGTGGCAATCATTGGTCCCCACGACGGGGATGCCGAGGTTGCGGTGAATTTCCATCAGGCCACGGTTGGCAATGGCTTGCTCGGGGAGCCCGTTGGCTTGAAGTTCTAGGTAGTAGTTGCCCTTGCCGAACAGATCTTGATACTCGCCGGCCACGCGGGCTGCCGCTTCGGGTTGTTTCTGCCCGATCAGGTGCGAAAGCTCTCCGCTCAAACACCCGGAGAGCCCGATGAGGCCGGTATGGTGCTGGCCCAGAAGCTCCTTGTCGATGCGGGGTTTATAGTAAAAGCCTTCGAGATGTGCTGCTGTGACGAGTGTGATGAGGTTCTGATACCCCGCGCGGTTTTGCGCGAGAAGAATCAGGTGATGGTATTCGTTGTGTGCGAGATGGCCGTTGCGGTCGAAGCGGCTTCCCGGCGCCATGTAGACCTCGCACCCGATGATCGGTTTGATCCCGACCCGTGTCGCGGTTTCATAAAATGAAATGGCTCCAAACAGATTACCATGGTCGGTGATTGCCATGGCGGGCATTCCGTTCCGCTTCGCTTGCTGTGTCAATTTATCGATTTTTGCGGCGCCGTCGAGGAGGCTATACTCGGTGTGCAAATGAAGATGGACGAACTCAGAGGCCATTGTGCATACTTTCAATAACAATGATGATGGGAGGAAAAGTTAGCTCATTCTAACCAAAGACCGGAAACCCGGCAAGCGTCGGAATATTGACAAACATTGGGTGGGGGGTATGATTTGGACATATGATGGACGCACATTGGTACGCTGTTTACACCCACGTGCAGAAAGAATGGATTGCACGCGACCACCTCGATCGGCAAGGGTATGTGTCGTATCTCCCGGTATATCGCAAAGTCATTCGCCACGCGAGAAATGTACGGGAGGTCGAACGACCACTCTTTCCACGCTATTTGTTCGTCCGTGTCGCACTTGAGGGGCGTGCTCACCACCCGATCCGCTCGACCATTGGAGTGAATGGGATTGTCTGTCATGGCGATGTTCCCATCCCCGTTCCCGAAGGTGTCATCGACTCTCTGAAGAGCAACGAGGATTCCGAAGGTGTCATTGCGCTAGGGAATGCCATGGCGTTCAATAAAGGTGACCGGGTTCGCATCACATCTGGGCAGTTCGAAGGGGTAGAGGCATTGTTTATGGAAATGAAGGATGCCGATCGTGTCGTGTTGCTGTTGGGTATGATGCATTCCTCATGGCGTGTGGTGGTCAAAAC
>DTRN01000128.1 GCA_012965905.1 Nitrospirales bacterium | reverse complement strand
CCGGAGAACGGCGCGTACATCCCTACGCTGAAATGCTCGTGATGACCACCGAAATTTTACGAAACTTGCTCTACGACGCGGCCAGCGGAGAAATTGACTTTCGACTCGATACCTTGGGATTGGTCATTCTCGATGAAGCCCAGTTTCTCGCAGATCCGGAACGTGGTGTTGGAGAGGGCTTTGAGGGGGGAGGTGTAGAGCACAGTTTTTTCGGCAGCCATGGCATGACGGGCGGCTTCGACTGCCACGTACGTTTTTCCGCTTCCCGTAGGTACACTGACGATGACGTCGCCGTGCTGAATCTTCTCAATGGCTTCTTCTTGCCACGGATCCAACGAAAACGATGTGGGCTCGGGTGGGCCGATGCCCTCTAAAAAGCTAGACAGGTCGATCGGTCTGGAGCGTCTTGGTTTTGTTGGCGTATTGTCTGTCTTCTTGCGGGCCATGTGGATGCTCAGGGCAGGTGATGCTACCGTAGCATTGTCGTTATGGCTTGGCAACGACATCGGCATATGAGTATGCTGTTGTACACCGTGAGCATCTATGGGATGCTGACGTATCGGAGTGGCATAGATGAATATACATTCCCATCTTTACGCGATCATTCTTGCCGGCGGCAGCGGAACTCGATTTTGGCCGCTCAGTCGGGAGTTGTATCCTAAACAATTACTCCACATTCTTGGCGATCAAACGCTCATTCAACAGACACTCAAACGCACCCTGAGTTGTGTTCCAACATCGCGTACGTTCATTGTGACGAATCGTTCGCAGGCAGACATGCTCAGCTTGCAGCTAGGGGAATGGAAACGTGATATCCGGAAGCACATTATTGTTGAGCCTGAGGGACGCAACACCGCTCCAGCCATTGCGATGGCTGCGGTCAAGCTTGTGGCGCAAGATCCGGATGCAGTTATGCTTGTCTTGCCCGCAGATCATGTGATCAAAGGAACGAGGAAGTTTACCGAAGCGGTCAAATTTGGCACGACACTCGCCGGAGACGGACATCTTGTCACCTTAGGTATTCGGCCGACTGTTCCGGAAACAGGCTATGGGTATATCAAGCCGAATATGCGCCAGCAGCTGGGAACTCAGGGAGCCCTGAAAGGGTATCGTGTGCGACAGTTTCTTGAAAAACCCGATCGTGCGAAAGCAAAAACCATGCTGCGATCTGGCGGATATTTCTGGAATAGTGGAATATTTCTGTGGAAAGCTTCAACCATTCTCGATGAATTGTCGTTGTATCAGCCTGGGCTTCTCAGGGTCATACGGAAGCTATGCCGGCTGCAAGATGATGGTGCTGGATTCACGGACAACGCGATGAGGATGTACGGCCGATTGTCGTCGATGCCGATCGACACAGCCGTGATGGAGCAGACATCAAAAGCCGTAGTGGTACCGGTTGATTTTGGCTGGTCTGACATCGGGTCATGGAGTGCGTTGGGAGATGTCGCATCAAAGACGAAAGCGGGCAATGTGATCAACGGGAATATCATCGATCTGGGAAGCGAAAATTCGGTATTATTTGGCAATCACCGCTTGGTTGCCACCATCGGATTAAAGGATATGGTGCTTGTTGACACCCCTGATGCGACGCTGGTGTGTCCGAAATCTCGCGCTCAGGACGTCAAGGGCATAGTAGATATTCTGAAAAAGCGCAAGGCACCTGAACGTGTGGAACACCAGACGGTGTTTCGTCCGTGGGGGTCGTACACCACCTTAGATGATGGGGCTGGGTATAAGGTCAAGCGGCTCACCGTCCGTCCAGGCGCAAAATTGTCTCTTCAGCGACATCGGAGACGACGGGAACATTGGGTTGTGGTTCGCGGGAAAGCTAAGGTCATACGTGGTGATCAGCGTTTGGAACTCACCATCGGCCAGAGTCTCGATATTCCCCAAGCGATAAATCATAGAATTGAAAACCCTTGGTCCGAGACCTTAGAAATTATTGAGGTCCAACACGGCTCCTATCTTGGCGAGGATGACATCGTTCGCCTTCAGGATATATATGGCCGAGAAGTACGTTCATGAGCCAACAGCGTGTTGCACACCCCGTCGCCTAAATCACGCCTAAAATGAAGGCGCTGGTGTTAGCCGGAGGAAAGGGAACTCGCCTCCGACCGCTCACCCATACGGCGGCGAAACAACTCATTCCGATTGCCAACCGCCCTATACTCTTTTACGTGATGGATCAGATTGCCCAGCTCAACATGACAGAGGTTGGTGTCGTCATCTCACCAGAAACGGGCTCGGCTATTCGCGATGCACTTGCGTCAAACCCGTGGGGATGTCATTTCACTTTTATCCCTCAGGATGAGCCGCTTGGGTTAGCGCACGCCGTCAAAGTGGGGCGGGACTTTCTTGAGTCTGACGCGTTCCTGATGTATCTAGGCGATAATCTCATCGGGGAAAGTCTGCAGGACTATGTGAACGAGTTTGAGCGGACAAAACCCGATGCCCTGATCTTGCTGAAGGAAGTCGACAATCCACGCATGTTCGGAGTCGCAGAAGTTGATGGCAGCGGAAGGATTACTCGGTTGACAGAGAAACCTGACGATCCCCAATCGAAGCTAGCGCTGGTGGGCACCTATCTCTTTTCACAGGAAATTCACGCAGCAGTTGATGCGATTGCCCCCTCTGCACGCGGAGAGCTTGAGATCACGGATGCGATCCAGGCACTGCTGGAACGAGGGAAAACAGTCCAGAGTTCGCGCCTGCAGAGTTGGTGGTTAGATACGGGTAAAAAGGACGATCTGCTTGAGGCCAATCGGCTAGTGCTTGATGGATGGGTCCAACGCGATCTTCGTGGAAATGTTGATTCCGAGAGCCGGGTTGAGGGTCGGGTTGTCGTAGAGGATGGAGCGCAGATCATACGGAGTGAGATCCAGGGTCCCGCGGTTATCGGCAAAGGAACGACACTCGAGAATGTGCGTGTGGGGCCGTATACAAGTATTGGGTCTGACTGTTCGATCACCTCCACGAAACTTGAGCATTGCGTGATTATGGATGGGGTGCGCCTGGAAGGCGTGGAGCAGCTGAAGGATAGTATTCTTGGACAGCACGCTACGGTCCGTCGAACCACAGACCAGCAACAGATTCTCCGTCTTATGATCGGCGATGACGCGGAGGTCTGTGTCTAACATAAAACGACTGCTGGTTGCGGGCGGCTGTGGATTCATCGGAAGCCGCTTCGTCCGTTCGATGCTTGAGAGAGCGGAATGGCGCGTAATAAATCTGGATAAGCTCACCTATGCGGGGAATCTTGAAAACTTAAAGGGGATTGTCGAAGGGGACCACTACCGATTTGTGCGCGGCGACATTGGTGATCGTACATTCGTTGATGAGCTGTACGACAAAGAACGTCCCACCGCGGTAGTCAACTTTGCGGCCGAGTCGCATGTTGATCGAAGCATTCTCGATCCAGCGCCGTTTTTTGAGACCAATACCATCGGTGTCCAGGTGCTTCTCGAAGGTGCCCGCAAGCATGGTGTTGAGCGATTTCTGCAGGTTTCGACTGACGAAGTGTATGGCGATGTGGAAAAAATGGAACCCTGTGATGAGGAACACCGTTTGGCTCCGAGTAGTCCGTATGCTGCCAGTAAAGCGTCGGCGGATCATCTCACCTTGTCCTACAAGCGTACCTACGGCCTTCCAGTACTCATCGTGAGAAGCTGTAACAATTATGGCCCATACCAGTTTCCAGAGAAGCTTATCCCCTTCATGATTGGAAATGTCATGCGAGGTGAGGATTTGCCGTTGTATGGTGATGGGATGCAACGACGCGAGTGGATCTTCGTCGAGGACTGTGTTGACGCGATCTGCCGGGTGTTGGAGCGTGGTGAGGATGGAGAGATTTATAACATCAGCACGGAAGACGAACACACCAATCTCGCCGTGATTGATCTTCTCTGTAAACTCATGGCTGACGAGGCGAGTATGAATGTGGCATCCCTCCGGAATCGCATTCAATTTATTGGGGATCGGCCGGGGCACGACCGCCGATATGCCACGCGTGCCAAGAAAATTCGTGAGAAATTGACGTGGAATCCCCTTGTCACGTTTGAGGTGGGCCTTCGAAAGACAATTCGCTGGTATCTCACGAATCACGAGTGGGTTGAGAGCGTTACCTCGGGGGCGTATCGCGATTATTATGACGCTGTCTATGTTCGATCCTGGGGATAGGCTGTAATACTGTGCGGGTTGCAGTTATTGGGAGCAGCGGCCAGCTTGGCGGTCATCTCGTTCGCATCTTGGACGATAAGAAATACGATGTCATTTCCCTTCAGCACGCGGATATTGAATGTGGGGATCCTGAGTCCGTTCAAGTGGTGCTGGGATCAATCGAGCCAGAGGTCGTGATCAATTGTGCCGCGTTTACTGATGTGGATACGTGTCAAAATCAACCCGCGGAGGCCTTTTGCGTGAATGCACTTGGAGCGTTGTATGTGGCTCAAGCCTGTGCCCGCGTTGGGAGTCTCTGTGTATACATTAGTACTGATTTCGTATTTGACGGAGAAAAGGGGGAATCCTATGCGGAAGACGACTACCCCAACCCGATCAATGTGTATGGCGCGTCGAAGCATGCAGGAGAGATGCTCATACGACAGGCGTGTCCACAATGGCTGATCGTGAGAATGGCGAGCTTGTTTGGCAAGACCGGAAACTTTGTGGACATGATTCTCAGGAAGGCACGGATGGGGACATCGCTGCGTGTCGTTGACGATGTCTACATGTCTCCGACATATGCATACGATGCGTCACGGGCACTTGAACAGCTAATACGACAACGTACAACGGGAATCTTTCACCTTGCCAATGCCGGCCGATGTTCTTGGTATGAGCTTGCTAAAAAAACGTTTGAGATCATTGGGCTCTCTCCTGTTCTTGAGTCAATACACTCTCACGACTATCCCTATCACGCCAGGCGACCGAAGGATTCATCGCTCCGGCGTAGAGCCCGTCATGATGGACTCGATACGTGTTTACGGCCATGGCAACAGGCTCTTGAGGTATATCTCGACACGAAAACCAATTAGAATTCTCGGCGTTTCCGCCTACTATCATGATAGTGCTGCGTGTCTCGTTGAAGATGGATTGATTGTCGCTGCAGCGCAGGAAGAGCGGTTTACGCGCAAGAAGCATACGGCGGGATTCCCTGTTGAGGCGATTGCGTACTGTTTGCGAGAAGGCGGGATCACGCTCCAGCATGTAGCCCATGTCGTCTTCTACGAAAAGCCGTTCGTGAAGTTTGAACGCCTGCTTGAGACATATCTCTCCTTTGCGCCCCGCGGCATCACTTCTTTTTGGGAAGCAATGCCGATTTGGCTCAAAGAGAAACTATTTTTAAAGAATCTCATACGCAAAGAATTGAGGTTGCTGGGAAATATCGAGAAGTCTGATGTTCCGCCAATCCTGTTTCCGGAACACCATCAGTCTCACGCGGCATCAGCGTTTTTCCCATCGCCGTTCCATGAAGCTGCCGTATTGTGTATGGATGGAGTAGGCGAGTGGGCGACAACATCGGTCTGGTTTGGTCGGGGTCATGCCTTAGAGCCGTTATGGGAGTTGCCGTTTCCCCACTCGCTTGGACTGCTCTATTCCGCGTTTACCTATTACACAGGATTCAAGGTCAACTCCGGTGAGTATAAGGTCATGGGTTTGGCTCCTTACGGCGAGCCGACGTATGCCAATCTGATATACGAACATCTGATCGATCTGAAACCGGATGGGACGTTCAGGTTGAACATGGATTATTTTGGCTATTGTACGGGGCTCACGATGACCAATCAGAAATTTCATGATCTGTTTGGTGGGCCGCCAAGAGCCCCGGAGTCTCATCTTACTCAGCGAGAAATGAATCTTGCCCGATCGATTCAAGATGTTACCGAAGAGGTGATGGTTCGCTTAGCGCGTACCATCCATAATGAAACTGGGGCAGACAACTTGTGTTTGGCTGGCGGCGTGGCGCTGAATTGTGTCGGCAACGGGAGGATTCTTCGCGAGAGTTTGTTCAAGGGGTTATGGATTCAGCCTGCTGCCGGAGATGCTGGTGGTGCTCTCGGAGCCGCTATGGCTGGGTGGCATCAGTTCTTGGACAAGCCACGAAACGCGAATGGGTCACGCGATACGATGCAGGGAACATATTTGGGACCGTCATTTTCTAACGAGGAGGTCGAGTGCTTTCTGACTGACGTCGATGCCTCGTATGTTTGTCTGACTGACGAGCAATTGTTTACGCTAGTTGCTGGGGATCTTGCGTCTGGTAAGATCGTCGGCTGGTTTCAGGAACGGATGGAGTTTGGCCCTCGATCACTCGGAGGACGCAGTGTTCTTGGGGATGCACGAAGTACAACGATGCAGTCGGTGATGAATTTGAAGATTAAGTATCGAGAGTCATTCCGTCCTTTTGCCCCGTCTGTGCTTCGCGAGCGCGTTGCTGACTATTTCGACTTGGATGTCGATAGCCCCTATATGTTGTTGGTTGCGCCGGTCTGTCACGATCGATGCACACCCCTGACGAGCGATCACGAATCGCTGTGGGGCATTGAACGTTTGAATGTTCCGCGATCAGATATTCCCGCCGTCACACATATCGACTATTCAGCGAGGGTCCAGACCGTTGATGAAGTGACCAGTCCACGTTTTTACAAGTTATTGAAAGCGTTTGAGGTGCGTACTGGGTGCGGCGTTCTCGTCAATACGTCATTTAATGTTCGCGGTGAGCCAATTGTGTGTACTCCCGCTGATGCCTATCGGTGCTTTATGCGGACCGAAATGGATGTTCTGGTCCTCCAGAACTGTGTGCTGGTAAAGGCCGACCAGAAAGCATGGGATGAAGACATGGACTGGAAGAAGGAATTCGCATTGGATTGACATGCAACATATCGTGACCGTGACCAATAAGCAGCTTCGCTCGTTTGGGCTGATCATGGGTGGAGTTCTTGGTTTCTTTGGATTTTGGCCGCAGTTGTTTCGCGGAAGCGATCCACATCTGGGGGTTGCCGGGATCGCGTTCCTTTTTGTAGCACTGGGACTTGTTTTTCCCAGAAGTCTGTCACCGGTCTTTCGACTATGGATGAGGCTTGGCGGCATCCTGGGATGGATCAATACGAGGATTATTCTTGCCATTGGTTTCTATGGTTTGTTTATGCCAATTGGAATCATCATGCGCATGATGGGAAAGGATCCGTTGCGTCGAGCGTTTGATCCCAAGATCCAAAGTTATCGTGTTCTCAGGTCTTCACGTGACTCCGAACATATGAGCCGACAGTACTGATGAAGGAGAATTGATATGGGCGAATTTCTTGTCGAGTTTTGGGGTTTTTTGAAAGAACGAAAGAAATTCTGGCTGTTGCCTATCGTTCTATTTCTCGGGTGTCTAGGAGGACTCATCGTGATGACGGAAGGGTCTGCGGTGGCACCATTCATCTACACCCTGTTCTAACGCATTCAAATCATAAGGAGATTTTTCATGGCTGTTACAACTAAGCCCTCGTCACTCATCGCTCCGTATGGAGAGAGGTTAGTCGATTTGATGGCTACTGAAGAGGATCGTGACGATCTCAAAGCCTATGCGAGCCAGCTGCCGTCCTTGCAGCTATCAGAACGTTCTGTGTGCGACCTGGAGTTGCTAGCGACAGGTGCATTTTCGCCGTTGGATCGATTTATGGGGTCCCAAGATCATCAGCGTGTGCTTGACGACATGCGGCTTGTCAATGGGCAACTCTTTCCCATCCCAATTACGCTCCCAGTTGATCCGGATCCGGGTCTACAGCTCGACAGTGATGTGGCGCTTCGAAATGCAAAAAATGAATTGCTGGCCGTCATGACGGTCGAAGATATCTATCCTTGGGATATGAGTGAGGTCGCTCAAAAGATGTGTGGGACACAGGATCCGAGACATCCACTTGTATCGGAAATGTACCGTTGGGGCAAACTGAACATCTCCGGGCGCCTGCGTGTGCTCCGGCTTCCCGCTCGCTATGATTTTCAGACCTTACGCCTGACTCCAGCTCAGACACGGGCTAGACTAGATACCTTTGGCCATTCCAATGTGGTGGCGTTTCAAACACGGAACCCGCTTCATCGCGTCCATGAAGAGTTGACCAAGCGAGCGATTCAAGAGGTTGATGGGGTTCTGTTGTTGCATCCGGTGGTCGGCCTGACAAAGCCGGGCGATGTAGACCACTACACGCGTGTACGCACCTATAAAGTATTGGCGGACAACTATTACGATGGTGGCCGAATCGTGCTTTCGCTGCTCCCGCTCGCCATGCGGATGGCCGGGCCTCGGGAAGCCCTATGGCACGCGGTGATTCGACGTAACTATGGCGCGAATCATCTGATCGTGGGGCGGGATCATGCCAGTCCCGGTGTTGACTCCATGGGGAAGCCTTACTATGGACCCTATGACGCGCAAGAGATTGTTGAGCAGTTTCAAAATGAACTCGGTGTTCGTCCCGTCGTATTCAAGGAGTTGGCCTATCTTCCCGATGAGGAACGATACGAAGAGGTCACGAACATTCCCGCGCATGCACAGGTTGCGTCTCTTTCTGGTGCGCAGGTTCGTGAAGACTATCTGAATCAAGGCCGCAAACTCCCACCGTGGTTTACGCGCCCGGAGGCTGCAGATATTCTTACTGAGGCTTATCCACCGCGTCATCGCCAGGGCGTCGCGATTTGGTTTACGGGGCTCAGTGGCGCTGGAAAGTCCACGACGACAGAGGTTTTGACCGTCCTGCTCATGGAGCACGGTCGTCAAGTGACCGTCTTAGATGGAGATGTGGTTCGAACGCATCTTTCAAAGGGATTGGGGTTTAGTCGAGAAGATCGAGATATTAATATTCGACGCATCGGATACGTGGCTGCGGAGATTGTCCTCCAGGGGGGGATCGTGGTGTGTGCAGCCGTCAGTCCTTACCGTGCCACCCGCAACGACGTACGCAACCTGGTACCAAAAGGGCATTTTGTAGAAATTTTCGTCGATACACCGCTGGATGTGTGTGAGACACGTGATGCCAAGGGAATGTATGCTAAGGCACGCCGAGGAGAAATTACCGGTTTTACGGGCATCGATGATCCCTACGAGGCTCCGCTCAATCCGGAAATGACGCTTGACACGGTTCGGCACACTTCTGAGGAGAATGCCCTTCGCATTGTGGCCGAACTCATACGGAGAGGCTTTGTTCGCGGGGGAGATACGCCTGAATAGTGGTACGATGAACACACCATGAGTCCAACTCAAATACATAGCTCGCTGGTGCTTGAGGATGGATCGATTTTCAAAGGCTATGCCTTCGGCGAGACAAAGTCCATTGCGGGAGAAGTCGTCTTTAATACGGGGATGGTCGGATATCCGGAATCGCTGACCGATCCGTCGTATGCAGGGGAAATCCTGGTTCTGACATACCCTCTCATTGGGAATTATGGTGTTCCTCAGCAAGGGAATGGCCATGATTTAGACAGCCCGTTCGAATCTTCGAAAATCCAAATCCAGGGCCTTGTGGTGTCTGATCATGCGATGCAATACAGCCATTGGAACGCGGTGAGAAGTCTGGATGATTGGCTTCGCGAATCCGGAATCCCTGGGCTGTATGGGATCGATACGAGAATGCTCACCAAGCAGTTGCGAGAGAAAGGCACGATGTTGGGAAAGATTCTCGCTCCAGGTGAGGATATTCCGTTCCACGATCCAAATCTTGAAAACCTCGTGTCTACCGTAAGTGTGGATGCACCGGTCACGTATTCAGCTGGGGCTAAAAAAGTCGTGATCGTCGACTGTGGGTGCAAGACGGCGATTGTGCGCAGCGTGGTCGAACGCGGTGCGACGGTTGTGCGAGTCCCGTGGAATTATGATCTTGCCAATGAAGTGTTTGATGGCCTGATCATTTCGAATGGACCTGGTGATCCGAAGCAATGTCAGGAAACGGTTGCGATCGTCAAACAGGTGATGCAGCGTGACAAGCCGATTCTTGGTATTTGTCTCGGCAATCAAATCTTGGCATTAGCCTCAGGAGCCGATACCTATAAACTGAAGTATGGCCATCGAAGCCAGAATCAACCGTGCCGTGAGGTGGGAACACCGCGATGTTATATCACCTCGCAAAACCATGGATATGCCGTGCGTCAGGGGACGCTCAGTGATGAGTGGGCACCCTGGTTTATCAATGCCAATGATGGCACCAATGAAGGCATCAGGCATCGCTCGCGCCCGTTGATGAGTGTCCAGTTTCACCCCGAAGCCACGCCCGGACCGTACGATACCGGGTATCTCTTTGACCAGTTCTTAAGCCTTCTCTAATGACAAACATGCCTCAAAAAGTGTTAATCCTGGGAAGCTCTGCCTTGAAGATTGGCGAAGCAGGAGAATTTGACTACTCAGGAAGCCAAGCGATCAAGGCGCTAAAAGACGAGGGGATTACGACCATCCTCGTGAACCCGAACATTGCAACCATTCAAACGTCAAAGCACCTGGCAGACGAGGTGTATTTTCTTCCGGTGAACGCCGAGTTCGTTCGGGATGTTATCGAAAAGGAACGCCCAGACGGGATTCTTTTAGGGTTTGGAGGGCAAACTGCACTGAACTGTGGGTTAGCACTCGATGAAGATGGGACGTTGCAAGAATTTGGCGTGGCAGTGTTGGGCACATCGATTCAAGCCATTCGAGAAACCGAGGACCGCAATCTCTTTGTCAATAAGCTCTCCGAGATTGACGTCAAGGCTCCCAGGAGCGAAGCCGTTACGTCGGTCGATGACGCGGTTCGAGTGGCTCAAGCCATTGGCTATCCGGTCATGCTGCGTATTGCCTATGCCTTGGGTGGTCTTGGTTCGGGGATCTGTGTCACAGACGAAGATCTTCGTGAGCGTGCGGCCAAGGCATTCCGACACACCAAACAGATCCTGATCGAGGAGTCCCTCACCGGTTGGAAAGAGGTCGAATACGAAGTTGTGCGGGATCGTCATGATAATTGCGTCACCGTATGTAACATGGAAAATCTCGATCCCATGGGAATTCACACCGGAGAGAGCATCGTTGTCGCTCCGAGCCAAACGTTGAGCAATCGAGATTATCACTGGCTTCGGCAAATCTCGATCCGGGTGGTACGTCATCTTGGCATTGTTGGTGAGTGCAATATCCAGTTTGCCTTCGATCCCTACTCAGAAGCGTATCGGGTCATCGAAGTCAATGCACGACTTTCCCGAAGCTCGGCATTAGCATCCAAGGCAACCGGCTATCCCTTGGCCTATATTGCGGCGAAGCTTGGTCTTGGGTACGGACTCCCTGATCTTCCCAATAGTATGACCGGTATTACACAGGCCTGTTTCGAACCCGCTCTTGATTACATCGTGGTCAAGATGCCTCGATGGGATCTCAAAAAATTTAATCTGGTGTCAAAGAAGCTTGGGTCGGGAATGAAGTCTGTTGGAGAAGTCATGGCCATCGGACGGACATTTGAAGAAGCCCTCCAAAAGGCCATTCGGATGTTGGATATTGGCGTTCAGGGCATTGTCGACCCGCGCAGGGGGTTCGACGTTCACGATATTGATCAGGAATTGAGCGAACCGACACCCGACCGAATTTTTGCAATCGCTGAGGCCATGCAAGCAGGGATGACCATCGAACGGATCTACGAGTTATCAAAGGTCAATCGGTGGTTTCTCTTTAAGGTTCAACATATTGTGGAACTTGCTCGGCGATTGACGACCGCAGCGCAGCCTCTTGATGATTCCAATTTGCTACAGGAGGCGAAGAGAGCAGGATGTAGTGACCTGCAGATTGCCCGTTTGATTGGTGCCGAAGAACTCCAGGTGAGGCAAAAACGCGAGGCATTAGGCATCATTCCGTGCGTCAAGCAAATTGACACGCTTGCGGCTGAGTACCCAGCCCGATCCAATTATCTGTATCTCACCTATAACGGCCAGGGTGATGATATTGAGTTTGGCCATGGCCAATCCGTCATCGTATTGGGTTCCGGCGCCTATCGGATCGGAAGTTCGGTTGAGTTCGATTGGTGCTGCGTGAATACCGTGCGAACCTTGCGCGATACGAATCGTCGCACCATCATGATCAACCACAATCCGGAGACGGTCAGCACCGACTACAACGAGTGTGATGCCCTCTACTTTGAGGAACTCAGCTTGGAAACGGTGCTGGATATCGTCAACAAGGAACAACCCATCGGTCTTGTCCTCTCCATGGGAGGACAAGTGCCAAACAACCTTGCGCTTCCGCTGCATCGGGCGGGTGTGCATATTCTCGGCACATCTCCTACTTCCATCGATCAGGCTGAGGATCGACATAAGTTCTCGAAACTCCTGGACGAGCTAGATATCAAGCAACCAGCCTGGCGTGAACTCGTCGGTTTAAATGAGGCACTGGCGTTTGCGAATGCCGTGGGGTATCCCGTCCTGATCCGCCCTTCCTATGTGTTGAGTGGTGCTGCGATGGGAGTAGCGTCAAACGAAGCGGAGTTGTCGCGCTTTGTTGAGCGAGCTGCCAAGGGGTCGCCTGAATTTCCGGTCGTGATCAGCCAGTTTCTGGATAATGCCAAGGAACTTGAAATGGACGCTGTCGCGAAGGATGGGAAACTTGTCCTCTACGCTATTTCTGAACACATTGAAAACGCGGGTGTTCATTCCGGGGATTCAACCCTGGTGTTTCCTGCCCAGCGAACGTACCTTGAAACGATTCGGAGGATCAAGCGAGTCAGCGCTAAAATTGCCGAACGGCTCAACATCACGGGCCCGTTTAATATTCAGTTCATCGCGAAAGAAAACGAGATCAAGGTCATCGAATGTAATGTGCGTGCGTCGAGGAGCTTTCCTTTTGTCTCGAAAATTGCCAAGGTCAACTTCATCGATTGCGCCACACGCGTCATTATGGGTGACGACGTCACGTCGTTCAACGGGGTAATGGGTGAGTTGGATTATGTTGGGGTGAAAGCCCCGCAATTTTCATTTACTCGTTTAGACGGGGCGGATCCGGTGTTAGGGGTGGAGATGGCCTCGACCGGTGAAGTCGGCTGCATCGGTGACGACTTTGAAGAGGCGTTTTTGAAAGCCATGCTCTCCGTAGGGTACCACCTGCGGGTGAACACCATTCTTCTCTCCACCGGTCCTGTCGAATCAAAGGCGGCCTTCTTGCATTGCGCAACGGCCCTTGGCGCAATGGATGTTGAATTGTACGCGACCCAGGGGACGGGAGAGTTTTTACACGAAAATGGAGTCTCCGCCACCATATTGCACTGGCCCTTGGAAGACACGACGCCCAACGCCCTCGAATATCTGAGCCAAGGGAAAATTGATTTGGTGATCAATATTCCCAAGAATTATCAGGAGCAAGAGTTAACCAACGATTATTTAATTCGGCGAAAAGCCGTTGATATGGCGATCCCATTGATCACCAACATACAACTCGCGCAGCGATGGGTGGAGGCGCTTTCTCGAAAGCAGCGTAGCGACTTGCAGATCAAAAGCTGGTCAGAGTATCAACGTTAGTTGGAAATCGTTGTGATGCTCAGGCGACAAGTTGTCGCGGTCGCCGAGCCGACTGCGCGCGTACGATGGTTGGCATGAGGCTTGTGAAACTGCCGCAGTTCACACAGCAAATCCCTTTAACTTTGCGATAGTCATTATCCTTGCTCCACCATTCATCTGCTACCAACAAACCGTGACAGCGTGAACATCTCATGGCTAACCTCCATGTGAACTCGTGTACTCTCGACCCTACTTAATTTATTCGGTAGGGACGCAGTGGAACTTGAGGGACCATGAACCAACGGGGCTCTCTGCCACTTTTCAATACGACGAAGCCCTGACAGCGTGGACATTTCATGATTGATCTCCCATTGTGTATGCCGTCCAATCATGATATGCAGCAATTCATGTGCCATCCACGGTTTTGATGATGAAGTTCGCCGGTTGGTGTAAATTCATATTATTTTCAACATGATGTGAGTGCCAGGCGTAAGGCACCAGCGGTGTTATTCTATTGACATGCATAAAAATGTGACGAAAACTGCCAATATGTGATGATTATTTGTTCACCTACGGCAATTCTTCGAGTACTTCTCTCTGCATGATTTGAATCGCCTGGGTGGCGGTGGCCGCGAGAAGGGGGTGTGTCGCCGAGAGGAATCGAATTTGCGAGAGATACTCGAGGTTTCGGGCTAGCAGGCGATAGATATCGCCTTCTGCCATACTCGTCCCTTTACAGAGATCCGCCCACCGCATCGTGGGATCCCCAATCCAACGTTCTGGAAGTGCCGCAACATCAGCGCGAAGCAGTGGAGGCTCTTCATAGGCCTCGAGGGATCGTGCCAATTGGCGCACGTGTGTAAGCCGCCCTGCGAGTGCTTGACTGATCCTCGGAAACACTGCGGGGCGATCATCATCGAAGGCAATGCTTGCCATTACCCCGGCAAGCACCGGTGGGTCCATGCCTGCGAGTACATCGGTGCGGATGAGTTCCGTCACCAGTAGTGAAGGGCTGATGCGGATATATCGGGCCCATTCACCCACCTCCGTAAGTTGATTGGCGCTGGTCAAATATCCGAGATGCTGAAGGACGTTCATGCGCTTTTGAAAGGTTCTCCAAAGACCGGTCTGGAGTTGTTGAATGGAGTCGATGTGATGATGCAGTTTCGTGCGATCGGCATGTCCGGTCGCGAATTCGACTCCGCATGTGTGTTGCGAAGGACACGTTGGACAGGGAAAATGCTCGCTCAGTGTTTGAAACATGTCAGGCGTCAGCGTGTCTATCAAGTGCGGGTTGACATCGGGGGTGATCGCTGGAATGTGGGGTGCGAGAGGTTGAAGCTTTGTCGGAAGCGCTCGGGCCTGATTGGATACGGCTCCCTTCCCGTGTCTTCCTGTGGGGAGCGGTACGGTCGCATCGATAATTTTCTTGATCGCACTGACAGGATAGTGGGCAATGGTCCCGTCGAATCGCATCGCCGTGATCATAGGGTTGTTTTTGCCCCGAGTACGGTACAGATGCATGACAACGACTCGCCGTTTAGACATCGAGACAACTTGACCGGGGATTAAATAAGGAATTCGCGCGGCAAGCTCTGGTGGGGAATCCCCGCGAGGGCGGAGTCGCTTGGTGGTATCAAGAACCGTCTGTTGAAAACTTTGCCACTGGTGGATCCAATCGGCGCACGGTCGGGGAGCGTAGTCAGCGAGAGAAGCTTCAAGCGTGTCAATTGTAGTTTGAAGTGTTTCAGCTTTGGTGTTGAGCTGAAATTGCGCGAAGCTTTTGTCGAGAATCGTTTGGATGTGGTCTTGGGGATAGGCTTTGAGCAGATTGAGGACCATGGAATAAGAAATTTCGAATTGACTGCGCAGTGGTTCGGGACAGCCAGTCAGTCCCTCCGTCAACCTGACTAGATCGATATATGGGGAAGGCGTCACGACGGCAAACCCAACCTGGTCTTTGCCGCGTCGCCCAGCGCGGCCTGCGATTTGTTGAACTTCTGCAACCGTCAGGTCGACAAATCCCTGACTTTTCCGAATATTAGATTGTGTGATGATGACGGTCCGCGCGGGGAAGTCGACTCCAGCCGCCAATGTGGTTGTGGCAAACACCGCATCGAGCACCCCTTCACGCATCAGCTCTTCGATCACGATTTTCCATGATGGGAGGTGCCCCGCATGATGGGCGGCTACGCCATACTGAATCACACGCTCACGCAGCGGGTGGTTCTGAATGCTAGGGTATGTCACTGTCCACTGATCAATAAGGCGGGAAATTGTTGCCTGCCGTTTCGGCGAGAGTGTTGGGGGAATGTGAGTGAACGCCTCCAACGCGTTGTCGCAGGAGCGCCGTGACGTCAAAAACACGATCGCGGGAGTCAACTGCTTGGACTTCAGAGTCCGAATTAAGTCAATGGGATGAATCGATGGGGGCATGCGGTTCGGTGATGGAACTGCGTGTAGGATTTACGGTATCTAATCGTACATAGCTTACCATAGGGAGAAGCTCGGGTGAACGCGGTATGGCGTCACCTGTGTTAACATCGTCTTTTCATCGTGTGCTCGGGGGCATCTCTGATGAAACATGAATACACCAATCGACTGATTGACGAAACAAGTCCGTACCTTCTACAGCACGCGCACAATCCTGTTGATTGGTATCCGTGGGGAGCCGAAGCTCTTGATAGGGCAAAAACCGAAAACACGCCGATTCTTCTCTCGATCGGCTATTCCGCATGTCATTGGTGTCACGTCATGGAGCGGGAATCATTCGAGAATCCTGCAACCGCCACACTCATGAACGACAACTTCATCAATATTAAGGTCGATCGTGAAGAGCGTCCCGATCTTGACGATATTTATCAGAAAGCTGTCCAAGCGTTTATTGGCCGTGGAGGAGGATGGCCGCTGACCGCATTTTTGACTCCTGAGCAAGAGCCCTTCTACGGTGGAACCTATTTCCCCCCTGTGCCTCGGTACAAAATGCCGGCGTTTCCAGACCTGCTTGTGGGTATCGCGGAGGCCTACCGGGACAAACAATCCGATGTGCGACAGAACATCCAACAGGTCATGGCTGGGTTGCGTCGTATTGGGGCTCCGCAACCGTCTGACGCCCCTTTGGACACCGCGCTGGTCGATGATGCGGTGAAGGGATTCTCCAGTTTCTACGAACCGGTCGATGGAGGATTCGGGGCAGGGCCAAAATTTCCAACCGCTCAACCCTTTCAACTGGCGCTTCGGCACTATCAACGCACCCGAACGGAATCCTCGCGTGATATGACGCTGCATTCAATCCGAAAGATTGCGGCCGGTGGGGTCTATGATCACCTTGGGGGTGGATTCCATCGATATTCCGTCGACAGCAAATGGTTGGTGCCACATTTTGAAAAGATGTTGTACGACAACGCCCAGCTTATCCGGCTCTATCTTGATGGGTGGCGTTTGACTCAGACGTTTCGATTTCGGCAGGTCGTTGAAGAAACGCTTGAATACGTGCGTCGTGAAATGATTTCGCCGGAAGGTGGGTTTTATACCGCACAGGACGCGGACAGTGAAGGCGTTGAAGGCAAATTCTTTGTGTGGACGCCGGAAGAAGTCAATGCAATTCTTGGCCCTGAACTCGGCGCAGAAATGTGTCGTATCTACGACGTGACTGAGAGTGGAAACTTCGAAGGCAAGGCCATTCTCAACCGAATTGCGAGTTCAGATTTTGATGAGAAAGAGATGGACAGGATTGAGGTGTTGCTTAATCCTGCACGGAAGCAATTGCTTGCAGCACGTGAGCCACGAATCAAACCCCAACGCGATGATAAAATCCTCGCTGGATGGAATGGCCTGATGATTTCTGGAGCGTTGGATGCGTATCAGACATTGGGCAATCCATCCTACCTGGTAATGGCAGAGAACGCGCTTGATTTCTTGTTTACTGCGGCCTACAAGAATGGACATTTGTATCGAACGGTCACCAATGGTCAAGGTAAGCTGAACGGGTACCTTGACGACTATGCGTTTTTAGCTGCAGCCTTGCTCGATGCGTACGAATCCACGTTCAACGACAAGTATTTAGAGGGTGCCCGAGAACTCACAGCAGTGATGGTCGAACGATTTTGGGATTCTCGCGCTGGCGGATGTTTCTTTACCGCCAACAATCACGAGACGTTGATTCAACGTATGAAGTCTGGGAGCGACGGTCCAATACCTTCAGGAAACGCGGTCGCAGCCATGAATTTCCTGCGCCTTTTTTCGCTGACTGGTGAACAGACCTATCATGATCGAGCCGAACAGACCTTCAAACTGTTTCGTAGCGAGATGGATAACAATGGATATGGCAGCGCTGCGATGCTCAATGCATTGGACTTTTATCTCGAGCGGCCCAAAGAAATCGTGATCGTTGGGGATCGTACAGACCCCTCAACGAAAGACCTCTTAACGAGAATCCATAGCACATATATTCCCAATAAAGTCCTCATTCTAGTGGATGAAAACAGTGCACTCCCCCTGCCGCCGATTGCCCAAGGCAAAAGCTCGCTGGATGGCAAACCCACTGTTTACGTCTGCCACAACTTTACCTGCTCCAGGCCTGTGACGATCTGGGAAGACTTGGAACCGCTTCTCTAATACCCTCCTTTGATGCGTGAGTTGAATTCGCTATAGGCCGGTGCTATCCTCTGCCGTCTATCGACCGGTTTGTGATGGAAGTGATATGGTAAAACGCGAAAAAGCACTGATCAGCGTCTCCGATAAGACCGGAATTCTCGCCCTCGCTCAAGGGTTACACGATCTCGGCGTTGAAGTTTATTCTACCGGAGGAACTGCGCAGGCTATCCGGTCTGCGAAGATTCCCGTGACCGACGTCGCGTCCTATACCGGGTCACCTGAGATTCTCGATGGACGTGTGAAAACCCTACATCCTAAAATTCACGGAGGGATCTTGGGTAAAGCCGATGATCCTCAACATCTCGCTGAAATGGAGCAGCATGGGATTAGCCCATTTGGGCTCGTCGTGGTGAACCTCTATCCATTTGAGAAGACCGTATCGCAGCCGGAATGTTCTATCAATGAGGCTATCGAAAATATCGATATCGGCGGTGTTGCATTGCTACGCTCTGCCGGGAAGAACCACGCATTCGTGACCGTCCTTGTTGATCCGAATGACTACCGTGGCGTGGTGGATGAACTGCGAAACGATGGGTGCCAGGTATCTGCAGAGACGCGCCGTCGTTTGGCCGTAAAGGCGTTTCAGCACACCGCGCACTACGATAGCGTGATCACAAATTATCTTGATCGTGATATGCCCACCGAGGAAAATAAATTTGCTACGTTCCTGCCAGTCCATTTTGAGAAACTGAGTACGCTACGGTATGGCGAAAACATGCATCAACAGGGAGCGTTCTACCGTGAGATGGGTGCTGCGGGACCCTCGATCACAACCGCAACGCAGCATCACGGCAAGGCCATGTCCTTTAACAACGTGTTGGATGCCAACGCTGCCATGGAGTTGGCGTTTGAGTTTGATGAACCCGCAGCAGCGATCATCAAACATGTCAATCCGTGTGGAGTGGCAGTCGATAGGCGCCTGGTGGATGCCTTCGTCAGCGCGCGTGATACCGATCCCCTTTCTTCGTTTGGTGGCGTCGTTGGACTCAATCGCTATGTGGATTTGGAAACCGCAAGGGAAATGACCAGCAACTTTCTGGAAGTAATTGTTGCACCAGGGTTCCATGATGATGCGCTCGCCCACTTGAAACAGAAACGGGATCTTCGTTTGCTCGACCTTGGCCTTGAGAAAAGCGAGACGACGGCATCAACCTATGGGTGGAATCTTGGAATGGACATGAAACGAGTGAAGGGAGGTCTTCTCATTCAGGGTTTTGATTTGGCGGTAGATGAGGATTTCAAGAACCTCAAAGTTGTGAGCAAACGTGCACCCACCGATGACGAATTGTCTTCCCTTCGGTTTGCCTGGAAGGTCACCAAACATGTCCGCTCGAACGCCATTGTGTATGCAAAAGGCAACAAAACGATTGGCATTGGAGCCGGACAAATGAGCCGCGTGGATTCGGTACAGCTTGCCGCGAAGAAAGCTTTACGGTCACTCAAAGGCGCTATCATGGCATCCGATGCATTCTTCCCCTTTCGTGACGGCATCGACGAAGCGGCAAATGCTGGAATTACTGCCGTGATTCAACCAGGCGGATCGATCCGTGATGACGAAGTGATTCAGTCCGTAGATGAGCATGGTATGGCCATGGTTCTGACCGGTGTTCGGCATTTCCGCCATGCCTAACCCAAAGTAGATCATTCCATGCGGGTTCTCGTCATTGGCGGAGGAGGCCGAGAACACACTCTTGTCTGGAAGATCTCCCAAAGCCCTCGCGTCACCGATATCTTCTGCGCTCCTGGAAATCCTGGGATTGCCACGCTCGCCGAGTGTGTTCCGATCCAAGCCGGCAACATTCAAGACCTCCTGTCTTTCGCGCGGGATCAATCCATTGACCTCACTGTCGTAGGCCCTGAAGCTCCGCTCGCCGACGGGATTGCTGACACCTTCCGCCAGGCCCGCTTGCGTATTTTCGGTCCAGGTCGCATGGCCGCCAGAATTGAGACAAGCAAGGTTTTCGCCAAAGATCTCATGCGTCGGCATGGCATTCCCACGCCATCGGCGGAGACGTTTACTGATGTTGTTCGAGCGCAGGAGTATCTTCGCAATCATAGACTGCCTGTGGTCATTAAGGCGGATGGTCTTGCGCAAGGGAAGGGGGTCGTGGTCGCCACGACGTTGGACGAAGCTCAACAAGCGGTGACGGATCTGCTTGAGCAGAAGGTGCTTGGAACCAGCGGATCCACCACCATAATCGAGGAATTTGTCGCGGGTGACGAACTGAGTATCATGGCCTTGACCGATGGAAACACCGTTGTCCCCTTGCTCGCGTCACGCGATTACAAACGCATCTTTGACAACGATCAGGGGCCAAATACGGGTGGAATGGGCTCGTTTGCACCAGTGGGTTCTGTGGATACTGCGCTGATGAATCGAATCGCGAATGAGATCCTTCAACCGATCGTCGATGCGCTGTCGTCGCTTGGAAGTCCGTATCGCGGATTGTTATATGCAGGTATTATGTTGACACCCGATGGGCCGAACGTTTTGGAATGCAACGCACGGTTTGGTGATCCGGAGACGCAGGTTGTGCTGTCGCTTCTCAAGACAGACCTGGTTGATCTTCTCGACGGTGTCGTGGCGCATCAACTAGATACTATCCCAACGATCGAATGGCATGAAGGCGCGGCGGTGTGCGTGGTGTTGGCGTCCGGCGGATATCCTGGTCGTCCCGAGGTTGGCAAGACTATTCATGGCGTCGAGGAAGCCGGCAAACTCGATGATGTCATGGTTTTTCATGCAGGGACTGCAATGACAGATAAAGGTTTGACAACAGCGGGAGGCCGGGTACTTGGGGTGACAGCACTTGGGTCTGATCACAAAGCTGCGTGCGCGAAAGCGTATGAGGCAGCGGAACGCATTACGTTCGATGGCATACAATACCGAACTGACATCTGCGCTGAAGGAGTGTGAAGATGAGTAAAGTCCAAGTCGCAATCTTTATGGGGAGCAAATCTGATTTACCGTTAATGAGAGAGACTGCTGCGGTGTTAACAAAACTCGGCGTCTCGTATGACATGACAATCACATCAGCGCATCGCACCCCGGATCGCACAGAGGAACTGATCAAATCGTTTGAAGCAAGTGGGGGAGAAGTCTTTATCGCGGGAGCGGGAGGCGCCGCCCACCTTGCAGGGGTGATCGCAGCTCGGACCGTCCTGCCGGTGATCGGGGTGCCGATTGACAGTTCTCCGCTTCAAGGCTGGGATGCACTATTGGCGACGGTTCAGATGCCCGGCGGAATTCCCGTTGCGTGCATGGCGGTTGGAAAAGCGGGAGCGAAGAATGCGGGGATTTTCGCCGCGCAGATCATTGCCCGTAAAGATCCTGAACTTGCAAAGCGACTCATGGCATACAAAGAGGACATGGCAAAAAACGTCATCGTGGATGCCGAACAGATAGACGCCTGAGGTTAGATTCTGAATACCTGAATGCCGATAACGATGGACGGCAAATCACGAGATCTCACAAGACGGGACCTACTGGTCCAGGGACTCGCCTTCCCGTTCGCCCTGCAAGCGATGTTCGCGTCAGAAGCACGCGCGACAATCCTTGGCGTCGTTCCATTTCTTGACGACAAGCTGAGTCCGAGCACCATCACCGAACACGGTGATAAGATTATTCCATTCGATCTCACCCGACTGATGGGTTGGATTACACCTGCCGATCAGTTCTATATCCGTAACCACTTCGCAGTGCCGAAGGTGAGCAATGCTCGCGATTGGAGTATTCGGGTGGGAGGCAATGTGCGACATGCACAGCAGATTGGGTTAGATGAGTTCAGCGAGTTTCCAAGAGTTGAGCGTGTCGTGACATTGGAGTGTGCCGGCAACTCGAAGCGTCGCAATCACGGGCTGGTAAGCAATGCAAAATGGACTGGAGTACCGTTACACGCGGTGTTAGAGAAGGCCGGACTACAACCGAATGCCAGAAACATTGTCTTTCATGGGGCTGACTCGGGTGGACGCAGCGCCCGCCATTTTGCACGGGCACTTTCGATTGAACAGGCAAGGCGACCGGAAGTAATGTTGGCAACGGACATGAATGATAAGCCGTTGCCTCACGATCATGGTTTTCCGGTGCGGCTCATCGTTCCTAGCTGGTATGGCATGGCCCATGTGAAATGGTTAGAACGTATTGAAGTGATCGATACGCCATTTGATGGGATGTATCAAACTACCCACTATGTGAACAAGAGGGCGATATCTTCAGATAGCGATGCGGTGTGGAAGCCCGAACAGATCACAAAGATTCCTGTGAAGTCGATAGTTGCGACAGTGCTGCGTGACTATCACGCCGTTGGCAATCTCTATCAAGTCAGTGGCGTAGTTTGGGGAGGGCACACTCCGATACAGGCGGTGAACATCACTATTGACGGGAACACACATCGGCATTCGGCTACATTGCAGCCGCATACTCATCCATTCGCCTGGACGCGCTGGTCGTACCAATGGGAAAACCAGATTTCAGGCATCCACACCCTCGCATCGCGTGGAATTGATCGCGCAGGCCATCGTCAACCGTCAGAACGTTCTTCGCGCCTACGCGGGCCATACCAGCACGATGAAATCATTCTTCGGCGGGTGAAACTATCGTAACCGTATGGTGTGGATAGAAGAAAGAAGGCGTAAAGGATCAGGGTATAGCCGGAACGGGGTCTTCTGAAGCAGGAGTGGGTTCGACCGTGCCTTCTGTGAGGGCTGTTTCGTCGATCAATTGATAGTCCACAGGCAGACCCTCTTCAACTTGCTCCGATGTCACGCCGCTGTCAAGGTTGTCCAAAACGGAGGAGCCGGTGACCGCCTGCTTGCTCAGTATGGCCAAACTGAGTGAGGTCAGCATGAAAATTGAAGCGGCCCACGCCGTGGCCTTGCTTAGGAATGTGCCTGGTCCGCGTGATCCAAATACCGTTTGACTGGATCCACCAAAGGACGCGCCAATTTCTGCCCCTTTTCCAGATTGCAGAAGCACCACTCCTATCATGATAACGCAGATGAAAACGTGAAGAGTAATGAGAAATGTGTACAACATGGTTTTTTTTCAATTCGCCGCAGAACTCACAATCCTAGCAAAGTTACTGGGATCGAGACAAGCCCCACCAACTAATCCACCATCGACGTGCGGTGTGGCCAGAAGGGCCTGAATGTTCTCGGTGGTGATGCTGCCTCCGTAGACGATCCGAATGGATTTTGCGATTGCGGTCGTGAAGAGCGTTCCGAGGTGTTCCCGAAGTTCGGCGTGCACCTCGTTAGCTTGTGTCGGCGTTGCGGGCGTCCCACTTCCGATTGCCCAGATGGGCTCATAGGCCAGGACCAGTTGGGTGTCGTCAATGGCATCTATTCCAGCCAATCCTGCCAGCAACTGGCGAGTGAGGACATCTGACGTTTTTCCGTTAGCGCGTTCCTCGCGTGTCTCTCCGACGCACATGATCGCGGTGAGGTGATGCGCGATGGCGGCTTTCACCTTTCGATTGACCGCGTTGTCATCTTCGTGAAACATCTGCCGCCG
This sequence comes from Nitrospirales bacterium, assembly GCA_012965905.1. Lineage (GTDB taxonomy): Bacteria > Nitrospirota > Nitrospiria > Nitrospirales > UBA2166 > UBA2166. The sequence goes on along the minus strand of DTRN01000128.1, from coordinate 4,526 downwards.
TTCTGAGTGACCAATGATCACTGATTGGCATCCGCTGTCGTACAGCATGGCTGGAGAGACTTCGCCGGTCAATGCCCCTTGGGAGTCCCAATGCACATCTTGGCCGGCGAGGCCAATTGACGTATCTTTGACCAATGCTGCCACGACGTGAAGCGAGGTGAATGGTGGAGCGAGAATGACGTCTACGCTGGCAATATTCTGAATAAGCGGCAAGAACTCGCGGATGTACGTGCCTGCCTCATCAGCGGTTTTGTGCATTTTCCAGTTGCCAATGAGGGCGCGTCGTCGCATGAGGGGGCAAGCTGGACTGGCCTATATAGGTGAGTCGGGTAATGCCGCCAGCCCGGGAAGGCTGTTTCCTTCGAGCAACTGAAGAGCGGCACCTCCTCCAGTCGAGATAAAGGACATGTTCTCAGATTCATGAGCTCGATGGACCGCAAGACCGGTGTCTCCCCCTCCTACAATGCTCATGGCGTAGGCATGACCTACCGCATGGGCGACTGCGAAGGTTCCTCGCGAGAACGCGTCGATTTCAAACACGCCCATCGGACCGTTCCATAAAATGGTTTTCGCATTTTCGATGACTTCCTCGAACAGCCGCGCTGATGCCGGCCCGATATCGACACCAATCCAGTCGTGTGGAATCTCTTGCACCGAGACGATCTTGGTCTCGGCGTCTGCACCTAGATGTGTGGCGACCACGCAATCGACGGGGAGATAAAATTTGATTCCGCGTTCAATGGCGTGTTGGTAAATCTTGCGTGCATCATCCAACATGTCATCCTCGACGACTGACGCTCCAATCTCCAACCCAAGGGCCTTGAGAAAGGTAAAGGCCATCCCACCACCGATCACGACCTTGTCAACAGTTTTGCCAAGATTATCGATGACCCCGATCTTGCCGGAGACCTTCGCCCCGCCAAGAATGGCGACAAAGGGTCGTGTAGGGGAAGCCATGGCGCTTTCAAGATAGCGGACTTCCTTGCGGAGGAGGAGTCCCATGGCTGTGGTCTGGACGAATCGGGTAATCCCGGTGATCGACGCATGGTCTCGATGTGCTGCTCCAAATGCATCGTTGATGTACACATCGGCATGAGCCGCCAAAGCTTTCGCAAACGATTCGTGGTTGTTCATCTCGCCGGGGTGAAACCGTACGTTTTCGATCAAGAGAACATCCCCAGGGGCCAATGTGGCTGCGAGCGACTCAACAGCTTGCCCGATACAATCCGGTGCGAACAGGACGTCCTTTTTCAGCAGGCGTCCCAACCGCGTTGCGACAAGCGCGAGGCTGTGTTCGGGTTCCGGTTTTCCGTCAGGGCGGCCATGATGCGAACAGAGAATGATTTTAGCTCCTTGATCGATGGCGTAGTTGATGGTGGGAAGAGTAGAGCGAATGCGGGTGTCGTCGGCGATGGTGAGGGCGCCCCCATTGGTATCGAGCGGAACATTGAAGTCAACGCGGATGAACACGCGTTTCCCACTGATGTCAATATCCTCGATAGAGACCTTATTAAGGTTCATCAGCCCCTACCTCTGTCGATCGGCCATATATGCCACCAGGTCGCGGATGCGGCAGGAGTATCCCCATTCGTTGTCGTACCATGCGATCACTTTGATCATGCGGTTGCCTAACGCTGTGGTCAGTGGCGCATCGACGATCGCAGAGTGGGAATTTCCTTTGAGATCGATGGAGACCAGCGGTTCTTCGGAATAGCTGACGATGCCATGCAGGGGGCCATCGGCCGCGCGACGAAATGCCTGATTGATATCATCCTTGCCAGCATCTTGTTCCAGCTCAACCGTGAGATCGATCAGAGAGACGTTGGGGGTGGGAACTCGAATCGCCATCCCGTCTAGTTTGCCTTTGAGAGCCGGAAGCACTTCGTAGAGCGCCGTCGCTGCTCCGGTGGTTGTCGGAACCATCGAAAGCGCCGCCGAGCGTGCGCGACGAAGATCCTTGTGCGGGAGGTCGAGAAGATGCTGATCGTTGGTGTAGGAATGGATAGTGGTCATCAATCCGCGCTTGATCCCGAACTGTTCGTGGAGGACTTTCGATATCGGCGCGAGGCAGTTTGTGGTGCAGGAGGCATTCGACACGATCTGATGTGAAGTCGGGTCGTAGCTGTCCTCATTCACGCCCAATACCACCGTCACATCGGGTTGTTTCGCAGGTGCGGAAATGATCACCTGGCGGGCGCCACCCGTAAGATGCCCGGCGGCACTGTCCCGATCGGTAAAACGGCCGGTGGATTCGATCACGATCTCCACTCCCAGATCTTTCCAGGGCAAGGTGGCCGGATCCTTTTGCGCGAGGACTTTAATCGTGTGCCCATTGACCAGCAACGTATCCTCTCCAGCTTCCACTGCTATCGGCAATGTTCCGTGAACCGAGTCATATTTGAATAGGTGCGCGATTGTTCGAACGTCTGTAAGATCGTTCACCGCGACCACCTCGAATCTCGAATCACCGAGCAGGGTCCGCAGCACGGTTCTTCCAATCCGACCAAACCCATTAATGCCTATGCGTATTGCCATGCCCATTCCTTCTCTATATCCCGATTGCGTCGCGTACTTCTTGCATTGTCGCGCTGGCGGTCACCCGCGCACGTTTCGCGCCTTCTTGTAGCACATCGTCTACCATTGTTGGCGACTTCCGTATGGCACGGCCCTTTTCCCATGCTGGATTGAGTTGTGTCACCAGAGCGTTTGCCAGAAATCGTTTGCAATCAATGCATCCGATCTTGGCCGTGCGGCATTCCGCGTTGACTTGCTCGATCACAGGTGTGTCTGAATACACCTTATGAAGATCGAAGACCGGGCATATATCCGGATCACCGGGATCTGTTCGTCGCTTCCGTGCTGGGTCAGTCACCATGGTCCGTAGTTTTTCGCGTAACGTCTCTTCCGAGTCTGACAGATAAATCGCGTTGTTGTAGCTCTTGCTCATTTTGCGACCGTCGGTTCCGGGAAGTTTGGGCACCTCTGTCAACAACGTCTGCGGCTCCTTGAAGATGGGTTTGTACAGGGAATTGAATCGGCGCGCAATGGCGCGCGTGAGTTCGACGTGTGGGGCCTGGTCAATGCCGACAGGAACGAAGTCCGCATTGTACATCAGCACGTCCGCCGTCTGTAAAATTGGGTAACCCAGAAATCCATAGGTTGAAAGATCACGATCCTCCAATTGTGTTTGTTGCTCCTTATAGGTGGGGATTCGTTCGAGCCACGGAATCGGCGTAATCATGGACAACAACACATGAAGCACGGCGTGATCCGGCAGGTCCGATTGAATGAAGATTGTCGCCTTGCTTGGGTCAAGTCCCGCTGACAGCCAATCGATCACCATTTCGCGGGTTAATGTCTTGATCTGGGTTGGCTCTGCATAGTTGGTGGAAAGCGCATGCCAGTCCGCGACAAAGAAGTATCCCTCGTATGTATCCTGAAGCTTCGTCCAGTTTGAGAGCGCACCGCTCAAATTTCCAAGATGCAAGCGCCCGCTGGGCTGCATTCCGCTCAGTACGCGAGGCTTCATCCGAGCGTTCCAGATAGTATGGCCATCATTGCCAGGTTAACCAGGGGCCAGAAGAAAGTGCTCATGATCTGTAATTGACCGTCAAATGCGATGAGGATAATGACAATCATCATGCCGTAGGGTTCAAGGCCACTCAGCGTACGAGCCTGCTGGTAGGGCAGCAGTCCGACCGCAATTCGGCCACCATCAAGTGGCGGAATTGGGAGTAAATTAAACAGCATCAATAGCACATTAATAAAAACGGAAGCGACCAGCATTTTCCCAAACGGGATCAGAAACATGGCAGCCATGTCGTGGCGGGCACCCGATGCTTGAAAGGAAAAGATCTCGCTGGCGAGGGACGGCTCGATGGTAAGTATGACACGAAGAAGAATTCCACTCATGACCGCAAGGAGAAGGTTCATTCCAGGACCGGCTGCTGCCACCAGCACCATATCCCGTCTGGGGTGGCGAAGATTGTAAAAGTTTACCGGTACCGGCTTGGCATACCCGAAAAAAACGGGACTTTGGAGAACGAGACACATCGCGGGAAAGAGCACGGTGCCAACCGGGTCGATATGCGGTTTGGGATTCAATGTCAAGCGGCCAGCCAGTCGCGCGGTCGGATCCCCCAAGGCATTCGCGACCCATCCATGCGCAAACTCGTGCAGGACCATCGCAAACAACAATGGTAAGAGCTGATAGGACAGCATCAGAAAAATGTTTTCGAGATAACCCATGGGACCGAAGACCTACTTAACCTGTACGAACGACCCATGTTCGACTTTGATCACAAAGAGTGGCCGATCGAGGGTGCCCGACAGGGTCATATCGGCGGGTCCGGATAGGCTTGGGAATTGGCGAAGCTCTCTCAGAGACGTTCCGAGCTCTCGTCCGTTCGTGGCACCCTGTTGAATGGAGTGAATCACCAGACGGGTGGTGTCATAGGCGAGTGCGGAAAATTCGGACGGGTCGGTCTGATAATGGAAATGATAGTCGCGAACAAACGCTTGCATGG